>NZ_LNCQ01000043.1:59081-115868 GCF_002831785.1 Allobosea sp. FBZP-16 | reverse complement strand
CGGGGGCCTGCGTCGGGCTGCGCTGGAACGACGAGCCAGGCGCGGTCGGCGTCGGCGCGACCTGCGATTGGCTGCGCGAGCCGCGACTGCCCATGCTGCGGCCGCCCGGAGCGGCCTCGGCAATGATCGGCACCAGCAGAAGAGCGCCAGCGATGAGGGCGACTGCACGTCCACGACGGGCGAGCGAAATCAGTGACATGGTTCCTCCCGGAGCCGGGATCGGCTCACTGGACCCGAAATATGGTCGGGTCGTACGACTTTCGCAAGGTGGGCCTGAGCTGAACCTTCGACGGACAGGCCCCGATCATATTGGGTTGCCGGCTTCACTATGCTACCGTTGCCGCACCGTCACGCTGATCCAGCGAACGACAGGAGCGAGCCATGGTCCGATCCCCTCGGAGGCTACCGCGCTCTGGTGCAGCAACGCTGCTGTTGTCGGCGTTTTCTGCGACGATCCTGTTACTGTCGGCTTCCCCTGTCCGGGCGCAGGAGAAAGCCGTCGCGCTCGACAGGCCGCGCCTGGCACAGGCGCCCGAGCCTTATTGCTATTGCTGGAACGACGGCAAGAAGATCGCGGAAGGCAGCATGTCCTGCATCCGCACCACCATGGGGCGCCGCCTCGCCACCTGCGGACGCGTCACGAATCTGATGTCCTGGCAAGTGACGGAAAATTCCTGCCCGGAAAGCTGAGCGGCTTCATCGCCCGCCGCCGATCTGACGAGCCCCAAAGGAAAAGCGCCGCGGGGCCTCTCCCGCGACGCTCTCCAATTGGCTTATCGGTCTTTTCGACTCGAGACTGACTTCCTCGTCAGAACGCTCCGATCACGATCGCCAGAACCAGCGCGAAAGCTGCTCCCATGGCCAACCGGTCGAGACTTAGCGCGAGGTTCATGTGAACCCTCCTTGTCATTGACCTGACATGGAAGCTAGCAGAAACGGCGGCCGCCGCAAGTGGCTGCGTCGCCGCAGCGAGCGCCGCACCAGAGCAGCGTTCTTAATCAGTGGTTAAATCATTGAACTGCTTTGTGGATAGTCCCGAACAAGACCTTCCAGGCAGAAGCTTTTAGTATTGTGGAGTGCAGCATAAATCCTTTCCGCCACAATCAAGCCAAAGTTGTTGCAGTGCAATATTGTCCCATGCGGGACCAGCGCCCAGATCTTGCCGAGACATCGTCATGCCGGCATCAGGATCAGGCGCTCGAGCGCCCGCGCCACGGCGATGACGCGAGCATCGTCGCCGAAACGGCCGACGAGCTGGAAGGAGACCGGCAGGCCACGCGGGCCTCGCATCAGCGGCACGGTCAGGCAGGGCGTGCCGAGCAGCGTCCAGAGCCGGTTGAACTTGGAATCGCCGGTCGAAGCGCGCGTCTCCGGCGCCTCGCCCGGCGCGGCATAGGTCAGGACAAGATCGACCTCACCGAACCAGCGCTCGGCCGCATGCCGGCCGCGCCGGGCAGTGCCACGGGCGACGTCATATTCGCCGGGCGTTGTGGCGCGGGCTTCGTCGAGATAGGCGCGCAGCTTCGGCGGCAGGTCTTCGCGATGATTGGCGTATTCCCAGGCGAGCGCCTGTGTCGCCTCCCAGTTCTGCAGCGGGCCATGGGCATGGAAGGTCTCGGCGAGCTCGGCCGGCGTCGCGATGTCCAGCACAGTCGCACCGCCCTTGCGGGCGAAATCGGCGATCCGCTGCAGCGCCCCCTCGCAAGCCGGTTCAGGCCTGTCGATGAATTCCTGCCGGCAGAGGCCAAGCCTCAGCCCATCGAGCGTGGTTTCGGGCGCGTCGAGATCGGGCCTGCCGGTCAGCACAGCCAGCGCGAAACCGAGATCGTCGGCGCTGGCGGCCATCAGGCCGAGCGTGTCGAGCGACCAGGAGAAGGGCTTCACGCCGACCGTCGGCAGCAGCCCGTAGGACGGCTTGATCGCCGCGACCCCACAATAGGCGGCCGGGCGGATCACCGAGCCGCCGGTCTGGGTACCGATCGCAAGCGGGATCAGGCTGGCGGCGACTGCCGCGGCCGAACCGGCCGAGGAGCCGCCGGGGCTGGCCGAGGGATCATGCGGATTGCGGGTCGGGGCGGGATCGAGGAAGGCGAAGGCCGTGGTCTGCGTCTTGCCGGCCACGGTCGCACCGGCTGCCTTGAGCGCCATCACGATCGGCGCATCGGCCCTGGGCTGGTTGCCGTCATAGATCGCAGCGCCCATGCCGGTCGGCAGATCGGCGGTGTCGATGATGTCCTTGACGCCGACGGCGATGCCGGCCAGCGGCCCCTCGCCGACCTTCAGGCTTTCGGGGCGGGCTGCAAAGGCGCGCAGGTCGCCGTCGCGCTCGTCGATTCGCCGCTCGCTGTCGGCAAGGGCAGCCTGGGCGGAAATGGCGCCACTGGCGACGCGGCGAGCGATATCGCGAACCGAAAGCATGGATCTGTTCCTGGAATCCCGCGGCGGGGCCGCCGATGCGGCCATGCTGGCACAGGCCAAGCGCCGAATGGAAGCCGGGAACGCCCCCCGCAGACGGGGTATGCAGCCGGTGCGCCGCCGAAAGGCGCGGCTCAGTAGGTCGCGCGGCCGCCAGAGAGATCGAAGATGCCGCCGGTCGAGAAGGAGCAGTCGTCGCTGGAGAGCCAGAGCACCAGCCGCGCCACCTCCGCCACCTCGACGAAGCGCCCCATCGGGATGCGCGACATGATGTCGGCGCGCCGCTCGGCCGAAATCTCCTTCGCCATGGCGGTCTCGGCGGCCGCCGGCGTCACCGCCGTGACGATGATGCCCTCCTTCGCCGTCTCCTTGGCGACGCTCTTGGTGAGCGCGATCAAACCCGCCTTCGAGGCGGAATAGGCGGCGGCCATCGCCATGCCCTCCTTGCCCTGGATCGAGGCGATGTTGACGACATGACCGCGCAGCGGATGGCCATCCGGCGCGCGCCGGGGCTCCTGTCGCAGCATCCGGCCGACGATGGCCCGCGTCACCAGATAGGCACCGAACAGATTGACCTGCAGCACGCGCTGGAAGTTGTCTGGCGTCGTCTCCCAGATCGGTTTGACTTCTCCGAGCACGCCCGCGTTGTTGACCAAGATGTCGATGCGGCCATGGGCGAAAACCGCAGCATCAGCCGCTGCCTCGACCGCGTTGACGTCGCGAATGTCGAGCTGACGCAGGCTCGCCCGGCGCCCCAGTTCGGAGACGGCCTGTGACAGGCTGTCCGCATCCTGGTCCCAGAGGGTGACGCTGGCGCCGGCCTCGATCAGCGCGCGAGCGATGCCGCGGCCGAGCCCGCCGGCACCGCCGGTGACGACCGCATGACGCCCGGAAAGATCGTAGCGCGCGCTCATCAGCCGGCGCTCCAGGCGGTCTTTGCCCGGGTGATCTGATGGCGGTAGAGGCCGAGCGAGAACGGCCCCTCGCCGCCGAGCGCCTGCAACTCCTCAGCCGACAGCGACTCGCGCGCCAGCGCGATGAATTCGGCCTCGTCGCCCCAACCCTCGAGCAGCAGCACCGAGCGCGGCACGGCATTGGCGACGCCGCGAGCCTTCTGCTCGGCGGTGGCAACGCCGCTCGCCTGGGCGTCCGCGGTCAGCAGATGGACACCTGCCACCCCACGCGTCGCGAGCAGATCCGGCACCAGCCCGCGCAGCAGGGCCGCCTTGTGAGCCGAGGCGATGTTGTCAGGCACGTCATAGCGCAAGGTCGCGATCAGCCCGCCCTGGGCCGGACCGCTGGTGTGGGACACCCGGCAGATCGCGCGCGCCACCGAGCGGAAATGCTTCACCGCCGAGAAGGTCCACGGCGTCGGCGCGTTGACCCTGGTCGTATAGTCCTGCCCCTTCAGCACCTCGACGGTCTGCGCCTCGTACAGATTGAAGAACTCGAGATCGGCGTCGATCGCGACATAGCGGCGCCCGCGCAGGAAGCCGGGGATGCCGACCCGCTCCGGCATATGCTCCTCGCCATGCCAGGCATAGAACTCCGCCCTGCCCTCCGGCGCGATGTCGTGCCAGATCGCGACCGCTCCCTCACCTGCCAGGCTCATCGTCCCCTCCACCGGGCTCGTCCTGCGGGGCGCGTTGACTCGGCCTCGCCTCGTCTCTATACGAAAATGAAATCCAAATTGGAAATGATTTCCAATTCTATTCGAGAGATGGGCGGGAACGGGTGACGATCGCGGCGGTCGAGCGTGCATTCAAGCTGCTGGAGGCGCTGGCCGACGAAGCCGACGGCGCCGACCTGACCGTGCTTGCCGAGCGGCTCGACCTGCCAGTCAGCGCCACGCACCGATTGCTCGCCACCCTCGCCGAGCGCGGATTCGTCACGCAGGACCCCCAATCGGGCGCCTATGGGTTGACCCTGAAACTGTCGCAGCTCGCCTTCCGCAATCTCGACCTGCGCGGCCTGCCCGATGCCGGCCAGATCGTGCTCGACGGGCTCGCCCGCGCCACCCGCGAATATTGCCGCCTCGCCGTGGTCGAGGGCGAGAGCCTGACCTGGATCGCCCGCGCGCAGGGCGCGACCGCCGGCCTGCGCTACGAGCCGCCGATGGGGATGGGCATCGTCCTGCACGCCACCGCGACCGGCAAGGCCTGGCTCGCTTCCCTGCCGGAAGCGGAGGCATTGCGCATCGTCTGTGCGCGCGGCTTCGGCGGCGAGGGGCGCACCGGCCCGAACGCGCTCGGCGATGTCGATGCCTTGAGGCAGCATCTCGGCGAGACCCGCAGCCGCGGCTATGCGCTGGCGGTCGAGGAGGGGGAGATCGGCACCGTCGCGATGGCGACGACGTTCCGCGCCGGGCCCGATGCCGGCGCTGCGGTCGCCGGCACGCTCAGCGTCGCCGGCCCCTTGCCACGCATGCAGGAGGCGCGTCGCAGCGAGATCGCAGCGGCGCTCGCCACGGCAGCGCGGGAGATGGCAGTGATCTGGCCGCTCCGGCGGCGACAGATCGGCGGCCTCCCCGCGGTTTCGACAGAGGCAGCCATACGGTTGGCGCCGACAGAGACATCAGCATGAGCAGCGACAGCGCAACCAGCCCGGCCAAGCAACTGGCCCCCAGCAAGGTCGCCGCCTGGGCCTCGGCGATCGCCTGGCCGCTGGCGAGCTTCGCCGTGCTGCTGGTCGCCTGGCAGCTCCTGGTGCCGATGGCCGGCATCCCCGAATACATCCTGCCAGTGCCGAGCGCCTTTTTCGAGCGGCTCTGGATCGACCGCGCCGACATCTTCCGCCACACGCTGGTGACGGCCAACGAGATCGTGCTCGGCTTCCTCATGGCGGCGGTGATCTCGATCCCACTCGGCTATGTCATCGTCTCGGTGAAGCTGCTGGAGAAGGCGGTCTATCCGGTGATCGTCTTCTTCCAGCTCGTGCCGAAGATCGCGATTGCGCCACTCTTCGTCGTCTGGTTCGGCTTCGGCCTGTTCCCGAAGGTGCTGCTGACCTTCCTGCTCTGCTTCTTCCCGACGCTGGTCGCGAGCATGACGGGCTTCCGGGCGCTGGACGAACGCGTGCTCTATCTGACCCGTTCGATGGGCGCCTCCGCCTGGCAGACCTTCCGCTATGTCCGGGTGCCGGCGGCGCTGGCCTATATCTTTTCCGGTCTCAAGGTCTCGGCCGTGTTCGCGGCGACGGGCGCAATCGTCGGCGAGTTCGTCGGCGCCAATGCCGGCCTCGGCTATCTCCTGCTGCGCGGCACGAGCTTCCTCGACATGCCGCTGATTTTCGCCTGCCTGGTGGCGCTGTCGGCCGTCGGCATCCTGTTCAGCTACCTCGTCGACTGGCTCGAAATGCTGCTGATGCCCTGGCAGCGCAAGAGCTGAGCCTACGACATCGACCATCAATCCGGGCCAACCGGAACCACAGGGAGAACGACCATGCTGAGACGGACATTGCTCACTGCCGCCGCCATGCTGGCACTAGGCACGAGCGGCGCGCTCGCCCAAGCCGGCGGCAAGCCGATGAAGATCACGCTGAACTTCCTCGCCGCGGCGCCCAATGCGGGCTTCATGATGGCCAAGCAAATGGGCCTCTATGAGAAGGCCGGGATCAATCTGACGATCGAGGAGGGCAAGGGCTCGGGCACCACCGCGCAGATGGTCGCGACGGGCCAGACCGATGTCGGCTTCGCAGATGCACCGGCCGCCATGCAATTGCGGACCAAGGGCGCGCCGGTGAAGATCGTCGCGCCCGTGCTCCAGACCAACGGCTTCGCCATCATCGCGCTCGAGGACAGCGGCATCGCCTCGCCCAAGGACCTCGTCGGCAAGAAGCTCGCGGTCCAGCCCGGCACGGCGCAGACGACGCTGCTCGACGCCATCCTTGCCAGCAACGGCATCGACAAGGGCAAGGTCGACGTCATCAACATCGACCCCGGTGCCTTCGTCGGCGCGCTGCTGGAAAAGAAGGTCGACGCCATCCTTGGCGGCGCAGACTTCCACTCGGTCCAGATCCGCGAGCGCGGCTTCAAGGTCCGCGACATCTTCTATCGCGATGTCGGCGTGCCGACCGTGGGCTTGTCGATCATCGCCCGCGACGACAAGATCAAGGCCGATGCCGAGCTCTACAAGAAATTCATCGAGGCGAGCCTGCAGGGTTGGGACGCGGCCCGCAAGAATCCGGATGCCGCCGCCGACGCGGTGGTCGCACAGTTCCCCTCGGTCAAGAAGGCGCAGGTGCTGGCGCAGTTCGACGTGGTCAACAAGCTGCTCTGCGCCCCCGGCGCGACCTCGCTCGGCAAGGTGCCGGAGAAGAACTGGAGCGTGAGCTTCGACCTGCTGACGCAGTATCTCGGCCTGCCCAAGGACAAGCCGATCAGCGACTACTACACGACCGAGCTGCTGCCGGCCTCGGCGCCGGCCTGCTCGTGAGCGCCACGGCCGCCACCTCCGCCGCCTCGATCCAGGGGCGCGGCATCGTCAAGACCTTCGGCGGCTTCACCGCCGTCGACGGTCTGACACTCGACATCAGGAGCGGCGAGTTCGTCAGCCTGATCGGCCCCTCCGGCTGCGGCAAGAGCACCTTCATGCTGATGGCGGCCGGGCTGATCCCGACCAGTGGCGGCGAGCTTCTGGTCAACGGCAAGCCGCTGACGGAGCCGCTCACCGATATCGGCATCGTCTTCCAGGACCACCTGCTGCTGGAATTCCGGACGGCACTCGAAAACGTCATGCTGCAGGTGGAGATTCGCGGCCTGCCGCTGGCGCCGGCCAAGGAACGGGCGCTCGAGCTCTTCGCCAAGCTCGGCATCAGCCATGCCGCCGACCGCTATCCCAAGCAGCTCTCCGGCGGCATGCGCCAGCGCGTCTCGATCGCCCGCGCGCTGATCCACAACCCCTCCGTGCTGATGATGGACGAGCCCTTCGGCGCGCTCGACGCGATCACGCGCACGCAGATCCGGCACGATCTCGAAATGCTCTGGCTGGAGACGGCCAAGACGGTCGTCTTCATCACTCATTCGATCGAAGAGGCGATCGGCCTCTCCGACCGGGTGCTGGTGATGTCGCCGACGCCTGGCCGGGTCGTCGACGAGATCAGGATCGAGTTGCCGCGGCCGCGACCGGCCCATCTCGGCGACTATCCGAGCTTCAACACCTATGCCGACCGCATCCACGACGCGTTCCGGCGGTTCGGGGTGATCAAGTATTGAAGGGCGTCATTCTCGGGCGAAGCGCAGCGCAGACCCGAGAATCTCGTGACGAGAAGGCTCTATCGGAGCCCCCTCCCGGCCTGAGATGCTCGGGGCAAGCCCGAGCATGACGCGCGTTCCCCCTCAGCCCGGACGCTTCGGGATCTCCAGCCCGCGCTGCACGGCCGGACGCGCGAGGCCGCGTTCCAGCCATTTCGGCACCAGCTTGAGCTTGTCGTATTCGACCAACTCGCCGGCGCCATAGAAGCCGACGAGATTGCGGACCCAGCCGAGCGCTGCGATGTCGGCGATCGTGTACTCGTCGCCCATCAGCCAGTCGCCCCCGGCCAACCGCGTTTCCAAGACGCCGAGCAGGCGCTTGCTCTCAGCGGCGTAGCGGTCGCGCGGGCGCTTGTCCTCGTATTCACGGCCGGCGAACTTATGGAAGAAGCCGAGCTGGCCGAACATCGGGCCGATCGCCGCCATCTGGAAGAAGACCCATTGCAGGGTTTCGTAGCGGCGGGCCGGGTCGGTGGGCAGGAACTTGCCGGCCTTGTCCGCGAGATAGACCAGGATCGCGCCAGACTCGAACAGGCCGAAAGGCTTTCCGCCGGGGCCGTTTGGATCGATGATCGCCGGAATCTTGCCGTTCGGGTTGAGCGAGAGGAATTCCGGCGTCCAGGTCTCGTTCTTGCCGATGTCGATCAAGTGCGGCTCATAGGGGATGCCGGTCTCCTCCAGCATGATCGAGACCTTCACGCCATTGGGCGTCGGCAACGAGTAGAGCTGCAGCCGGTCGGGATGCTGGGCCGGCCAGCGTTGCGTGATCGCGAAAGCGGAGAGATCGGACATCGAGAAACTTCCTCGGATGGCGGGCGAGGCGCCGGCCTTGCCTGGCGCGCCCTGTCGGCGGGACGCCGATGGCGCGAGGCCATGACGTTGCGGCGTAAGTTGGCGTGCGACTCTCATCGGCGCAACCGCGCGGACCTTGCGGAAACGCCAACTGGCTTACGCAGGATTCACATCTCGCTGCGATGCTCGGCACCGTTGTCCCCCGCGAGGATGTCGCGATGACGCTCGCTCCCTTGCTCGCCGCACCGGCCGTCATGCAGCTGCATGCCTTGGCGGCGCTGATCTCGCTGACGTCAGGCCTCACCGTCCTCGTCATGCGCAAGGGCACGGCGCGCCATCGCCTCGTCGGCTGATGGCGGTGACGGCGATCAGCTCAGCCTTCATCACCAGCAACGGGCACTTCAGCGCGATCCATCTGCTCAGCATCCTGACGATCGCGAGCCTGCCCCGCGCCATCATCCTGCGCCGGCGCGGCGACATCGCCGGCCATCGCGCCACGATGCTCTGGCTCTTCGCCGGGCTCGTTGTGGCTGGCGCCTTCACCCTGATGCCGGGCCGCCTGATGAACAAAGTCGCCTTCGGCCAGACCGCGGCTGCCATCCGTTAACGCCCGTCATGGCGCTTTAACTGCCGCTTAACGCCATCGGCAAAGTTAATCCGCCCGTGACTTCCAGGACGCAGCCGGTCAACAAACCGTTCACCCAACGCCTCGCATTTGATCTGTCATGCGTCGCGTTCACCTCACTCTCCTCGCGCTCGGCGTCATCGGCGCCGGCCTTGCCGGCTGCGGCAAGTTCCAGAAGCCGCAGCGCGCGCCCTGGCGTGACCAGGCCGAAGCCCAGTGCCTCGCCTCGGGCCAGGTGCAGCTCTCGGCCTATGTCAGCCTGCGCGGCAAGGCGATCGACGGGCCCGGCACCTGCGGCATGGAGAAGCCGCTCAAGGTCGCAGCCTTCGCCAAGGGCAGCGTGGCACTAACCAGCAATGCGACCCTGGCCTGCCCGGTGGTTGCAACGACGGACAAATGGTTCACCGAGGTGGTGCAGCCGGCAGCGATGAACGTGCTCGGCGCGCAGGTGATCGAGATCCGCGCCGGCTCCTATTCCTGCCGTGCGATGAACAACGGCACCGGCACGAGCCGCACCTCCGAGCATGCCTTCGGCAATGCCGTCGACGTGTTTTCCTTCCGCCTGAACGACAACCGCGTCGTCACCGTCAAGGATGGCTGGCGCGGCGCGCCGGAGGAGCAGGCCTTCCTGCGCGAGATCTTCGTCGGCGCCTGCGAGCATTTCTCGACCGTGCTCGGCCCCGGCGCAGACGCCTTCCACTACGACCATTTCCACATCGACCTGGCGCGCCATTCCAAGGGCCGGCACATCTGCAAGCCGGTGATCAAATACGAGCCCAACTACAACCTGCCGCCGCCGGACCCGGCGCGGCCGGACCGGATGGCGCTGCAACAGCAGCAGCAGCAGCAGGATACGCGTCAGAGCCTGCCGCCGCCGATGGTGGCGAGCGGTTCAGGCGGCCTGCTGCGCCAGCCGAGCGGCGGCTTGCGTCCGCCCGGCGCGGTCAGCGGCGGCTATCCGGTCGCACATCAGCAGCATGGCGGGCTCGACGGCCAGCGGCGCTATATCGAGGAGGCGCCGCAGATGAGCCAGCGCTACCAGCCGCAGCCGGCGCCGAGCGAGATGCGCGGGCCACTGCAGCTGCCGGGCTCGACGCCGCCGACCGAGGAGCTGATCGTGGGCGACGAGGAAGGCAACGGCATCGTCGACAGCGCCCAGCCGGGCGAAGAGCCGCCGATCAACCCGCGCAACGACCCCTTCGCCTATCGGCCGCAGGGGCAGCAGACTGGATCGTTGCGGCGGTAGCACGCGTCATTCTCGGGCGAAGCGAAGCGCAGACCCGAGAATCTCGTGACGAGGAAGCGCCATCAGCAGCCCTCTCCGGCCTGGGATGCTCGGGCCAAGCCCGAGCATGACGAGCCCCTTCACCGCGCCAGCAGCACCTGCCGGCACTCGGCCGGGAGTGCGTCGAGCGACATGGGCGGCTTGGGCTTTGGCTTCGGCCCCGGTTTCGGCTTGGGCGGGTTGAAGATCGCCTGATGCTGTTTCTCGACCCAGCCATCGAGCTCTTCGCCGCAGCCGTCGCCGAAATTGGGCGGCTCCTGCCCCTGGCAGCCCTCCATGCCGGGCGGGCAGCTCAGGCGGATATGAAAATGGTAGTTGTGCCCCCAGATCGGCCGGACCTTGTTCAGCCAGGTCTTGTCCGAGCCGGCCTCGCGGCAGAGCGCGACCTTGAGCGCGGGATTGACGAAGATGCGCTCGACCTTTGGCTCGCTCGCCGCCGCCTTGATCAGCCGGGTGTGCGCCGGCGTCCAGTTCTTCGGATTGATGTCGCGCCAGTCGGAGCGGGCCATGTTGACCGCGGACATGTTCTCGCGGTCGTCGCTGTCGAGCCGTTTCCTCGGCATCGGCGTCAGCCAGATGTCGGCATCGAGCCCGATCTGGTGCGAGGCGTGGCCGGTCAGCATCGGCCCGCCGCGCGGCTGCGAGATGTCGCCGACCAGGAGGCCGGGCCAGCCGGTGATCTTCGGCACCTCGCTGGCGAAGCGCTCGAGGAAGGAGATCAGCTCGGGATGGCCCCAGTTGCGGTTGCGGGCGAGGCGCATGACCTGCCAGTTCTCGCCGTCGACCGGCAGCGCGGTTGCCCCCGCCAGGCAGCCGCGGGCATAGGAGCCGATCGCACGCGCCCTCAGGGCGGCCGGAGTGGTCTTCTGGCCGAACAAGGCACGGGCTGCATCCGGGTACGCCGCGATATTGGCAGCGCGGGTCTTCGCCTCCGCCTCGCCGGTGGACTGGGCGCGCGCAGCTGCCACTGTCATGAGCAAGGGCAAGAGAATCAGGGGGGCGAAGCGACGAGGCGTTTGCATGGTGGCAGAATCGCAGGCCGCTTACGCCAAGGTCAAGCTACTGCCCGCTCAATGGGCTGGACAGGGCGCTTGCGAGCCGGCAGCGTCTTCACTGCCGAAGAACGGGCGGCAAGCCCACCGGTGACCATTCCTGGAGGAGACATCCGACGATGAGCCGCTTTTCTCTCGACCGCCGCGCCTTGCTGGGCGGCCTCGGCGCCGCGCTCGCCTTGCCGGCCGCCGGCCGCGCGCAGGGCGCCTGGCCGCAGGGACGTACGCCCAAGCTGGTCGTGCCGTTCACGCCCGGCGGCGCCACCGATATCCTCGGACGGCTGGTCGCCGACAAGGTCGGCCAGACACTCGGGGCGACCTTCGTGGTCGAGAACCGCGCCGGCGCCGGCGGCAATATCGGCGTCGAGGCGGTGGCGCGCTCCGAGCCGAACGGCGACACGCTGCTGATCGTCTCGGTCGGCCTCGTCGCCAATCCGGCGCTCTACACCAAGGTCAACTACGACCCGCTGACCGATTTCGCCCCGATCACCATGATCGCGCTGGTGCCCAACCTGCTCGTCGTCAGCCCGACGCTGAAGGTCAAGGACACCGCCGAGCTGATCGCCTATGGCAAGGCCAATCCGGGCAAGCTGACCTATGCCTCCTCCGGTGTCGGCACCTCGATCCACCTTGCCGGCGAACTCTTCCAGAAGCTGACCGGCATCAAGATGGTGCATGTGCCCTATCGCGGCTCGGCGCAGGCGATGCAGGACCTGATCGGCGGGCGCGTCGACCTGATGTTCGACAACATCACCGCCGCCCTGCCCCAGGTCCGCGCCGGCACGGTGCGCGGCTTCGGCGTCACCACCGCACAGCGCGCGCCGACCGCTTCCGAATTCGCGCCGATCAACGATCTCGTACCGGGCTTCGACGTCTCGTCCTGGTTCGCCCTGTTCGCGCCGGCGAAGACGCCGCAGACGATCATCGACCGGATGCAGGCCGAGACCAAGGCCGCGATCGCCGACCCCGTGGTGCGCGGCAAGATGGACCAGCTCGCAGCCCAGCCGGTCGGCAACACGCCGGCCGAGCTCGCGGCCTTCGTCCGCGCCGAGCAGACGAAATGGGTCAGCCTGATCCGTGAAGTCGGCATCAAGGCGGAGTAGGACTGGAACCTACGGTTCGCGCCCGACGTTCTTCCAGCGCTCGCTCGCCGACAACTGACGAGGCGGGCGGACGGAAGAAGGGGCGCGAACCATGTCCACACTGCTCATCATCATCCTGCTCATCATCCTGCTCGGCGGCGGCGGGTATTACGGCCATCGCAGCTATGGCGGAGCCGGCCTCGGCGGCGTGGTCGGCCTCGTACTGACGATCGTGATCGTGCTGTGGCTGCTTGGAGCGCTCGGCGGCCCGGCCGTCAGAGTGTAACGGGGCGACAAGCACGGCCTTCGAGGCCGCGCTTCAGTTCGCCAGCTTCCAGACCAGCATGGCGGCGGCAAGGTCCTCGAGCGCGGTGCCGACCGACTTGAACAGGGTGACGTCGTCGCGCTCGGCGGCGGCGTCGTATTCGCCGCGGCAGAGGCCGGCCAGCGTGCCTGAGACCTGCTCCGCCGTATAGGCGCCCGCCTTGATCGCGACGGCAACGTCACCGCCCTCGTGGAGCGCCGCTTCCGTATCGACGAAGACATGGGCGCGCTGCAGCGCCTCATCGTCGGCCTCACGCATCGACAGGTTGAAGGCGCCGACCAGATCAAGATGGGCGGTTCGCTTCAGCCAGCGGCCATGGATCAAGGGCTCGCGGGACAGGGTGGCGCAGGAAATCAGATCGGCCTGGCGCGCCTCGGCTTCCAGATTGTCCGCGACGCGCGCCTCGATGCCGTCCCGTGCAAGCTCGGCCACGACCTCGGCGGCGGCGTCCGGCCGGCGCGCCCAGATCGCGATATCCTCGAAATGGCGCACGCTGCGATGTGCCTTGACCAGGAAGCTCGAAAGCGCACCGGCCCCGACCATCAGCATGCGCTTGCAATCCGGGCGCTCCAGCACGCGCGAGGCGAGCGCCGAAGCCGCTGCGGTGCGCCAGAGCGTCAGGCGCGCGCCATCCAGCGCTGCGAGCGGCGCTCCGGTCGCGCCATCCATCAGGAGATAGCTGCCCATCACGCTCGGCAGGCTCACTGCGGCATTGCCGGGAAACACCGTGACGACCTTGGTACCGAGGAAGGCAGGGCTCGCCTGCGGCGCCGTCCAGGCCGGCATCAGCAGGAGGGTCGCTGCCGCATCCGGGCGCTCGATCTCATGGTGATGACGTACCGGCGTGACGATGCCGCCGCGGAAGGCCTCGGCGAGCGCATCGACCAAAGCGGGAAAATTCAGCAGGCCGTCGATCTCGGCAGCGGAGAAGAAGCGCATGACGGAGGTTTCAGACGCGGCTGGTCAGTGCCGGCAGCGCCGAATCCGGCACGGCGGCGCGCAGCGACTGCGCCTCGCCACGCAGCTTGTCGGCCTCCCGGCGATTGACCCTCGCGGCCTTGCGATGCTTGCCCTGCGCCAGCCAGGAGGCGAAGCCACCGATCAGGATGCCGACGGCAATGGCGGCGAGGACCACCGCAAAGAGCGGCAGGTCGAGGGCGAGCGCCGGCGCGTCGCGGCTGATCGGATCGAGCGAGACTCGGACCGGGGCGCGGTTCGCCACCGAGAACAGCACCACGATCAGCGCCACCGGAACGAGCACCAGCGCCTTGAAGAAAGCCTTCATCCCGCTCTCCCCCGCCTGTCTCAGGCTTTGCCGTTCAGCCGCATGCGCAGCTCCTTGCCGGTCTTGAAGACCGGCACGAACTTCTGGTCGACCTTGACGGAATCGCCGGTGCGCGGGTTGCGTCCGACCCGGGCGGCACGTTCTTTGGTCGAGAACGCCCCGAAGCCGCGCAGCTCGACCCGGTCGCCGCGCGCGAGCGCCTTGACGACTTCGTCGAGGATCGAGCCGACGATGTTCTCGATATCGCGCTGATAGAGATGGGTGTTGCGCTCGGCGATGCGCTGGACGAGTTCTGATTTTATCATGGGTGCAATATAACCGCTTGTAACATCGTCACTTTTCGACGGCAGGCTGCCAGAGCGCCAAGGGCGCGTCAAGCCGCAGTCCAACCGGAGTTTCGGCAGCACGCGCGAGCAGGGCCGCCAGCTCCTCCAGGCCCGCGGCGCGCGCTATCGCCTCGCTTGCGCTCCAGAGCCCGTAGGAGGAGGATTCACTGCGGCGGCGCCAGTCGCGCACGGGCAGATCCTTGCCGACGCCCTTCTCGCGCTCGAGCCAGGCGATCGCTTCCTGCTCGCTGCCGACCTCATCGATGAGCTTGAGCCTGATCGCCTGGCGCCCGGAATGGACGCGGCCGTCGGACACTGCGGCGATCTCGGGGTCGGCGAGCTTGCGGCGCTCGCCGACCAGCCGCTTGAACCAGTCGTAATTGTCGGCGATCACGCGGGCGGTCTCGGCGGCCGCCTCCGGCGACGTCGGCTCGAGGCCGCTTGGCGCCGCCTTGAGCGGGCTCGACCGCGTGATCTCGAACTTGACGCCGATGGTGTCGAGAAGCTGGGCGACATTGGGGATCTGCGCGATCACGCCGATCGAGCCGACCATCGAGGTCTGGCGTGCGACGATGCGCTCGCTGCCGAGCGCGACGATGTAGCCGCCGGAGGCGGCCATGCCATCGACCACCGCGATCACGGGCTTCTTGGCGGCAAGGCGGCGGACCGCATCGTAGACGGCTTCGGAGCCGGTCACAGTGCCGCCGGGGCTGTCGATGCTGAGCAGCACGGCGCTGGCGCGGCTATCCTCCAGCGACTTGATCAGGTCGAGCGTGCGGCGATCGCCGGAGATGAAGCCGGAAATGGTGACGCGGGCGATGTGCGCCTGGGCGGTGCTGCCCGGCAGGCGCCCGCTCCAGACGAGCGCGGCGGCGACGACCATCACGACGACGCCGGCGAGCGCGAGCAACCGCCAGAGCGAGAGCTTGCGCCGCAGGCTGCGACGATCGGCGAGCAGATCGGCATCGGACGACATGTCGGCGGCTCCGGTTGACTGGGCCTGTGATGTAGCCTCGCGGTACGGGGCGGGCAAGGCGGCAGTTGTCGCGCCGACAGTCGCGGCGGGCGCTGCACGATCGTTCAAGACATGACGACGGCAGACACCGACCATGCCAATAACTTGATCGGAGCCAAGTCGAAATGTCTGAAAACACCTATCGCGCCATCAACTTCGCCGAGAAGCTCGGCCACATTCACGAGCAATGGCAGCCGCGGGTCATGGCCGAGCTCAACGACTATCAAATCAAGATCGTCAGGATCGAAGGCGACTTCATCTGGCACGACCATCCCGAGACCGACGAAGCCTTCCTCGTGATCGACGGCTCGCTGCGGATCGACTTCCGCGACGGTTCGGTCACCGTCGGCCCGGGCGAGATGTTCGTCGTGCCCAAGGGCAAGGAGCACAAGCCTTTCGCCGAAAAGGAGGTCTGCATGCTGCTGATCGAGCCGCGCGGCACGCTCAACACGGGCCATGAGGGTGGCGCCCGGACGGCGCAGAACGATCTCTGGGTCTGAACGGCCTCTAGGCCGCGGCGAGGGCCCGCTGCCGGTCGAGCGCGAGCAGGGCAAGGCCGCTCGCGACCGAGCGGAAGGCGTCGCCGATATGGATGCGCTGCGGGCTGAAGCGGCGGTCGAACAAGGCGCGCACCGCCGGCACATAGGAGGTGCCGCCGGTCATGAACACCGCCTCGATCTTGTCGCCGTCGACCCCGGCGGTGGCCAGCGCCTCGTCGAGCGCGCCTTCGATCGCCGCGACATCCTCGGCGATCCAGCGATCGAACATGGTCCGCGTCACAGTCCGGTCGATGCGCACGCCCATCTGATCGAAGCTGAGCTGCGCCTCCTTCTGCGAGGAGAGCGCGATCTTGGTCGCCGAGACGGCACGGTAGAGCTCGTAGCCGAGATCGTATTCGATCACCGTCATCAGGTCCTCGAGCCTGCCGGGCTCGACCGCGTCGCGGATCAGCGCCTTGAGCTCGGTCATCGTCTCCCTGCTCTTCATCAGCGAGAGCCGGTGCCATTGCGCGAAGGCGGCGTGGTAATGCGCCGGGATCGGCAGGCGCTTGCCGAAGGAAAGATAGTCCGAGCCCTTGCCGAGCAGAGGCGAGACCGCATGCTCGATGATGCGGTAGTCGAAAGTGTCGCCGGCGACGCCGACACCGGCATGGGATAGCGGAACGGCCTGCAAGGTGCCGCTGTCGCCAGGCTCGAAGCGCATCACCGAGAAGTCGCTGGTGCCGCCGCCGAAGTCGGCGACCAGCATGGTCTGCGGCGTCGTGAGGTCGCGCGCGTACCAATAGGCGGCGCCGAGCGGCTCATAGGCGAAGTCGACCTTGGTCATGCCGGCCTTGCCATAGGCGGCAGCCAGACGCGTCAGGGCGAGTTCCTCATCGGGCCGGTCGCCGGCGAAGACGACCGGGCGGCCGGAGAGGACGCTCCGCTCGCCGAGATCATCCAGCCCGGCGGAGAGGTCGCTCAGGAAGACTGCGATCAGGTCCTCCAGCCGGAAGAGCTTGCCGAACAGACGCGTCTCCTGGAAGGCGCGGCTCGACAGATGCGTCTTCAGCGATTGCAGGAAGCGGTGCTCGGTGGTCATGCCGAGCGCCATGTCGAGTGCATCGGGGCCACTGACATGGGTGACATGGGCGTGGGGCGGGCGGCCCTCGCGCCAGAACATCAGGGCCGAACGATAGGCGTCGACGGCGCCCTGGCGGGTGGCGAAGCTGCGGGTCGTCACCGAGCCGTCGGGACGTGCGAGCGCGACCACGCTGTTCGTGGTGCCGAAATCGATCCCGATCGCTGCGTCGTTCATGCTCGCCTCCTTCAGCCGAAACAAAAGCCCGCGCGGATTTCTCCGCGCGGGCCGATGGATTGGTCAGGCCGCAAGACGCGGCCTGATGATCACTTCTTGTCGGTCGTCGCCTTCTTGAGGGCGGCGCCGAGGATGTCGCCGAGCGAAGCACCCGAGTCGGCCGAGCCGTAGGTGGCCATCGCCTCGCGCTCCTCGGCCACTTCCAGGGCCTTGATCGAGACCTGGATCTTGCGGGCCTTCTTGTCGAAGAGGATAACGCGGGCGTCGACCTTCTCGCCGGCCGCGAAGCGCTCGGGGCGCTGCTCGGCACGATCACGCGCGATTTCGGCGCGCTTGATGAAGGTCGTCATGTCCGTGCCGGAGATCTTGACGTCGAGACCACCGTCCTTGACGTCGATGATCTCACAGGTCACGACCTGGCCCTTCTTGAACTCGCCGGCATCCACGAAGGGATCGCCGCCAAGCTGCTTCAGGCCGAGCGAGATGCGCTCCTTCTCGACGTCGACATCGAGGACGACCGCCTGGAGCATGTCGCCCTTCTTGTACTCCTCGATCACCTGCTCGCCCGGACGGTTCCAGTCCAGGTCCGACAGATGGATCATGCCGTCGATGTCGCCCTCGAGGCCGAGGAACAGACCGAACTCGGTCTTGTTCTTGACCTCGCCCTCGACGACCGAACCAGCCGGATGCTGCTCCGCGAAGACTTCCCACGGGTTGCGCAGGGTCTGCTTGAGGCCGAGCGAGATGCGGCGCTTGACCTGATCGACCTCGAGGATCGCGACGTCGACTTCCTGCGAGGTCGAGACGATCTTGCCGGGGTGGACGTTCTTCTTGGTCCAGGACATCTCGGAGACGTGGATCAGGCCTTCGATGCCCGGCTCCACCTCGACGAACGCGCCGTAGTCCGTGATGTTGGTGACGCGACCCTTCAGGCGGGTGCCGACCGGGTAGCGGGCGGCGATGCCATCCCACGGATCGGCCAGCAGCTGCTTGATGCCCAGCGAGATGCGGTGCGTCTCCTGGTTGATCTTGATGATCTTGACCTTGACCGTCTGGCCGATGGTCACGACCTCGGACGGATGGTTGACGCGGCGCCAGGCCATGTCGGTCACGTGCAGCAGGCCGTCAATGCCGCCGAGATCGACGAACGCGCCGTACTCGGTGATGTTCTTGACGACGCCGTCGATGACCTGGCCCTCTTCGAGCGAGGCGACGAGCTCGGAACGAGCCTCGGCGCGGGTCTCTTCGAGCACGGTGCGGCGCGAGACGACGATGTTGCCGCGGCGACGATCCATCTTGAGGATCTCGAATGGCTGCGGCTGGCCCATCAGCGGGCCGACGTCGCGGATCGGGCGGATGTCCACCTGCGAACGCGGCAGGAAGGCGACGGCGCCGTCGAGATCGACGGTGTAGCCACCCTTGACCGTGTTGAAGATGTTGCCCATGACCTTCTCGCGGGCCTCGAACGCCTTCTCGAGCTTGACCCAGCTCTCCTCGCGGCGAGCCTTGTCGCGCGAGATGACGGCTTCGCCGAGCGCGTTCTCGATCCGGTCGAGATAGACCTCGACCTCGTCGCCGACCTTGAGCTCCTCGTCCCGGCCCGGGCCGGTGAATTCCTTGAGGGCGACGCGACCTTCGGTCTTCAGACCGACATCGATGATCGCCATGTCCTTCTCAATGGCAACGACCTTGCCCTTGATGACGGTCCCTTCGAGGGCCTCGTTCCGGGTGAACGATTCCTCGAGCAGGGCGGCGAAATCCTCGCGGCCCGCGCTATAGCTTTCGACAGCTGACATATGTGCTCCTGAACGCCGGCCGCGTATCCCGCGGATGTCCGGCATGGCGCCGTTGGGTTGGTGCTGCACGCCGGATCGATCCGCACGGTGCTCCGGTGTCCGGAGCGTGCCATCCCTTGGGACGGCGGCGCCTGGCCGCAGGGGCCGATCCGCATCAAAAGGCCCGTTCTCCTAACACAAAACGGGAGCCGGCCATTTCGACCGCCCCCGGCTGTGATCGATCACGGCCCTTCGGACGAGGCTGACCTAGCGATTTTCGCGTCGTTCCGCAAGCGGATTGCGGCGCGAAATGCCGGTCGCGCATGCGCCGAGCGACCTTGTGACTCGCCCAGGCGACCCCGATCTTTGCTGGCGAAGCCCGGCGCCAAGCCGGAGCGATGCAAGGGAAAAGCCCAATGTTCCCGCTTTCCATCCTAGACCTCGCCTTCATCGCCGAAGGTGCGACCGCGGCGGACGCCCTCCACAACAGCCGCGACCTCGCCCGCCATGCCGAAAAGCTCGGCTACACCCGGTTCTGGCTGGCCGAGCACCACAACATGACTGGCATCGCCAGCGCCGCGACCGCCGTCGCGATCGGCTACGTCGCCGAAGGCACCGAGACGATCCGCGTCGGCGCCGGCGGGATCATGCTGCCAAATCATTCGCCTTTGGTGATTGCCGAGCAGTTCGGCACGCTGGAGACGCTCTATCCCGGCCGCATCGACCTCGGGCTCGGCCGCGCGCCCGGCACCGACCAGCGGACCTGGCGAGCGATGCGGCGCGAGGCCGACGCGTCCGAGCGCTTCCCGCAGGACGTGCTGGAATTGCAGGCGCTGCTCGGCCCGTTGCAGCCGGACCAGGTGATCCAGGCGGTGCCGGGCACCAACACCAATGTCCCGCTCTGGATCCTCGGCTCCAGCCTGTTCGGCTCGCAGCTCGCCGCCGTGCTCGGGCTGCCCTATGCCTTCGCCTCGCATTTCTCCCCGGATGCGCTGATGGACGCGCTCGCCGTCTATCGCGAGCGCTTCCAGCCCTCGGCGCAGCTCGACAGGCCCTATGCCATGGTCGGCTGCAACGTCATCGCGGCCGACACCGATGCCGAGGCGCAATACCTCTTCACCTCGTTGCAGCAGCGCTTCGCCGACATGCTGCGCGGCCGGCGCGGCCTCCTGCCGAAGCCGATCGACGATATCGAGGATTACTGGTCCGGCCCGGAAAAGGCGCAGGCGCAACGCATGCTGGCCTGCTCCTTCGTCGGCTCGCGCGAGAGCGTGCGGGCGCAGCTGCAGGCCTTCATCGAGAAGACCGACGCCGACGAGCTGATCGTCGCCTCGGCGATTTTCGACCACGCGGCCCGCAAGCGCTCCTACGAGATCCTGGCCGAAATCCAGCCGACACTGGGATTGGCGGCGGTCGCGGCCTGACCGAGTCGCCGCTCAGGAGCGGCGTTCATGTTCGGCTGCGTTGAGGTTTCCCCGCAGCCGAACCATGGCCTCGCGCAGATGACGCTGCTCCTCGGGAGCGAGGCCCGTCGCGCGCTGCATGCTGACCCTGACCGCCCTGCCCCGCTCGCGCAATGCGCGGCCCTGCGGTGTCAGGTTGATGCGGACCTGGCGCTCGTCCTGCGGGTCGCGCTGGCGCGTTACCACGCCCATCGCCTCCAGCCGCTTCAGCAACGGCGTCAGCGTACTCGAATCGAGGAAAAGCTTTTCGCCGAGCTGGCCGACGGTCTGGTCAGGCAACTCGTAGAGGGCGACAAGCGCAATGTACTGCGGATAGGTCAGCCCGAGCTCGTCAAGCAGCGGCTTGTAGATGCGATTGAAGGCGAGATTGGTCGAATAGACCGCAAAGCACAGGAACTCGTCGAGTCCGGGCAGCCTGTCTGCGCCGGTCTGCTCAGCCGCCTGTCCTGAATCGCTCATCGCGCACGCCTCCCGGCAAAGGATCGCTCACAGATATTTGACGCACGATTTATTTTCAAGCGATTGATTGACGTTTCGTTCTCGTTTATTTATCGAGCGATCTAATCGCTCGAAAGTAAACTGAGAGAGCACGCCATGACCCGCACCGGCTCATCCACCGCCAAGGCACTCGCGCAGGTTCAGCCCGAGACGAATCCGGCCCCGCGCCGCCTGCTTCTGGCGGCGATGCTGGCGGCGGGGGCGAGCTTCGCCATGGCCTGCAGCGCCTTCACCGGCCCGCGCGCCTACGGCTCCGCCCCGGTCCTGTCATCGAACCCGCCGCCGCGGCGCGGCGCAGCCCGTTCCTGACGAACCGCCTGTCGAGGAGACGCTTCCCATGAACTTCGCCCTCGCCTATCTCGCCGGCGTCCTGACCATCGCGAGCCCCTGCATCCTGCCGGTCCTGCCCTTCGTGCTGACGCGCGCCGGCCAGCCTTTCCGGACCAGCACCTTGCCGATGCTGTTCGGCATGGCCTTGGCATTCGCGGGGGTCGCCAGCCTCGCCGCCGTCGCGGGCAGCTGGGCGATTGCGCTCAACAGCCATGGCCGCAATATCGCGCTCGGCTTCGTCGCCCTGTTCGGGCTCGCTCTGCTGTTGCCGGCGCTGGCCACACGCCTCGCCGCGCCGCTGACCGCGCTCGGCGAGAGGTTGGCGCGTGTTGCGGGCACCGAAGGCCGCACCGATCTGCGGCCGGCCTCCTCCGCTTTGCTCGGTGTCGCGACAGGCCTCCTCTGGACGCCCTGCGCCGGGCCGGTGCTCGGTCTGATCCTCGCCGGCGCCGCTCTCGGCGGGCCGAGCCTCACCACCGCGCTCCTGCTCTTCGCCTATGCCGCCGGCGCCGCGACGGCGCTGGCCGCAGTGCTGCTGCTCGGCAAGCGGCTGCTGGCCTGGACGCGGCGGCCCGCCGCCTCGATCGAATCGTTGCGACGCGGCCTCGGTGTCGCGGTGATCGCGAGCAGTCTCGCGATCGCCTTCGGCTTCGACACCAGCGTCCTCACCCGCCTGTCGGCACCGACCACGGCGGCCATCGAGCAACGCCTCCTTGATATCGCCATGCCAGCCGCTCCGAGCCTCGTCACAACCGCGCTGGCACAACCGGCATCCAAGCCGCTGTTCGGCGCCAGGCAATGGCTCGACCGCGAGCCGATCACCTCCGAGAGTGTCCGCGGCAAGGTCGTGCTGGTGAACTTCTGGACCTATTCCTGCATCAACTGCCTGCGCACGCTGCCTTATGTCAGAGCCTGGGCCGAGAAGTACCGGGATCAGGGCCTCGTCGTGGTCGGCGTGCACACGCCGGAATTCGCCTTCGAGAAGGATCCCGCCAATGTGCGCAAGGCGGTCGCCGCGCTTGGCGTGAGCTATCCGGTCGCGATCGATAACGACTATGCGGTCTGGCGCGCCTTCAGCAACCAGGCCTGGCCTGCCCGCTACTTCGTCGACGCGCAGGGCCGCATCCGCCATCACGAGTTCGGCGAGGGCGACTACGCCGCCTCCGAAAAGGTGATCCAGTCGCTGCTCGCCGAGGCCGGCAATGCGGTCGGGCCCGGCGTCGCCAAGGTCTCGGGCGAAGGCGCGCAGGGGGCGCCCGACTTCGCCAATCTGCGCTCGCCCGAGACCTATCTCGGCCATGCCCGCACGAATGGCTTCGCCTCGCCGGGCGGAATCAAGGCCGATGCGCCTGCTACCTATGAAGCCGCCGCCTCCCCGCGCCTCAACCAGTGGAGTCTCTCCGGCAGCTGGACCGTCGCCGGCGAGTTCGCGGTCTCGCAGCAGGCGGGCGGGCGGATCAATCACCGCTTCCATGCCCGCGACCTGCATCTGGTGATGGGCCGCGTGCCCCGCAGCCCGCCGGTCCGCTTCCGCGTCACCATCGACGGCGCGGCGCCCGGCAGTGCCCATGGCGCCGACATCGACGCCGAGGGCTACGGCACGATCGGCGACGAGCGGCTCTACCAGCTGGTCCGCCAGGACGGGCCGGTGAAGCCTCGCGACTTCAGCATCGAATTCCTCGATCCGGGTGCCCGCGCCTACGCCTTCACCTTCGGCTGACGCACGCGTCAGCCCGCCCTGACCTGCGAGGGCGAGCGGCCGAAGCGCTTGCGAAAACTTCGGTTGAAGTATGACAGGTCGCCGAAGCCGACCTCGAAGGCGACGCTGCTGATGGTGACGGCGGCGTCCTCGGCCGACATCAGCTTGAGCCAGGCGCGTTCGAGCCGGCGCTCCAGCACATAGTCGGAGAAGGTGCGCCCCTCGGCACCGAAGGCCTTCTGGATGGCGCGCGGCGTCACGCCGTAGAGCCCGGCGATCATGTCGATCGAGAGTTCGCGCCGCTCCAGCCTGGTCTCGATATCGGCCTTGATCGCGGCGAGCCGACCGCCGCGGCGCGGCGTCGCGGTCACCGGCGGGGCGCTGCGATCGGCCAGCATCACGCCGATCAGGTCATGGACATGACCGATGGCGAGATCGCGCAGCGGAGCCGAGTTGAGCGGGAACAGGCCGCGCAGCAATAGCGCGCCGTAATGCGCCAGCACCTGCAGACCGCGATTGCCGCGGGGGATCGCCTGCATCAGTTCATCGGGAGCGAGTTGCGCCAGCGCCGGCAAACGCGCCGGATCGAGCGCGATCAGGTCGATGCGGCCGAGCTCGACCAGAGTGAAGCGCGTCTCCCTTGCGAGATCGACGACCGCGGCATCGCGGGCCCGCAGCGAGATGCGGCGCCCCGCTTGGTCGATCACGCAGCGGCCGTCCGACGGGCGGACGAGAATATAGCGCAGCTCCTGCCCGCCCTGGCGCGCTGGCCAGACCCAGGGCGTCGCCGGCGAGAAGCAGGACATCAGCCCGATATCGGGCCGCGTCGTCAGCATGCTGCGAGCGGCGAAAGGCAAGGCGGCCTCGGCGCGGATGTCATCGCCATCAGGCACATGTCCGAAGACCTTCTGCGCCATCGCCTGAACTTCCTCGGGCGCAGCCTCGCCCGAGACAAGCCAGAACGGCGCGAAGCTCTCGCCCTCGGCGGCCTTCGCCCCGGCAGACCGTTGCAGCGCTGCCACAGCCACCTCGTCGCGCATCGGAGTTCGCTTTTGTCCCATGGCGCGTTCGCGCACGTCCAAGATGATGCCTTCGATATAACTTTAGAGATCGCAAGAACTCAACGCATCAAGAGAATTTCGCCGCCCAAGATTGATGAATAAAGCTAGTTTATTCTAGTTCTAAACTAAGATCGAAACGACATCACAACTTCCGATCGTAAGACCCCGAGCGATACGCCCTCGCTCGGGAGACCGATCCGACCCGACGACGACAGGTATCTTCATGAGCAAGCGTGCTTCCCTCGCCATCAGCCTGCCGGCTCTGCTTTGCGCCTCGGCGGCGGTGGCGCAGTCGTCCCAGGCCCCATCCAATGTGATCGACCTCGACACGATCACCGTGACTGCGGCGCGCACCGAGCGCAGCACGGCCGAGACGCCGCAATCGATCCAGGTGCTCGATCGGGCGCAGATCGAGGAACAGCTGAAATTCAGCCCGAACGCCGCGGCCGCACTCGGCAAGCTGGTGCCGGGCTATTCGATGGCGACGCAGACGGTGTCGAGCGCCTCGGAGAACTATCGCGGCCGCGACCTCTTGGTGCTGATCGACGGCGTGCCGATGAACACGCCGCTGCGCGACGTCTCGCGCATCCTTTCGCTGATCGACCTCAACACGGTCGAGCGCATCGAGCTGGTCGCCGGCGCGTCCAGCCTCTACGGCGCCGGTGCGACCGGCGGCACCGTCAACTTCATCACCAAGAAGGCGGCCGACGGCAGCAAGCCGCGGGTGACGGTCAATACCGCCGTGCGCGGCTTCACCCAGGCGCTCGGCCGCTCGCTGGCACCCGAAGCCTCGGTCACCGTCTCCGGCAAGATCCCTGATGGCATCGACTACCTGATCTCCGGCAGCGCCCGCGGCGCCGGCCGCACCTATGACGGCAAGGGGCGCGAACTCCCCTCCGACGGCCTGCTCGGCCAGGGCGGTGGCGACCGTTATAAGGCCGGCAACCTACTCGCCAAGCTCGGCTACGATTTCGACGCCAGCAAGCGCATCGAACTGCAAGGCTCGCTGATCGCCTTCGACCAGGATCCGAAATACCTGACCAATTACGCCGCGCCCTTCGCGCGGCCGGACCGGACAAAGCTCTATACCGGGCAGAACGTCATCGAGGACACCAAGTCGGTCTCACTGCGCTACAGCGACAGCGACTTCGCCCTCGGCAAGCTCAGCCTGCTCGGCTACTACAACGACATCAAGAAGCGCTTCAATTACTCGGCCTTCTCCTACCCCTATAATTCGCAGGTCTACTACTCCTTCAACCCGGCCTCGCCGACGAGCCCGGACAACCAGACCACGCTTCATTCGCAGCGCGGCGGCGTGAACCTGACGATTGACACGCCGCTCGACCGCATCCTGCCCGGCGCCAAGCTGACCTGGGGCGGCGACCTCAACCAGGAGAAGACCTGGCAAACGCTGACCAGTGGTCAGGACGTGTTCACGCCGCTGAAGCAGACGACGAGCGCCGCCTTCGGCCAGCTTCAAATCCCGGTCGGCGAGCGGATCACCCTGCGCGGTGGCCTGCGCTACGAGTATTTCTCACTGGACGTCAGCGACTATACCCGCCCGGCCGCCTATGCGGCGGTCGCCGCCAACAACGCCCAGGGCTATCAGAGCTTCGTGCTGCCGGCGCTCAACGTCACCGGCGGCAAGTTCGACTACAAGGCCTGGACCGGCAATCTCGGTGCCACGGTCAAGCTTTCCGAGAGCAGCGAAATCTTCGGCGGCTTCTCGCAGGGCTTCGCGTTGCCGGATGTCGGCGCCTTCACGAGACGGGCCGGCATCTCCACCGCCTATGCCTGCCCGGTCACCAATCCGAACTGCCTGCCGGCCAACCGGCGCAGCATCAGCTATGCCTCGATCGCGCCGGAAGCGCAGATCGTCAACAATTACGAACTCGGCATCCGCGGCAGCCAGGGCATCTTCAAGGGCTCGCTGACCGGCTTCGTCAGCACCTCCAGCAAGGGCGTGACCTTCGACCAGGCGAGCAACACGATCTCGCAACAGAAGGAGCGGATCTGGGGCATCGAGGCGACCGGCGACATCGCCGTCACCGAGCAGCTCACCATCGGCACCGTGCTGGCCTATCGCGAGGGCCGCTACGACACCAATGGCGACCGCAAGCTCGGCAGCGCCCTGCCGAACAACCGCATCGGCTCGCCCTATCGCGGCATGCTCTATGGCAGCTACCGCTTCACCAACGGCATGCAGCTTCGCCTCGAAGGCGAGGCCTTCTCCGACCGCGACGTCGCGACCGACCTGCGTGGTACCCGCAACAGGCTGAAGGGCGCGGCGACGATGAACGTGGCCTTCACCGCCCCGGTGCTCGAAGGAGAGGCCTATGTCGCGGTCAACAACCTGTTCGACCGCAACTACCAGAACCCGACCGCGACCTCGGTGCGCAATCTCGCCAACTATGCCTGGGGTCGCACCGTGACGCTCGGCTTCCGCAAGACCTTCTGACCATGGTGAGCCTCGACAGCGACGCCGACGGCATCGTCACCCTGCGCTTCGCGCCGCCCTATGCCGACAATGACGAGCGCGCCTATCTCGACGCGCTCGCCGAGCTCGGCCGGCGCGAGGAACCTTTCCTGCTGCTCACCATCTTCGGCGGCGGCCGCAAGCTGTCGCAGGCCGGCGAGCGCGAACAGGCGATCTGGTTCAAGCGGACGCGGGCCCAGTTCGGCGCGCTCTGCGGCGCCTGCGCCATCGTGCGCCCGGGCGCGACCGAGGCGATGGCGGACGTCTTCCGCCGGCTCTGGCCCTTCCCGATCAGCCTGGAGACCGACGAGGCGGCGGCGCGAGCCTTCCTGCTGAAGCACCGGAGAGCGGCATGAGCGCGAGCGAAGCGGCCATCGGCACTGCACCGGCCAGCAATGCCGCGCGCTACCGGCTCTTTGCCGTGCTCGGGGGCTTGTATCTCGCGCAGGCGATCCCGTCCTATCTCTTCGTCGCGGCGCTGCCGCCGATCATGCGCGAAGCCGGCGTTTCGCGCACCGCCATCGGCTATATGAGCATCCTGCTGCTGCCGCTGGTCATCAAATTCGTCTGGGCGCCGTGGATCGACCGGATCAGGCCGTTCGCGCGGGCGCACCGGGCCGGCTGGGTCTTCATCACCCAGACCGGCACGATCCTGTGCATCCTCGCGCTGATCGCGGTAGGGCCGCTCGATGTCGGCAAGATCATCGCGATCGGCTTTACCGCCTCCCTGCTGATCTCGACGCAGGATATCGCCACCGACGGCTATGCCGCGAAATATCTGCCGGAGGCCGATCGCGCCATCGGCAACGCCATCCAGGGCGGCTCGATCGCTTTCGGCGTGGTGATCGGCGGCACGCTTGGCCTCGTCCTGCATCATCACATCGGCTGGACCGGCATGCTCCTCACCATCGCCGCGATCTCGCTGCTGCCGCTCGTCGCAGCGGCGATGATGCGCGAGGGCGATCCGACCCCGGCCGAGGCCGCCAAGCGCCCCTCGATCCGCGCCTTCCTGCGCCGGCCGGAAGCGCGTCAGATCCTCTGGATCGCGCTGATCTACCGGGCAAGCGAGGGGCTGGTGAAAGCGATGGAGGGATCCTACCTCGTCGATGCCGGCGTGCCGCTCAACCAGATCGGCTATCTCTCCGGGATATCGGCGACGACGGCGGGCCTTGCCGGCTCGGCGATCGCCGCCTGGCTGGTCAAGCGCCGGGGCATTGCCTTCGTGCTCGCGCTGCTCGGTGCGGCGCGCACGCTCTGCTTCCTGCTCTTCGCCTGCCATGCGCTCGGAGCCGTCGTCGGTGCCTGGCCGTTATTCGGCGCCGCCGGCTTCCAGACGCTGATCCGCTATATGGAGATCGTCGCGCTCTATTCGCTGTTCATGGCGGTGACGACCTCGGACCAGCCGGGCACCGACTTCACCATCCTCGCCTGCGCCCAATTGCTGGTCTATCTCGCCGGCTCGATGCTGGCGGGCAAGCTCGCCGACACGCTGGGCTATGGCGCGCTGTTTTGCCTGGCGACGGCGATCTCGGCGGTCGCGGTGATCGCGACGGTGAGGATGATCGCGCGCAGCAGCGTCGGAAAGCCGGCCTGACCGGCGCAAAGTGCTCGCAGCAAGGGGCCGCGCCTTCCCTAGCGTCGTCCTTCATGCAAGGTTGCCGGCGAGATCGCCTGTGCCGCAAGATCGCCTGTGCCGAAGGAGAACACCATGGGTTGGGTCGTCCTTGGACTGATCGTCGTCGTCGTGGTCTGGCTGATCATGACCTATAACGGCCTCGTCGCGATGCGCCAGCGCGTCAACCAGGCCTTCGCCGACATTGATGTGCAACTGAAGCAGCGCCACGACCTGATCCCGAACCTGGTCGAGACCGTGAAGGGCTATGCCACTCACGAGAAGGAGACGTTCGACGCGGTGATCAAGGCGCGCAACCAGGCGCAGGCCGCGACCGGCCCGCACGATCAGGCCGTGGCGGAGCAGCAGCTCACCGGCGCCGTCGGCCGCCTGCTGGCGCTGGGCGAGGCCTATCCCGACCTGAAGGCGAGCGCGAACTTCCAGCAGCTGCAGCAGGACCTCGGCAATGTCGAGGACAAGCTGGCGGCTGCCAGGCGCTTCTTCAACAATGCGGTCAGCGAGTTCAACGCGGCGATCCAGGCCTTCCCGGCCGTGTTCTTCGCACCGCAGATGGGCTTCAGCCCACGCGAATTCTTCGATGTCGGCGAAGAGACGCGCAAGCAGATCGAAGTCGCGCCGACCGTGAAGTTCTGAGCGCTTCGACAGGCCTCACAGCGGAGCTGCGGCGATGCCGGGGGAAGCCTTCGGGCTCTACACCCATCAGCGCAACAACCGGACCCGGTCGATCGCCCTGATCATCGGGCTCTTCCTGATGGTTTACCTGACGGTCTGGGGCATCATGCTGGTCGGCTACGGCTATGCCGGCGTGCCGCGCGGGCGCACGGTGCTGAGCTTCGTCAACCAGCGCTTCTGGTCCTGGCTGCCCTTCATCACGCTTGCGACCGGCGCCTGGGTGTTCATCGGCTTCAGGATCAATGTCAGACTGATCGAGGCGGTCTCGGGCGCCGAAGGCGTGACGCGGGAGGCCCAGCCCAAGCTCTACCGGATGCTCGAGAACCTCTGCATCTCGCGCGGCATGGTGACGCCGAAGCTCGCCATCATCCAGAGCGACGCGCTCAACGCCTTCGCCAGCGGCGTCAACGACAAGCAGTTCACGGTGACGCTGACCACCGGGCTGATCGAGCAGCTCAACGATGCCGAGATCGAAGCGGTGATCGCCCATGAGCTGACCCATATCCGCAATGGCGACGTCCGGCTGATGGTGATCGCCGTGGTGATCGCCGGCATCATCTCCTTCGTCGGCGAAGTCGTGTTCCGCAATCTCGGGCGGGTCCGCATCTCCTCGGACGGCGACAAGAAGGGCAGCGGCTTTGCGATCATCCTCGGCTTTGCGGTGATCGCCGTCGCCTGGCTGCTCGCCGTGCTGATCCGGCTGTCGTTGTCGCGGGCCCGCGAATACCTCGCCGATGCCGGGGCGGTGGAGCTGACCAAGAACCCAGACGCGATGATCTCGGCGCTGCTGAAGATCTCCGGGCGCGCCGACATCGACAATGTTCCGTCGGGCGTGATGGACATGTGCTTCGAGAACGATCCCGACGATTTCGCCGACCTGTTCTCGACCCATCCGTCCGTCACCAAACGGGTGCAGGCGCTCGTACAGACAGCCGGCGGGCGCCTGCCGCCGGAAGCGCCGCCCGGCCCGCCGAAGATCAGCGAAAGGCAGCCTTTGCCCGAGATCGCCCAGACCTCTGCGACGCACGGACCGTGGTCGCGCCCGGCGCCACCACCTGCAGGCGGTTAGCGCCCGTCCTTCGCCCAGCTCAGCGCTTCCTCGAGCCGGTCGTCGCCCCAGAACAGTTCACCATCGCCGGTGACGAAGGTCGGTGCGCCGAAGATCCCGAGCGATTTGGCGAGCTCGGTCTCGGCCTTGAGCCGGCCCTTGACCTCCTCGCTGCGCGAGGCGGGAAAGGCCGAGGCGGGATCGGCCCCGGCTTCGCGCAGCGCTGCGTTCAAAACCGCTTCCTCGGCGATATTGCGCCCTTCGCAGAACTGGGCACGGAACAGCGCTGTGGAGAAGGCCGGCAGCCAACCGGCCTCGCGCCCGGCCAGCGCCAGCCGCGCGGCAACGAGAGAGTTCTGCGGGAAGACCTCGGGACGGACGATAGCGAGGCCGTTGCGGCCGGCACGGCGCGCCACGTCGCGCCACATGTAGCGACCCTTGTTCGGATAGAGATTGAACGGGGAGCTGGTCCAGCCCTGGGCAGCGAAGATCGGGCCGAGCAGGAATGGGCGCCAGCGCACCGCCACTCCGGCTGCCTCCGCCAGTTCCTCGATCCGCAGGGCGCTCAGGCAGGAATAAGTCGACGCGAACTCGTACCAGAAATCCAGAACAGGACGATTCGGCATCTGACCCCCAACCAGCAACGCAGCGCTCCGCCCGCATTGCGGGCGGCAACCCATCAGCAGATGACGCCAGATCGATCAGAAGGTTCCGATTGCGTCGCCCCGAACCCTGCGATAGTGCCCGGTTACGTCCGAAATGCGGCCGGCCGGGTCGCATTCTCTACTCCAGGCACAAGCCCCCGTGCCGCCACTGCAGGAAGACCAGTCCATGGCCGACAAGCGCGTGAACAAGGTCGTGCTCGCCTACTCCGGCGGGCTCGACACCTCGATCATCCTGAAATGGCTGCAGACCACCTATAATTGCGAGGTCGTGACCTTCACCGCCGATCTCGGCCAGGGCGAAGAGCTGGAACCGGCCCGCCAGAAGGCGCTGTTGCTCGGCATCAAGCCCGAGAACATCCATATCGAGGACCTGCGGGAAGAGTTCGTCCGCGACTATGTCTTCCCGATGTTCCGGGCCAATGCCGCCTATGAGGGCGTCTATCTTCTGGGAACCTCGATCGCCCGCCCGCTGATCGGCAAGAAGCTCATCGAGATCGCCGACCGCGTCGGCGCCGACGCGATTTCCCATGGCGCCACCGGCAAGGGCAACGACCAGGTCCGTTTCGAGCTGACCGCCTATGCGCTGAAGCCCGACGTCCAGGTGATCGCGCCCTGGCGCGAATGGGATCTGCGCTCGCGCGAGCAGCTGATCGCCTTCGCCGAGCAGCACCAGATCCCGATCGCCAAGGACAAGCGCGGCGAAGCGCCGTTCTCGGTCGACGCCAACCTGCTGCATGCCTCTTCCGAGGGGAAGGTGCTGGAGGACCCGGCGCAGGAAGTGCCGGACTATGTCTATTCGCGCACGATCTCGCCCGAGGAGGCGCCGGACAAGCCGACGATCATCAGCATCGACTTCGCCAAGGGCGATGCGGTGGCGATCGACGGCGTCCAGCTCTCGCCGGCCAAGCTGCTGGCCAAGCTCAACGAACTCGGCCGCGACAACGGCATCGGCCGGCTCGACCTGGTCGAGAACCGCTTCGTCGGCATGAAGAGCCGCGGCATGTACGAGACACCCGGCGGCACGATCCTGGCCGTCGCGCATCGCGCCATCGAGTCGATCACGCTCGATCGCGGCGCCGCGCATCTGAAGGACCAGCTCATGCCGCAATATGCCGAGCTGATCTATAACGGCTTCTGGTTCTCGCCGGAGCGCGAGATGCTGCAGGCGCTGATCGACAAGAGCCAGGAGTTCGTCGCCGGCCAGGTGCGGCTCAAGCTCTACAAGGGCGGCGTCCACGTCATCGGCCGCTCCAGCCCGTATTCGCTGTACGATCAGGACCTCGTCACCTTCGAAGAGGGCGCCGTCGCCTACGACCACCGCGACGCGGCCGGCTTCATCAAGCTCAACGCGCTTCGCCTGCGCACGCTCGGCCAGCGCAAGCGCAAGCTGGGGCTCTGAGAGACCGGCTCTTCGACACCTCGCCGTCATTGCGAGGAGCGTAGCGAGGAAGCAATCCAGGGCGGCAGTACTCTACGCCCTCTGGATCGCTTCGCTACGCTCGCGATGACGAGATGGCCCTTCCACGGCGGTGATCAGAGATTCCAGGCTCAGCCCTGAGACCTGCCTTGGAATGACGCGGTAACCTGATCGCGAAGATCAGATCTCGATCTCGACCCCGACCTCGACCACCTGCTTGGCCGGGATATGGAAATGCGCGGCGGAACGCTCGGCGTTGCGCTGCATGAAGGCGAAGAGCGCCTCGCGCCACATCGCCATGCCCGCGATTTCCTCGCGCGGAATGACCGTCTCGCGGCCGATGTAATACGACATCTCAGCGAGATCGACACCCCGCAGCAGGCCGCGCTCGACACCGCAGCGCAATCCGCTCGGGATGTGGGGCGTTTCCATGAAGCCGAAATGCAGGATCACACGGGTGACGCTGGGTGCGAGCTCGATCAGCTCGATCCGGTTCTCGTCGGAGACGCGCGGAATTTCCTGCAGCTTACCCGTCACCAGCAGGATGCGCTCGTGCAGGGCATGGTTGTGGCGGACGAAATGCGTGAGCGAGAGCGGCAGCCCCCGCGCGGCCGAGGCCAGGAACGCGGCCGTCCCGGGCAGGCGCAGCGGCGGGTTCGTCGCCAACATGTCCAGGAACGCCTTCTCCGGCTCGCGCTGGCGGGCGCGCGCCGCCTCCACCAGGACAAGGCCGCGTCTCCAGGTAAGCATGATCATCGTCAGCACCATGGCCAGCAGCAGCGGGTACCAGCCGCCCTCGTGCAGCTTCGGCAGGTTCGCCGAGAAGAAAGCGAGATCGATCAGCAGGAAGAAGCCGTTGACCGCCACGACGAGGATCGGGTTGTAGCCCCATTTCAGCGCGATCAATGCCGCGAGCCCGGTGGTGATCGCCATCAGCAGGGAAACGGCGATGCCGTAGGCGCCGGCCAGCGCATCGGATGAGCGGAACATGAAGACCGAGGTCAGGGTCGCCAGGCAGATCAGCCAGTTGACGATCGGGATGTAGATCTGCCCCTTCTGGTCATCCGCCGTGTGCTTGATGCGGATCGCCGGGAAGAGGCCGAGCTGCACGGCCTGGCGGGTCAGCGAGAAGGCGCCGGTGATAACCGCCTGCGAGGCGATGACGGCAGCGGCCGTGGCGAAGACCACCATCGGATAATGCGCCCAGTCCGGGGCGAGCTGGTAGAACGGGTTTTCGAGCGCCTCGGGATGGCTCAGCAGCAGCCCGCCCTGGCCGAAATAGTTGAGCATCAGCGCCGGGAGCACCACCGTCAGCCAGGCGATGCGGATCGGCAGCGGGCCGAAATGGCCCATGTCCGCATACATCGCCTCACCGCCGGTCACGGCCAGGAAAGTTGCGCCGAGAACGGCGAAGCCGACGAGCGGCGCGGTGTGGGTGATGAAGTAGAGCGCGTTGAACGGGTTGATGGCGGAGAGGATCCCCGGCGCCATCAGGATGCCCCGAATGCCGAGCAGCGCGAGGGCGATGAACCAGAGCAGCATGATCGGCCCGAACAGCTTGCCGATGAAGCCCGTGCCCTTGCTTTGCACCAGGAACACGCCGATCAGGATCGCCGCGGTCAGCGGCACGATCGCCGGCGCCAGAAACGGCGCATCGACCTTCAGGCCCTCGATCGCGCTGAGCACCGAGATCGCCGGCGTGATCGCCCCATCGCCATAGAGCAGTGCGGCGCCGACGAGGCCGACTACCAGCACATAGGCCCGGGCCGTGCCCGGCTTGGCGTGACGTGCCTTGAGCAGCGCCAGCATCGCCATGATGCCGCCTTCGCCGCGATTGTCGGCACGCATGATCAGCAGCGAGTATTTGAGCGAGATGATCAGGATCAACGCCCACAGGATCATCGAGACACAGCCGACGACCGCTCCCGGCTGCAAGGTCCCGCCGGCGCTCGCGGCGCGGGCGGCCTCCTTCAGCGCATAGAGCGGGCTGGTGCCGATGTCGCCGTAGACGACTCCGAGGGCGCCGAGCGTGAGGGCAGGAACGGAGCCATGCTGCTCGCCATGCGAGGGCGCGCTGCTCTGTGACAGAACCCCCTGGGTCATTCGCTGCCCCCCTTTCGCAGAAGTAGGGCACGCAGCGGCAGCGACAGCAAGGCTGGAGCGGCGGAATTACACTGCGGAGCAGAAATACCCCGAAGATTTCGGCCGGCCGGCAAGAAGAACTCGCCGGCCTCCTCTCGTAGCGTCTTACTTCGCGAGCCTGCCGAAGGCGAAGAACTGGGTCTCGCCGGAGGAATCGTCGACGCCGTCATTGTCGGTGACGACGAAGAGATCGCCAGCCTTGTCGACCGCCATGCCCTCGACCTTGTCGAGCCCATAGCCGCCGAGCTTCATCAGGTCCGGCGTCAGGTCGCGCAGCAGCGTCTTCCCGACCGTCGGGATGTCGGAGGAGCCGAACGGCGCCGGCTTCAGCCCCTTGACCGAGAAGGTCGCCAGCGTCTTCACGGCCTTGGCGCCGAACTGGTTGTCGCGCTCGATCACCGCGAAGGTCTCGTCGCCGAGATAGGTCAGTTCGGAGAGGCCCATCCAGGCGCCGGCGGCCGGAGCGGTCAGCGGGTAGTAGAGAATACCCCAGCTCTTGCTGAAGGGCTTGTAGGTCAGAATCTTGACCTTGCCCTTGGGGTCGTCCTTCCACTCGCGCTGGACCGCGATCCAGACCGTTTCGTCCTGGCCCGCGCCGCTGACGGCGACGCCCTCATAGCCCTGGTTGACCGCCTTGGCGGCAAAGTCCTCCGGCAGGGCGATCTCCTCCTCGATCTCGCCCCTGGCCGAAGCGCGCAGCAGCAGGTTCTGGGTTGGCTTCTCCTTGCGCTCCGGCGCGCCTTCCGAGACCAGCCAGAAGCCGCCGCCGGCGCGCGTCGCGATCCCCTCGAGATCATAGGAGGCCGGCTTGCCGTCCTTCGTCACGGTGACGGCGCCGGTGATCGTCGCCGGTTTCTTCGTCGCGTCGATGTCGAGGATGCGCGAGGGCGTATAGGCGTTGTCGGCGACGCTGAAGAGACGGCCCGGCAGCTCGGGATGGGCGGCGAGGCCCGAGAGCGCGCCCCAGCCGCGTGGCACGCCATCGACATCGGCCGAGACGATCGTCGGGTAGGCGGTTGGCGCCTCGCTGCGCTGATAGATTGTCACGGCCGAACGCGGCCCGTCCTTCTCGCCGAGATCGGCCTCGGAGGCGGCAACGAAGAGATTGCGCTGCGGGATCGCCAGCAGCCCTTCCGGCGCGATGCCGCCCGGCAGGGCCTGCAGATAGCGCGGAGCCTTGCCCGGCCCCTCGTCCTTGAAGACGAGCACGAGTGAGGCGCGTTCCAGCCCGACGAAGAACAGGCGCTCGCCATCATAGGTGCCGACCTCGATACCCTCCGGCTCGCTGCCCTTAGCGGCTGAGCGGCGCTCCGGATAATGGCCGAGGCGGATGGCGATGTGGTCGACCATGTTGCCGGCATCGAACTCGACCGTGCCGTCCTTGCGAAAAATCGTGAAGCCGCGCGAGCCGCCTTTCCAGTCGCCCTCATTGGCGGTGACGAAGCGGTCGGTGTCGAGCCAGCGCACCGCATCGGGCTCGCGGCGCAAGCCCTTCAGCTCTTCGACCGGCTTGATCTCACCGTCTCGGGTCTTGTCGATGTTCTTGAGATCGACGGTGCCGGCCGGGAAATGCGTAACGAGCTTCCCGATCCTGGTGTCGACCACGGCGATGTGGTTGTTCTCCTGCAGCGTCACCACGGCAAGGCCGTCCTGGTTGACGTCGACGAATTCCGGCTCAGGATCGGTCGGCTCGACCGCGGCGATGCCGGTGAGGTCGACGATCTGCCTGGAGGCGCAATCGGCCTCGCCGCCCGTGATGCCGATCAAAGTGAGATTGCCGGCGGGAAGCTGCGGCAGGTCGCCCTTGTTCAGCTTCTCGTCGCGCTCGTTCTCGATGACGATGGCGAGCTTGCCCTTGTCCTTGGTCAGGGCGATCGAATCGGGCTGGCCGCCTAGCTCGCATTTGGCTGTGACCTGCTTCGTTCTCAGGTCGATGGTGGCGAGATGGCCGGCCGGCTCCTTGAAGTTGTCGCCGGAGCTGACGACGACGGCGAAGGCGCGCTCGCCGAGGATGACGACCGAGGTCGGCTCGCCGCCGACCGGGATGAAGCCGGCGGGCTTGGGCGCATCGGCCGTGGTGATGTCGATCAGACCGACCGCCTTCTGCTCGGCGTCGGTATAGGCGAGCAGGGTGCCGGCCTCGTTGGCCGAAATGATCTCCGCAACCGTCTTCTTCTTCGCGTCGCGATCGGCCGGGAGGTTCAGCGGCACCTGGAAGGTGGCGATACGGTTGAAGGTCGGCTCGGCAAGTGCCGTTGCGCCAGAGAGGAGCGTCGCGAGGGCCGCAAGGACAAGGGGTTTGCGCATTGGGACGGTCCTGTTCCGCAGGGTGGGGAGGCAGGCCTTCCGGCTAGTGAGCACAGACGACGGTTTCGTGACAAGGCGTCGCAAGCAACGGCCGCCGCGGCGCGAGCCACGGCGGCTTCGGCTAACGGGCCGTTTGGTCAGTGCAAAGCGGCTTCGGTTCCAACGGTTTCCGTGACCGACTTCTTCAGGCCGATCACCTCGAGCTCGGTGACGACCGCGACCGCCGCGGCCTGGGCCAGGACGAAGGCGATGCCGAGCGTGGTCGGCGCGAACCAGCCGGCGACGAGGATCAGCACGCTGTCGGCGATCCAGAGCACGTTGATGCCGATCACGGCATAGACTGCGAGGCGCGGCAGGCGAAGCCGGCTGGCGAAGAACGCAAGCAGGGCAGCACAAGGCAGCAACACCAGGCCGGCGCCGCGAAGAAACTCCGCCGGAAAGCCGAGGAGGCCGGAGAGCGAACCGGCGCCGACGCTGAGCAGCAGGCCGGTCGCGGCGCAGGCGGCGGCATCGAGGGCAAGGGCGTTGCGCAGGAAACGCGAGGACTGGATGAAGGCCATGGTCGTTCTCCGGTTCAGGCCCCGTCTCATCCGGGGCGGTTGCTGATGGAGGCCATGCTGACGAAAGCCCGGCGGCCGGTCGATTAAGCCAGAGGTAATTGGATGGCGGCGCCGCTACGGCTACCTTGCCCACCATGAACAAGCACCAGCAGCCCACGATCGGGCATCTCATCCGCGACTGGCGCCAGCTGCGCCGTCTCAGCCAGCTCGACCTCGCGCTCGAAGCCGAGATCTCGCAGAAGCATCTCAGCTTCGTCGAGAGCGGCCGCTCGGTCCCGAGCCGAGACATGGTCCTGCTGCTCGCCGAGCATCTCGGCGTGCCGCTGCGCGAGCGCAACGCGCTCCTGCTCTCGGCCGGCTATGCACCGGTCTATCTCGAACGCTCGCTGGAGGATCCGAGCCTGCAGGCGGCGCGCAGCGCGATCGACCTGCTGCTCAAGGGGCACGAGCCCTACCCGGCCGTGGCCATCGACCGGCACTGGACCCTGCTCGCGGCGAACAAGATGATCGCGCCGATGCTCGCGGTCGTCGAAGACGCCGACCTGCTGCGCCCGCCGGTCAACGTGCTGCGGCTCAGCCTGCATCCGCGCGGGCTCGCCCCGGCGATCGTCAACCTGACGGAATGGCGCGGCCATCTGATCGCAAGGCTGCGCCAACAGATCCGCGCCACGGCCGACCCGCTGCTGGCCGAACTCCTGACCGAATTGCTGAGCTATCCCGTCCCGGCCGTGCCAGTCATCAAAGGCAAGGCGCAGGACGAGGCCGAGCCGCAGATTGTGCTGCCGCTGCACCTGCGGCTCGGCGAGACCGAGCTGTCGCTGATCTCGACCACGACGGTGTTCGGCACGCCGGCCGACGTGACCTTGTCGGAGCTGGCGCTGGAGACCTTCTTCCCGGCCGACGAGGCAACGGGCGGGGCGCTGCGGGCGATCGCAGAGACCATCACGTCCGCTTGAGCGCGGGAACCAAAGCCCGGCCGTGACGTTCTCCCATCCGAACCGGCGCCGAGGCGCCGGGCTCGACTCATTCGGAAAGGAACACGTCCATGGGCAGCACCGCCGACAAGATCAAGGGCATGGCCAACGAGGCCGCCGGCAACATCAAGCAGGCGGCCGGCAAGGCGCTGAACAAGCCCGAGCTTCAGGCCGAGGGTATCGCGCAGGAGCGCAAGGGCGAAGCCCAGCAGGCGGTCGGCAAGACCAAGGACGCCGTCAAGAAGGTGATCGACAAGGCCTGACCATCAGGCCGGCTCCGACCACAGAAGAACGGGCGCCGCAAGGCGCCCGTTTTTTCGTCTCAGGCAGAGCCGCCGAGGCCGCCGAGGAAATCCTTGACCCGGCCGAAGAAGCCGGCTGTCTCGGGATGGGTTGCGCCCGAGCTCTCGCGCTCGAACTCCATCAGCAATTCGCGCTGGCGGGCAGTGAGCTTCTGCGGCGTCTCGACGAGAACCTGGATGTAGAGATCGCCCATCTCGCGCGAGCGCAGAACGCTCATGCCCTTGGCCTTGAGCCGGAACTGCTTGCCGGTCTGAGTCCCCTCGGGGATTTTCACCCGGGCCTTTTCACCATTCAGCGTCGGCACCTCGATCTCGCCGCCGAGCGCGGCCGAAGTCAGGCCGATCGGCACCCGGCAGAACAGGTCGGCGCCGTCGCGCTGGAAGATGGCGTGCGGCTTGATCGATAGGAAGATGTAGAGATCACCAGCCGGTCCGCCGCGCAAGCCAGCCTCACCCTCGCCCGCAAGGCGGATGCGGGTACCGTCCTCGACACCGGCCGGGATGTTGACCGAGAGCGTGCGTTCGCGGGTGACGCGGCCGGCGCCCTGGCAGCCGGTGCAGGGATCGTCGATGATCTCGCCGCGGCCGTTGCAGGTCGGGCATGTCCGCTCGACCGAGAAGAAGCCCTGGCTGGCGCGGACGCGGCCATGGCCGCCGCAGGTCGGGCACTGGCGCGACTTCGAGCCGGCCTTGGCGCCGGTGCCGGAGCAGACCTCGCAGGTCACCGAAGTCGGGACGCGGATGGTCTCGTTCTTGCCGGAATAGGCCTCTTCGAGGCCGATCTCGAGATTATAGCGCAGGTCGGCGCCGCGTTCGCGGGAATTGGCGCCGCGCGGGCCGCCGCGGCCGCGGCCCTCGCCGAAGAAAGATTCGAAGATATCGGACATAAAGTCCGACATGTCGGCAGGGCCGCCACCGCCGCCGCCGCCGTTCTCGAAGGCCTGATGGCCATAGCGGTCATAGGCGGCGCGCTTCTGGCCGTCGGAGAGGATCTGATAGGCCTCGTTGATCTCCTTGAACTTCAACTCGGCCTGCTTGTCGCCCGGGTTCTTGTCCGGGTGATGCTGCATGGCGAGCTTGCGGAAGGAGCTCTTGAGCTCGACCTCCGTCACGGTCCGGGAGACCCCGAGGATTTCGTAATAGTCGCGCTTCGACATTCAACCAGCTGCCCCTGCGCCGCCCCGCGCTCCTTGCGCAGGCCGGCGAGTCATGTCCTGCCGACGCCATCGCCTCAACGGAATGGCCGGGTCAAGCCCGGCCATCCCGTCACGGTCGATGGATGACCAAGTAGCGCGATCAGGCGCTCTTCTTCTTGTCGCCCTTGTCGTCGCTGACGTCCTTGAAGTCGGCGTCGATGACGTCGTCCTTCTTCGGCTCCTCGGCAGCGGCGCCCTCGGGAGCGTTCGCTTCGGCCTGGCTGGCGGCATACATCGCCTCGCCGAGCTTCATCGACGCCTGCATCAGCTCGTTGGTGCGGGCCTGGATCGCCTCGACATCCTCACCGGTCAGCGCAGTCCTGAGGGCTTCGAGCGCCGTCTCGATCGCGCCCTTGTCGGCCGCCGAAACCTTGTCGCCATAGTCCTTCAGCGACTTCTCGGTCGAGTGCACGAGGCTCTCGCCCTGGTTCTTGGCTTCGACCACCTCGCGACGCTTCTTGTCATCGGCGGCGTTGGCCTCGGCATCCTTGACCATCTTCTGGATCTCGGCCTCGGAGAGGCCGCCGGACGCCTGGATGCGGATCTGCTGCTCCTTGTTGGTGGCCTTGTCCTTCGCCGTCACCGAGACGATGCCATTGGCGTCGATGTCGAAGGTCACCTCGATCTGCGGCATGCCGCGCGGGGCCGGCGGGATGCCCATCAGGTCGAACTGGCCGAGCATCTTGTTGTCGGCCGCCATCTCGCGCTCGCCCTGGAAGACCCGGATCGTCACCGCGCCCTGGTTGTCCTCGGCGGTGGAGAAGACCTGGCTCTTCTTGGTCGGGATCGTGGTGTTGCGGTCGATCAGGCGCGTGAACACGCCGCCCAGTGTCTCGATGCCGAGCGAGAGCGGGGTCACGTCAAGCAGCAGGACGTCCTTGACGTCGCCCTGCAGGACGCCGGCCTGGATCGCGGCGCCGATGGCGACGACCTCGTCGGGGTTGACGCCCTTGTGCGGCTCCTTGCCGAAGAACTGCTTCACGACCTCCTGGACCTTCGGCATGCGGGTCATGCCGCCGACCAGGACGACCTCGTCGATCTGGCCCGCGGACAGGCCGGCATCCTTGAGCGCCTTGCGGCAGGGCTCGATGGTGCGCTGGATCAGATCGTCGACCAGGCTCTCGAACTTGGCGCGCGAGAGCTTGATGGCGAGGTGCTTCGGACCCGAGGCATCCGCCGTGATGTAGGGCAGGTTGATCTCGGTCTGCGCGGTCGTGGAGAGCTCGATCTTCGCCTTTTCCGCCGCCTCCTTCAGGCGCTGCAGGGCGAGCTTGTCCTTCTTCAGGTCAATGCCCTGCTCGCGCTTGAACTCGTCCGCCAGGTATTCGACCAGGCGCATGTCGAAGTCCTCGCCGCCGAGGAAGGTGTCGCCATTGGTCGACTTCACCTCGAACACGCCGTCGCCGATCTCGAGGACCGAGACGTCGAACGTGCCGCCGCCGAGGTCATAGACCGCGATGGTGCCGGCCGACTTCTTGTCGAGGCCATAGGCGAGCGCGGCCGCAGTCGGCTCGTTGATGATGCGCAGCACCTCGAGGCCGGCGATACGGCCGGCATCCTTGGTGGCCTGACGCTGGGCGTCGTTGAAATAGGCGGGAACGGTGATGACGGCCTGCGTCACCGGCTGGCCGAGATAGGCCTCCGCGGTCTCCTTCATCTTGGTCAGCGTGAAGGCGGAGATCTGCGAGGGCGAGTAATCCTTGCCGTCGGCCTCGACCCAGGCGTCACCCGACGGGGCCTTCTTGATCTTGTAGGGAACGAGATCGATGTCCTTCTTGGTCATCGGATCGTCGAAAGTGCGCCCGATCAGGCGCTTGATGGCGAAGAAGGTCCGCTCCGGATTGGTGACCGCCTGGCGCTTGGCCGGCTGGCCGACCAGACGCTCGCCGTCATCCGTGATGGCGACGATCGAAGGCGTGGTGCGGGCGCCCTCGGAATTCTCGATGACCTTGGGCGTCGACCCTTCCATCACTGCAACGCAGGAGTTGGTGGTTCCGAGGTCGATACCGATGACTTTACCCATGGATGGGATCCCTTTCGATTTAGCAGATCGCCGGAAGAGCGCGCGTAAGACGCCGCTCCCCGGCCCATGGCCCCGGATCGCCCCCACCTTCCGCGGCGAACGAACCCGGGATACCCACGTCTGGCGGCTGAAGCGACGGAACGGGACTTCAAGCCCCGGCCCGGCCTCACCCGCCGGTTACAACAAAGATCGACCGGCCCTGCGTTGCAGCGTTCGCATGTGAGTGCTGGCGCCTGGCGCAATCCGGCCCCGATGGCCCCTAAAAACCACCGCTTCGCGGCGTATATAGGGAGGGTGACGGCCTGCTTGCAAGGCGCGGAGCCGGATTAAGAATCGGCTTTGTGCAGTATCCCTCACAGAATTCGCAGGGCTGACCATTCCGGGTAAGTGTTGCGCGCATGCTCTTGCGCAACAGGCGTAGCCATTCCATTCAGAATGGACCTTCGCCACCAGGAAACAGCCGTGACGACGCTCCGCCGCCCGACTGCCCATCGCCTCGCTGCCGGTGCAGCACTGGCCTGGCTCGGCCTTGCAGGCGCAGCCCTGGCTCAGCCGATGCAGCTTCCCGGTGCGCAGCCCTTCAACCAGCCCGGCGCCCAGCAATCGGCGCCGGCCTCCGTCGGCGGCCAGTCGTCGGCGCCGCGCCCGCGCACCATGCCGGCCATCAAGATCCCCGGAGAAGACTCGCTTCTCGGCAAGAGCTTGCGACGCAATGGCGGCTTCGGCGAAGCAACGCTGGAGAAGACCGGCAGCGGCTACGGCCTGAAGCTGCGCGCCGAAGGATTCCAGTCCAGTAACCTCGTCGAACCCTGCGCCATCTCCTTCGGCGATACGCCCGTGCCGGTGACCTCGCTCGGCAAGCCGGCCGGGTTGCCGCGCTACAAGCTGGAAGCCGCGGCCTGTCCGATCGTCTTCGACGTGCTCGAAGGCGCCTTCCTCGTGATCGAGCCGGAGCAGCCCTGCGTGATCGAGGCCGCCGCCTGCCGCATCGATCCGCGCGGCGTCTGGGGGCCGGACGTGCGCACCCTGCCGGCCCGCGCCAAGGAGACCGAAGCAGAGCGCAGCAAGGCGGAGACCGCGGTACGGGAAGGCTACCGAGCGCTCTCGGCCAAGGCCAACCTGACCGAGCAGCGCACGATCGCCCGCGAGCAGGCAGGCTTCTCGTCGGAGCGCGAGCAGATCTGCCGCGACTTCCAGCGCGAGGGCTCGCACGGCTTCTGCGGCGCCCGCATCACCGAGGCACGCGCCGCCTCGATCCGCGCCCGCCTCGGCCTGCCCGAGCCGAAGCCCGAGACGTCGAAGCCGCGCCCGGCCACGGCAAGGCGGACGCCCCCGCCTGCGGCAGCGCCTGCTCCGACCATCCAGTAAGTTCTGGACTCAGGCGGCCTCGCCGCCTGCGACCTGCCCGGCTTCCCAGCCGAGGATGGCGCGCTTGCGCGTCAGCCCCCAATGGTAGCCGGTGAGCGCGCCGGACTTGCCGATGACGCGGTGGCAGGGGACGACGAAGGAGATCGGGTTCTTGCCCACCGCCGCACCGACCGCGCGAGCCGCCGAAGGCTTGCCGATATGGCCGGCGACGTCGCCATAGGTGGTGGCGCAGCCGACCGGGATGCGCAGCAGCGTCTCCCAGACACGGACCTCGAAATCGGTGCCGATCAGCACGACGCGCAGCGGCGTCTGCGGCGACCAGCTGCCCGGCTCGAAGATGCGCGTCGCATAGGGCGCCGTGCTCTGCGGATCGAAGTGGTAGTCCGCATGCGGCCAGCGCCGCATCATGTCGGCCAGCGCCTCAGCCCGGCCGCCGATCACCTTGCCGCCGTCGAGGCTGTTCGAGACCCAGCCGAGACCGGCGAGCCCGCGCTCGGTCACCACGACCAGCGCTTCGCCGAAGGGCGACTGGTGGAAGCCATAGGACATGCGCAATCCCTCGCCGCCGGTCTTCCACTCGCCCGGCGACATCGCCTCATGGGTGACGAAGAGGTCGTGCAGGCGGCCGGGACCGGAGAGTCCGACCTCGAAGCTGGTGTCGAGGATGCTGGCGGAGGCGGCCAGCAGACCCTTGGCGTTGTCGAGCGTGATCGCCTGCAGGAACGCCTTCGGCGTCAGCCCGCACCAGCGCCGGAACAGGTGATGCACGTCGGTCGGGGTCGCACCGGCCGCGTCGGCGATCGCCTCGATCGTCGGCTGCTGGCGCCAGTTATTGGTGATGTAGGCCAGGATGCGGCGCACGGTGTCGTAATCCGAGCCGGGCACAACCGCCGGAAAATCGGCTTCCGAGGGGATGGCTTCGGTGGCGCGGGCGAGCACGGCATTGGAGACGACTATCGGTTTCATCGCCGTCCTGAGACTGGAATGGGCGTTCATCTTTCTGTCCTCGCGATCTCAAATCTCATGCTCGCGACGCTAATGCTGTCAGCATGCGTCTCCCACCCGAAAGCTGACAAGCTCGTCTTCGCCTCAAAGGCCGCGTAGACATCCAAAGATGACCGATTCCGCCGACGCCGTCGTCTCGCTCTACCTGCGCCACGCCGCTGCCTATGACCAGCAACGCGGCCGGAAGCTGATGGAGGCGCACTGGCTCGACCGCTTCCTGTCACGGCTGCCGGCGACTCCTTCGGTCCTCGACATCGGCTGCGGCATGGGCGAGCCGATCGCCAGGCATCTGATCGAACGGGGCTGTGCGGTCACCGGCATCGATTCGGCGGCGCCGCTGATCGCGCTCTGCCGGAAACGCTTCCCGCAGCAGGACTGGCAGGTCGGCGATATGCGCGAGCTCGCACTTGGCCGGCGCTTCGACGGGCTCATCGCCTGGGACAGCTTCTTCCATCTGAAGCCCGACGATCAACGGCGAATGTTCCCGCTCTTCCGTGCGCATGCGGCGGATGGAGCTGCGCTGCTCTTCACCAGCGGGCCCGGCCATGGCGAGGCGATCGGCAGCTTCGAGGGCGAACCGCTCTACCATGGCAGCCTCGATCCGTCCGAGTATCGCGCGCTGCTCGACGCGACCGGTTTTGCCGTCGTCGAGCATATCGTCGAGGACCCGAACTGCGGCGGCCATACGGTCTGGCTGGCGCAACGGACAACCTGAGGCCCCCCTCAAGCGAAGCGCTGCAGCTTCTCCCGCGTCAGGCGCTGGTTGTTGCGGTGCCATTCGTCGTCGGTGAAGAAAACCGGCGAAGCCTCGTCCCAGCCGCTGCAACTATAGTCCGACTGCTCGGCGAAGAAGGCGACGAAGTCCTCGCGCGAACGCCACTCGGCGATGGCCTCGCCGGGATGATGACCGTCCAGGATGTCGCAGAGCTTGACGCCGTCTCGCGTGCGGATCAGGCCGTGACCGCAGTAATCGCGGTGGAATTCGTGGATCAGCCCCTCGCCGACTGGGCGAACCATCACGCGATCCCAGACCTGCCCTGCCAGCACCGGGCCGAACAGGGCGCGATCGAGCTTGTCGCGCAGGATCAGTGCATAAGCACGGACAGCCTCCTCGCCACCGTTCTCAGCACGCAGGGGGCCGCGCCGAGCGCGATTGGCCCGCACCGCCGCGATGACGACGACGATGATCGCCGCCCATGCGATCAGCGGGATGATCGTTGCGGTCATGCTCGGGCGGGTTCGAAATCCGGGCCGCGCTTGGCCTTGGCGAGCGCCGCTCCGAGCGCCTGTGCGAAGCCTTCGCGCTCCTGCGGCGAAAGTGCGGAAGCGACCACGGTGCGCTGCCCTCGCGCGACCAGCGAAAGCTCGAGCAGGCCGTAATCCTCGTCGTCCGCGCGCTCGAGCTTGGTCCAGGCCGGATTGGAGCGCCAGATCCTCTCGCGGCCGTGATGCGAGACCTTGCGCAACAGCACCTCGAGCGGCGTCACGACGATGCGCTCGAAGGCGCGGGCCGCATTGAAGTTGACCTTGAAGGCGATGAACAGCGCGAGGACGTCGAGGCCGAAGAAGCCTGCGACCGGCCAGGCACCGAGCACCATGAAAGGAATGGAGGCCGCGACGCTGGTCAGGCAGACCAGCGTCATCACGGTCCGGAATCCGTTCTGGCCGAGCGAGCGATGCGGCGTGATCGTCGCGTCGAAGACCGGCTTTTCGGCCGCTTCGACTGCAAGGTCGGATTCGGGCTTGCCCAAGGTCATGTGCCAACTATAACGCCGCGATGCCCGTGCCGAACAGTGCGAAACGCCGCAGCCCTCCACCGAAGCGGATCACGAATCCGAAGCCGCGCAGCGCTGCCGAGGTCTACGAGATCTTCAGCCGCTTCCGGCAGCAAAGGCCCGAGCCGAAGGGCGAGCTCGACTACGTCAACGCCTTCACGTTGCTGGTCGCCGTGGTGCTCTCGGCACAGGCGACCGATGCCGGCGTCAACAAGGCGACGAAGCGGCTGTTCGAGCTCGCTGACACGCCTGAAAAGATGCTAGCCCTCGGCGAAGACCAGGTGCGCGAGCTGATCAAGACGATCGGGCTCTACCGCAACAAGGCGAAGAACGTCATCGCACTCTCGGAAAAGCTGATCTTGGAGTTCGGCAGCGAGGTGCCGATCGCGCGCGAGGCGCTGGAGAGCCTGCCCGGCGTCGGCCGCAAGACCGCGAACGTGGTGCTCAACATCGCTTTTGGCGAGATCACCCACGCCGTCGACACCCATGTCTTCCGCGTCGCGAACCGCCTGCGCATCGCGCCCGGCAAGAATGTGCTGCAGGTCGAACTCGGCCTGGAAAAGGCGGTGCCGGCCGAGTTCGGCCGGCACGCGCATCACTGGCTGATCCTGCACGGACGCTACACCTGCAAGGCTCTGCGGCCGGCCTGCGAGAGCTGCGTCGTCGCCGATCTCTGCGATTCCGCCGACAAGCGGATCGCCTGAGCCTCAGTTGATGGCGAGGCGGGCCTGCTTGATGATGCCGGCCCAGCGCCGCGACTCCGCTTCCATCATCGCCGCGAACTCCTCCGGCTTGTTGCCGATCGGCTCGGCACCCTCGTTCTGCAGACGCTCGCGGATGATCGGGCTGTTGATGGTCTCGACCGTCGCCTGGCGCAGCTTGGCCGCGACGTCCTTGGGCGTGCCCTTGGGCACGACAAAGCCGTACCAGGCCGTCGCCTCATAGTCCGGCCAGCCGCTCTCGGCGACCGAGGGAACCTCGGGGAAGAGCTTGGCGCGCGCCTTGCCGGTCACCGCCAACGCCCTGACCTTGCCGCCTTCGATCAGGCCGAGCACGGACGGCACGGTGGTGATCATGAAGTCGCTGTTGCCGGCGAGCAGATCGGTCAGCGCCGGGCCGGCGCCGCGATAAGGCACATGCACCGCCTCGAACTGCGCGGTCTGCGCCAGCAGGATCGTCGCCAGATGGCTGGCCGAGCCGTTGCCGGCCGAGCCATAGGTCAGCTTGCCGGGGTTCTTCTGGCCCTGGCCGACGAGCTCGGCCAGCGTCTTGTGTGGCGAATTCGGCGCGACGACCACGACGAGCGGCGCCGCCGAGATCAGCGTCAGCGGGTCGAATGCAGTCAGCGGATCGACCCGGACGTTCTTGAAGAGATGCGGGTTGACCACCATCGGGCCCTGATTGGCCATCAGCACGGTATAGCCGTCCGGCGAAGCCGCAGCCGCCTGTGCTGTCGCGAGATTGCCACCGGCCGAGCCGTTGTTCTCGACCACCAGCGACTGGCCGAGCCGCTCGCCGACGCCCTGCGCGACGAGACGCGCGATCGCGTCCGTGCCGCCGCCGGCGGCGTAAGGCACCAGGAGCTTCATCGGCTTGTCCGGGAAGGCAGCCTGGGCGCGGGCGAAGTCAGGCAGGCAGGTGCTGGCCAGAGCGGCCGTGATCAGGCTGCAGAGATGGCGGCGCGTGATCGTCATGGGTCAGTTCTCCTCCCGTTTCCGCCCTCTCTGCAAGCGCGAGGATCGCACTGGCGGGGACGATGACGTTTCCTTCGAAGATGCGGCGCGCCGTGCGGACCAGGCTGGCGCGGGCCACCTGACCGGCGGCATCGAGCGCAAGGTCGACCTGGATGGCGCCGCTCGGATGCTCGACCGCGATCAGCGAGCCGATCCCGGGGGACAGCATCTCGGCGGCGACGCTGCCGGCGATACGGCTTGCCGCGGCGACGCAGAGCGCTCCGGTGACGGCATGGCTGCGGTGGCAGCGATCCGGCGTGAAATAGCGTGAGGTCAGGCTGCCGCCGCGACGCGCCGGCGAAAGCACCCCGACCTTGGGAATGACGCGCCCGGCGACATCCCCGAGACCCATGCGGCGGCCGGCCTCGCGGCGCAGCCCCTCCAGGCGCGCCAGCAGGGCGGCATTCGCATCGAGCTCGGCTGGCGTCTCATCGCCGGCAAGGCCGAGATCGCGTGCCCGCAGCAGCAGCATCGGCGTGGCATAGTCGACCAGCGTCACCGGGACGCCCTCGATCTCCTCGCGAGCGCGGCCGGTCGGCAGCAATGCGCCGGTTTTCGAGCCGACAGCTTCGAGGAAGCCGAGCTTGATCGGGGCGGCCGTGCCGGCGACGCCGTCGATCGCGGTCGCTCCATCATAGGCGACGACACCGCCAGGCGTCTGCACGGCTGCCTCGATCAGCGCGCCGGTGTTGCGGTTGTGAATGCGCACGATCGTCTCGCCGTCGAGCGCCGGTACCAGCCCGGCCTCGATCGCGAAGGGGCCGACGGCGGAGAGCATGTTGCCGCAGTTCGGGCTGAGATCGACATGAGCGCGCTCGACCGCGACCTGGGCGAAGAGATAGTCGACATCGGCATCCGGCCGACTGGAACGGCTGACGATCGCGACCTTGCTGGTCAGCGAATTGCCGCCACCGAGCCCGTCGAGCTGCAGCATATGCGGCGAGCCCATCGCCGCGAGCAGGACGCGATCGCGCGCCGCCGGATCGGTCGGCAGATCGCGCTCCAGGAAAAACGGGCCGCGCGAGGTGCCGCCGCGCATCAGCACGCAGGGGATGCGCAGGGCCTGAGGATGCGGGAGCTGGAAGGGAGCGGACAAGGGCGTCACCCGGCGATTGGCGATGCCCTCTCTTCTCAAATCAGATAACTGCTGTGAAATGCAGAGATCGACGCTATTGATACGTCATGAGTATCAATTTTGAAGCCCTCGATCTGCGCGCCTTCATCTCGGTCGTCGAGCTCGGCGGCTTCCACCGCGCCGCCGAGGCGCTCAACATGTCACAGCCGGCGCTGAGCCGGCGCATCCAGCGCCTTGAAAGCGCGGTCGGGGCGGCGCTGCTGGAGCGGACGACGCGGCGGGTCGCGCTGACTATGGTCGGGCGCGAGATGCTGCCGCTGGTCCGGCGCATGCTCGACGAGTTCGACAGCTCGATCTTCGCGATGCGGGATCTCGGCAGCCGCCGCGCAGGACTGATCGCGCTCGCCTGCGTACCCACGGCCGCCTTCTACTTCCTGCCCTCGGTGATCGCGCGCTTCCAGGCGCAGTACCCGAACATCCGCTTCCGAATCCTCGACCTCTCGGCCAATGACGGCCTGGAAGCGGTGGCGCGCGGCGAGGTCGAGTTCGGCATCAACCTGATTGGCGGCTCCGATGGCGAGCTCAGTTTCGAGCCGTTGATCGACGATCCCTTCGTGCTCGCCTGCCGGCACGACCATGCGCTGGCGCAGAAATCATCCCTGGGCTGGGCCGATCTCGAAGGCCATCCGCTGGTCACCGTCAGCCGCAGCAGCGGCAACCGTGCCATCCTCGATGCCGCGCTGGTCAAGGTCGGCGTCAGGCTCGACTGGTCGTTCGAGGTGACGCATCTGTCGACCTCACTCGGGCTGGTCGAGGCGGGCCTCGGCATATCCGTGCTGCCGAAGCTGGCGACGCCGGGCGAGAACCACCCGATCATCGTAACGCGGCCGATCCGCGACCCGGAAGTCTCGCGCACGATCGGCGTGGTCCGGCGCCGCGGGGTCAAGCTGGCGCCAGCGGCGGAACGCTTCCTGGAGATGCTGCTCGGAACCTGGCGCGGGCCCTTGCCCGCTTCAGGCTGAGCTCAGCCGAAGACCCAGAGCCCGGCGAGGCCGGCCGAGCCGACGATGATCCGCCACCAGGCGAAAGGCGTGAAGCCGCGCTTCGAGACGAAATCGAGGAAGCTGCGGACGACGATCAGTGCCGAGATGAAGGCAGTGACGAAGCCGATCGTGATCAATGTGAGATCGTTGGTCGTCAGCTCCTTGTAATTCTTCAGCAGGTCATAGGCGAAGGCGCCGGCCATCGTCGGCATCGCCAGGAAGAAGGAGAACTCGGCCGCAGCCCGCTTGTCGGCGCCGAGCAGCATCGCGCCAACGATGGTCGATCCGGAGCGAGAGACACCGGGCACCATCGCAAGACACTGGATGAAGCCGATCTTGAGATACATCGGCAGCGGGAAATTGGTGGCGTCGTGATGTTTCACCTCGAGCTCCAGCTCGTCGACGACGAGGAGGACGAGGCCGCCGGCGATCAGCGTGCAGCAGACCAGAAAGGGGTTGAACAGCACGCCCTTGATGAAGCCGTGCGCCAGCGCGCCGATCACCGCAGCCGGCAGGAAGGCGATGAGCACGCCGATGACGAAGCGACGCGCAGACGGATCGGTGCGCAAGCGCAGGGCGATATCGAGCAGGCGGCGGAAATAGACCAGCAGGATCGCGAGGATCGCGCCGAGCTGGACCAGGATCTCGAAGGATTTGCCCTTGGATTCAAAGCCTAGAAAATGCCCGAGCAGCAGCAGGTGGCCGGTCGAGGACACCGGCAGGAATTCGGTCAGCCCCTCGACCACGCCGAGCACGGCGGCGACAAGAAGGTCATGCATGGGAGGGTCCTTCCGAGCCTTGCTGGTGCGGCGCAACAAAGCTGAGCCGAACGCGTTAAAGCTATGGCGCAGGGTCTTTGCAAATTGGTTACCAGACCGGGAAGGATTTCTGCGCAATCCGCCACTTCACCCCGTCCCGGGTTGTTAGGCTTAGCCGGCAGGCCTATACGGGGGCGCTCTATTGCGCTGCATCAGCGCCGGCCTACCTCACCCGAACCGTCCTCAGTTCCAGCAATCGATGGCCACGCTTCACCATTATGCGCTTTGCCCGCATTCGCGCTTCATCCGGCTCGCACTCGGCGAGTTCGGCCTCGACGCCACGTTGGTCGAAGAGCGCGTCTGGGAACGGCGGCGCGAGTTCCTCGAGCTCAATCCCGCCGGGACGACGCCGGTGCTGCGCGAGGATAGCGGGCTCGTCGTGCCCGGCCCCGGACCGATCGCCGAATATCTCGACGAGACCCGCGGGCTCGCGCTGGCCGAACGGCGCCTGCTGCCGGAAGGCCCCGGCGGGCGGATCGAGGTGCGCCGGCTGCTCGACTGGTTCAACATCAAGTTCAACGAGGAAATCACCGCTCCGCTCGTGCTGGAGAAGGTGATGAAGCGCTTCATGAGCCGGGACGAGGGCGGCGGCCCGCCGGAAATGAGCGCGATCCGCGCGGCGCGCGGCAATGTGCGCTATCATCTGCGCTACATCGCCTGGCTGACGGCGAAACGGAACTGGCTCGCCGGCGACAATCTGAGCTATGCCGATCTTGCCGCGGCGGCGCATCTCTCCTGCGTCGACTACCTCGGCGACGTGCCCTGGGACGAGGATGAGGCCGCCCGCGCATGGTATGCGAGGATCAAGTCCAGACCGAGCTTCCGGCCGCTGCTGAGCGACCGGATTCCCGGCATGGCGCCCTCGGCCCATTACGACGACCTGGACTTCTGAGCCCCGACAAGCTCAAGGCCGCGATCGCCGCGCGCGCCAAGGCGGAGGGGTTCTCGGTGCTGCGCGTCGCCTCGGTCGACGCCATTCCCGAAGCGCCCGCCCGCCTCGCCGGCTGGCTGGAGGCCGGCCATCACGGCGACATGACCTGGCTGACCGAGCGCACAGCGGAGCGCGCCGATCCGGCGACCCTGTGGCCGGCGGCGCGTTCGATCGTCATGCTCGGCATGAGCTATGCCGGCGAAGGCGACCCGCTCGCCGTCCTGGCGCAGCGCGACCGCGGCGCCATCTCGCTCTACGCCCGCCGGCGCGACTATCACGATGTGATCAAGGGCAAGCTGAAGAGCATCGCCGGCGTGCTGGCGGCGCGTGGCGACGCCGAGGTCAAGGTCTTCGTCGACACCGCCCCAGTAATGGAAAAGCCGCTGGCCCAGGCAGCGGGCCTCGGCTGGCAGGGCAAGCAGACGGTGCTGGTCTCGCGCCAGCACGGCGCCTGGCTCTTCCTGGGCGCGATCTACACGAGCGCGGACTTGCCTCCGGACGAGCCGGAGCGCGACCGTTGCGGCTCCTGCACGCGCTGCCTCGACATCTGCCCGACCAAGGCCTTCCCGGCGCCCTATCAGCTCGATTCGCGCCGGTGCATCGCCTATCTCACCATCGAGCATCAGGGCCATATCGACGCAGAATTCCGCGAAGGCATCGGCAACCGCGTCTTCGGCTGCGACGACTGCCTCGCCGTCTGCCCATGGAACAAGTTCGCGGACGCCTCGCATGAGACGCGTCTGGCGCTGAAGGGCGAGCTCGACGCGTTGCCGCTGGCCGATCTCGCCGGGGTCGATGACGCCGCCTTCCGCGCGCTCTTCGCCGGCACGCCGGTCAAGCGCACCGGCCGCGACCGGTTCATCCGCAATGTCCTGATTGCGATCGGCAACAGCGGCGATCCGGCACTGGCCGCAAATGCCGAAGCCCTGCTCGACGATCCCTCGTCTTTGGTGAGGGCGATGGCGGCCTGGGCGCTTTGGCAGCTCGTGCCCAGCCGCGCCGCGGAACTCGCGCCGGCCCGCCTCGCGCGGGAAACCGACCCCGAGGTCAGGGCCGAATGGGCTCAGCCTTTTCCGAACCAACTGGAACCCGCATGAAGCTCGTCATCTTCGGCCTCGGCTATTCCGCCGGGTTCTTCGCGCGCGCCGCTTTGGCGAAGGGCTGGGAGGTCACCGGAACGGTGCGCTCGGCCGAAAAGGCCGGCGAACTCAGCAGGCAAGGCCTGCACACTCTGGTCTTCGGCGGTTTTGCGGTCTCGACACCCCTGGCAAAGCTCGTTGCGGATGCAGACGCGGTGCTGGTCTCGGCCCAGCCCGACGAGAGCGGCGATCCGGTGCTCGGCGCGCTCGCCGACAAGCTGGCCGCGGCCGAGAAGCTGCGCTGGATCGGCTATCTCTCGACCATCGGGGTCTATGGCGACCATGGCGGCGCCTGGATCGACGAGACAGCCGAATGCCGACCCACCAGCCGGCGCTCACGCCAGCGGCTGGAGATCGAGCAGGACTGGCTCACCTTCGGCGAGCGCAGCGGCAAGCCGGTGCAGATCTTCCGCCTTTCGGGCATTTACGGCCCGGGCCGCAGCCCGATCACCAAATTGCGGGCCGGCACCGCCAACCGCCTGGTCAAGCCCGGTCAGGTCTTCAACCGCATCCATGTCGACGACATTGCCGGCATACTGATGGCATCGATCGAGGCGCCGCGCGCCGGAGCGATCTACAACGTCACCGATGACGAGCCGGCACCGCCGCAGGATGTCGTCAGCTTCGCTGCCGAGGTCGCCGGGCTCGCCCTGCCGCCGGAAACCCCATTCGACCCCGCGAAGCTGTCGCCGATGGCCGCGAGCTTCTATGGCGAGAACAAGCGCGTCTCGAACGCGCTGGTGAAGCGCGAACTCGGCTATGCCTTCCGCTATCCGGAGTACCGGCAGGCGCTGCGCGACCTCGCCGCATCCGGCGAGTGATCGCGCTCACGCAGCGTAGCGCCCGGCGTCACCGTCGAGATACTCGATATAGCGCCGGTCGATCGCAGCGACCGGCAGGATGACCAGCACGTCGGTGGTGCCGAACTGCTTGTCGACTACAGCACCCGCGCCGAAGCGGGCACCGAGGCGCAGATAGCCCTTAACCAGCGGCGGCAAGCATTTCAGCGCGAGCTTGGCGTCGATCATGCCGGCCGGGAGGCGATCCATCGCCACATGCCGACCGGGCTGGGCCACGACGCGCCAGTCGCCCTGGGCGGTGGCGTGATGGTGGATGAAGCTCAGCGGCAGCGCCAGCATGTCGGGGTCGGTGCCGTCCAGGCTGGCGCAGCCGAACATCGCGTCGATGCGGTGATGGCGGCAATAGGCCCAGATGCCATGCCAGAGCAGCTCGACCGTCTTCTTGGTGCGATAGGGCTTCAGCACGCAGGAGCGGCCGAGCTCTAGGAAGCGCATCTCGGGATGGCGCGCCAGCAGTGGCGCGATGTCGAATTCGGACTGGGTGTAGAAACCGCCGAGCCTGGCCACGGCCTGCTCGCGCATCAGCCGGTAGGTGCCGACGACCTTGGGCTTGATCCCGCCGAAGCGACCACGCGCGGCATGGTCAATGACGAGAAGATGATCGCAGACTGCGTCGAATCGATCGGCGTCGCGGCGGAACATGCGCGAGACGACATCGGGCTTGGCCGACATCTCCTGATAGAACACACGGTAGCGCAGGCGCTGCGCCCGCCAGATCTCGCGCGGGCCACGCGCCAACCGGACCTCGAGCGCGCCGGAGCGGCCGAGCGTGCCGGACAGGGCGTCAGCGCCGGGGAAGGCGAAGCCGCCGAGCTGCTTGCCGGCAGCCAGCAGGCTCGAGGGGGAGAAACGCTGCAACAGGGCCTGGCCGGCCAGCTTCTGCTTTGCCGGCTGACGGGCACCCTGAAAAACGTCGTGCGTCATAGACGGTCTGGCCCCTGCGATCTAGGATCGGCGCATGATAGCTCTGCGCCGACCGTCTTACGGGATCGCGACAAAACTACGTCACTGTGATGACGAAGCCAACCGCCTGGGGAGCAAACCGAGGCTCAGGCCGACAGCATCTCGCCCGTTCGCAGCTGCGAAAGCCGCTCGATCCAGCCACGCAGCTGATCGCGTGACAGGGGCTTAGCCAGACAATCATCCATGCCGGCGGCGAGCGCCTCGCGCCTGTCATCCTCCGCCGTGTTGGCGCTGACGGCGACGATCGGCAGCCGGGCGAGGCCCTGCGCCTTCTCGGCCGCACGGATGTTCCGGGCGACGGCGAGCCCGTCCAGCACCGGCATGCGGACATCGAGCAAGGCGAGATCGAACCCTAGCGACCGGCCGGCGCGGGCCTCTTCGGCCAGGCGGACAGCCTCGCCGCCATCACGCGCCCAGACCGTAAGGCAGCCAAGCCGCTCCAGCGTGCGAGTCAACAGAAGCGCGTTGATCTCATTGTCCTCGGCGACGAGGACCCGCAAGCCTGCGACAGGCTGCTCCGCCGAGGCGTCGCCGGCCGGCGCCGTCGCGACTGCGTGCTGCAGCCGCTCGACCGGGTCGAGCCGCGCCTGCAGCGAGCGCGCCCGGACCGGCTTGACGAGGAAGCCGCTGAAGCCGGCGGCATAGGGGGAGCCGAAGCTGCGGCGCTCGGCCGGCGCCAAGATAATCACGATATCGGCTACGCCGGCGCGTCGCGCCGCGGCCGCCACCGCCTCGACCTCGCCGCCCGGAAGATTGCGGTCGATCAGCACCGCGGACAGGGCCGAATCGCCGGCAAGCGCCGCGAGGGCCCGTGCATGATCGCCGGCCCGCAGAACCTGCGCGCCCGTTCGTTCGAGGCAGGCGGCGATATGGGCCGCGCTGAACGGCGCCGAGGATGCGACCAGGATGCGTCGCACCTGCCAGTTCGGGGAGGCCGGAGACGCGATTTGGGCTGTGCCGGCTCGTAACGGCAGAACCAGACGGAACAATGCGCCGCCCTCCGCGCGATTCCCGGCTTCGATCTCACCGCCCATGGCGCGGGCGAGCCGGCGGGCAATGGCGAGGCCGAGACCGGTACCGGCCTGGTCGCGATGGCCGGTCATGCCGCCCTGCTCGAACTCCTCGAAGATCGTCGCGAGGCGCTCGGCCGGAATCCCCGGCCCCGTATCGGCGATGGCGACGACGAACTGACCGGCGACAGCATCCGCCTCGATGCCGACGCCGCCCGCTTGCGTGAACTTCACGGCATTGCCGACGAGATTGAGCAGAATCTGGCGCAGGCGCTCCGCGTCGCCGACGAGTTGTCCCGACAGGGCGGGCCCGAGCAAAGTGGAGATCTCGATGCCCTTGGCCTGGGCGCGCGGCGCCATCAGCTCGGTGACGTCCTCGATCAGCGCTGCTGGATCGAACGGCGCGTCGGCAAGTTCGAGCTTGCCGGCCTCGACCTTGGCGAAGTCGAGGATGTCGTCGACGAGCCCGAGCAGCGCCTCGCCCGAGCTTCTGAGCGCCTTGACATAGGTCGCCTGCTCCGGGTCGAGCCTGGTATCGCCGAGCAGGTCGGCCATCCCGAGGATGCCGTTGAGCGGAGTGCGGAATTCATGGCTCACGGTCGCCAGGAAGCGCGACTTGGCGGCGCTCGCCTCCTCGGCCCGGCTGCGCGCTTCCTCGAGCGCCGTTTCAGCTGCGATACGCCCGCTGATCTCGCGGCCGACCCGCTGCAGCACGGTCTGGCCGGCTGCGACCGGGACGACCGTCTCGACCCAGGAGAGCCAGCGTTCGCCCTCTTGCGTCTCGATGCATTCGTCGACGACGCGGGCTCCGCCCGGCAGCATCTGCGCCGGCCGGGCGCTGCGCACGCGCGGCTGTTCGACGCTGCCGACGGCCTCGGTTTCGCTCTTGCCGATCAGCGCCGCATAGGCGGCGTTGGCGTAGATGATCCGGCCCTCGCTGCGGCGCACGATCAGATCGCCTTGCGCCTCGATCAGGCTGCGATAGCGTTCCTCGCTGTCGGCAAGCACCCAGAGCCGGTCGCTCAGCTTCTCGACATCGGCCGTCAGCGCCCTCGCCTGCCGGGTCACCTGGCGGCGCTCCCGCAGCAGCCGGATCGCAACGATGGCACAGGCGATCGCCAAGGCAATGGCGGCGCCGGTCAACAGAATGAGGAGAGACGGCAGCTCGATCATGCCCGACCATCTATCACGGCCCCTCTTGAGAAAGGGTTCGCCCTATCCGCGAGGATGCCCGGTTGGTTTGAACGGCTTCATTAACCTTTCAGCAGGCGGCAATCCCTGATCAGGCAGCCTGTGCCGCCTGGTCGATGCGCGAGCGATAGGACAGCGCCTCGGCGAGATGGATGCGCCCGACCCCGCTATCCCCGTCGAGATCGGCGAGCGTCCGCGCGACCCTGAGCACGCGGTGGTAGCCGCGCGCCGTAAGCCGCATCGCATCGGCGGCGCTGCGCAGCAGCGCGAGCCCGGCCGCATCCGGTCGTGCCGCCTCGTCCAGCAGCGCGGCCGGGCAGCGGGCATTGGTCATACCGCCCGCCAGCCCGAGCGCAGCGTAGCGAGCCGACTGGCGGGCCCGGGC
>NZ_LNCQ01000043.1:0-58860 GCF_002831785.1 Allobosea sp. FBZP-16 | reverse complement strand
TGTCGATCCGGTCGAGCATCGGGCCAGAAATCTTCGCCTGATAACTCGCCATGCATCGCTCATTGGGCCGGGTGTGGCAGGCATAGCCGGGCTCGGTCGCCTTGCCGCAGCGGCAGGGATTCATCGCGGCGATCAGCTGGAAATTCGCGGGGTATACGGTGCGGTGGTTGGCACGCGAGATCAGCACCTCGCCGGTCTCCATCGGCTGGCGCAGCGCATCGAGCGCGTGCGCCTGGAACTCCGGCAATTCGTCGAGGAAGAGCACGCCGTGATGGGCGAGCGAGATTTCGCCGGGCCGGGCCTGCTGGCCTCCACCGACGAGTGCGGCCATCGAGGCCGAGTGATGCGGAGCACGGAAGGGGCGCCGGTCCGTCAACTCGCCATCGGCGAGATGGCCGGCGACCGAAAGCACCATCGAGACCTCCAGCAGCTCGCGCGGATCGAGCGGCGGCAGGATCGAGGGCAGGCGGCTCGCCAGCATCGACTTGCCGGCGCCGGGCGGCCCGTTCATCAGGAGATTGTGGCCGCCGGCGGCTGCGATCTCGAGGACGCGCTTGGCGCTCTCCTGGCCTTTGATGTCGCGCAGGTCGGGCAGCGGCCCGCCCTGACGGGCGACGGCGGGCTGCGGCCGCGCCATCACCTGCGTGCCCTTGAAATGGTTGGCGAGCTGGATCAGCGAGCGCGGCGCGACGATATCCAGATCGCGGGCCGCCCAGGCCGCTTCCGGCCCGCTGGCGGCGGGGCAGATCAGCCCCTGCCCTCGGCCATAGGCTGCGATCGCGGCCGGCAGCACCCCGGCAACCGGGGTGATCGAGCCGTCGAGGGCGAGTTCGCCAAGTACGGTGTAGCCGGCGAGCGCGTCAGCCGGGATCGCGCCGATCGCCGCCATGACCCCCAGCGCGATCGGCAGATCGTAATGGCTGCCTTCCTTCGGCAGGTCGGCCGGGGCGAGGTTGACCGTGATGCGCTTGGCCGGCAGCGCCAGCCCCGACGCGATCAGCGCGGCACGGACGCGCTCCTTGCTCTCGCCGACCGCCTTGTCCGGCAGGCCGACGAGGATGAAGGCGACGCCACCCGGCGTGACCTGGACCTGCACATCGACGGCGCGCGCCTCGATGCCTTCGAACGCTACCGTCGCGACCCGCGTCACCATTCCAAGCCCACCCCAGCTCCGCGCAGTGACGCTAGCGGAAGCGCGCCAGGGTTGCAAGAACATATGGGGAACTTACAAACCCCATCGCACGTTCGATGCGAACGATCGACTGCCGCACGAGGACGGGCCCACGGCGACACGGCTCATCAGGATGCTCACCGTCGCGTGACGATGCCGATCACGGATTTGGGCGCTGCACCGAGCCAGAGCAGGAGGAAGCCGAGCAGCAATCCGGCCGCTGCAGTCGGCACCTGCAGCAGATGGACCAGCACCGGGTCCCAGAGCATGGGATGGAGATTGCGCTCGACCGCGGGCTGCAGCTGACGGAAGCGCTCGCCGAGAAACGTCAGCGCGGTCTCGCCGAGCGGCGTGAAGCGCAGGGCCGAATTGGCGATCGAGCGCGCGCCATCGGTGAGCAGCGCGACGAAGCCGCCGGCGACGAGAAGGTAGCCCAGCATCCTGACGAGAACCCGCAAGCCTTCCCCCAATTCCCGCCACAGCCGGCGCCGCGAGAGCCTCGATCGGCCGCACCGGCGAATCTGCATGTGTCTCCTCGCCCGCGATCATGCAACGGCAAAGGACAATTGCACGCAACCCTGTGCGGCCTGCGGCTTTAGGCCTTGAAAGTCGCGCGCGTGGGCGCCATAAGCAGCGCGCCGGACAGGTGGCCGAGTGGTTGAAGGCGCACGCCTGGAAAGTGTGTATACGGGAAACCGTATCGCGGGTTCGAATCCCGCCCTGTCCGCCAGCTAGTCTCCCCGCTTCAGCCCTCGGCGCAGAACCGCTCGAAATGGCCGGTATTTCCGCGCTTTGAAGGCGCCGGGACGTTCTCTGTTCCACGGCAGCCGAGAACTTTTGCGCCTTTCAAAGGGCCGTTTCTCTGCTAGGCCCGCGCGACTGCGGTTCCGCACGACAACCGCAGTGACTAATTTTCTGTCAAGAGTTGGCCCCTGGCTGACATTTGGAACGTCCGCTCTCGGGCGGTTCATCTCAGAGGCTGGCATCAGTTCGATGACGTTCAGTAACCGCTTTCCCAATTCAACGTGTGATACATAGGTTCGACTGATATGGAGGTCGGAGTGATGCCGACCCGAATAGACGATGACGGCTGGACGTTGCCGGTGTTCCAGGCCTGCCTGCTACGCCGGAGGCCCAAGGCGGCGAACTAGATCTAATGCTCCAGCAGACAGGATTTGATGTCAGTGGGTACTGTAGGACCAAGATGGAAGTTGCGCGAGAGGCCGGGTTACCTCGTAGTAAGGCTGGCACGGTTGATGTCCCGCTACGCGGAAGAGCGGATTCAGCCTTTAGGCACCGGTCTTGCTGGATACCCAGTGATCAGTGCTCTCTCCGAGGGGGGCGAGCTGACGCAAAAGCAAATGACCGAACTTCTTGGGGTAGAGCAATCCAGCACGGCACAACTCTTAAGCCGGCTTGAACGCGACGGTTTTGTTACACGTCGCAAGGACCCGAAGGACGCCCGGAGCAGCTTCATTCGCCTTACCGAAAAAGCAAACTCCGCGTTGCCGGTCATTTCTGAGATAATGGATGACGGGAATGACTTAGCTGTGCAAGGCTTCAGTACGCAGGAGATCGAACAAGTAATCAATTTATTGAAGCGGATGCTCGCAAATTTTGAACGCTAGTAATTGGTCATAACATTTGTATGCTTGATTGAGCAACAGAAACACGGATCGGTTTGATCAGACCATACGCTTTCCGGCCGCCGCTTGTGGATGGACCGGCGCGACCGAGGTGTCGATTATCAGGACGTCGTCGTAAGACTTTTCTACGTGATTGAGCCGATTGCAGAAGCCGGCTTTGCGCAAGTTTTGAAGCGATGTATAGCGTCGTTGGTGACCGTAGAGGACTGGCGCATCCGTCCAGCGGCGCCGGAGCGACGCACACAGAAGATGCCGCTTAGAACCCGGCGGTCATCGAAACGGGGCACACCGCACGGCTTGTATGGGAAGATGCGGCTCGATCGTGTTCTACTCGAAATTGCTGAGTTCGTAGCGTTCGATCGCCGAACTCCTCTTTTCGATATTTAAACAGGAAAATCGCCGCCGCGGGACACCGACTGCCGCGCTTAAGAGGTCGGGCAGTGTCAACGGCGCAGACATGAAGTCGACCCTCTCCAGCGTGGGAAAGCTTCTTGCAGGAACTCTCGTCACGATATATAGGATCCTATAGAAATTGTATGCCGCGATTTTGGGCATGGAATTTCACATGCTTTAGGGGGCTAATTTGAAGGAATTTTTGTCACTAGGCTCGGTGTTGTCTGCTGCTTCGGCAATATTCATATACGCAGCCACAATCGGCACTGCCGGCGAAAATGTCTCACCTGTGTATGGCGTAGGCCTTCCAGAGGGTTATCGAGATTGGCGAGTCATAACCGTCGCTCACGAGGCAGGCCAGAACAACGACATCCGTGCGGTTATTGGGAACGACGTCGCCTACGAAGCGTTCCGCGCTGGCACGCTGCCCTTCCCTGACGGAGCGATAATTGTCCGACTTGCTTACGAGTTTAAGTCATCACCACGGAATGACGCTGTATTCCCGGCGCCACAGTCGTACATTGCTGGCAATCCGACCAACGTGCAGATCAGCGTCAAAGACTCGAAAAAGTATGCTGACAGCGACGGCTGGGGTTATGGGCAATTTGAGAACGGGATTGCAAATCAGAGCATCCCACTGACAAAATCCTGTTTCGCCTGTCACCAAAAACTCGATCGTAAAAATGATTTCGTCTTCAGCCATTACTCTCCGTAATATCTAAGATCATGCTCTCGGAGAAAACTATTATAATAAGCTATCGGATATACCGCTTGAAATGTTCTTCAAATCGCAAAAAAGATCTAGACTTGCAAATTATAAATGCCATCTTGGTTTCTAATTGAAAGGAAGTACCCATGTCCAAATTTGCTGCAAGCCTTGCCGTTGCCGGTGCTCTGCTTTCGGGTAACGCAGTTGCCCAGCCTGCGAGGCCTACCATCGTACTTGTTCACGGCGCCTTTGCCGATTCTTCGAGTTGGAATGGTGTTACGAAGTTACTGCAAAGCAAAGGCTACCGTGTGATCGCCGCCGCAAATCCGTTGCGCAGCGTCTCGTCCGACGCAGCCTATGTCTCCGATATAGTTGCAAGCATCGACGGCCCTGTCGTTCTAGTAGGCCACTCGTATGGCGGCCAAGTGATCACCACCGCCGCGAATGGCAGGAACAACGTCAAGTCGTTGGTCTATGTGGCGGCATTTGCTCCGGATGAAGGCGAAGCAGCAGCCGATTTGGCAGGTAAGTTCCCCGGTGGCACCCTCGGCAAGGCACTTGCCGCTCCTGTTAAGCTGGCCGATGGTGGGACTGAGCTCTCCATCGATCAGGTCAAGTTCCGAGATCAATTTGCCCATGACGTGGGCGCCGCTGACGCTGCGCTGATGGCAGCCGGCCAGCGGCCGATCACCGCGGCGGCACTGACAGAAAAGTCAGGCAAACCGGCTTGGAAAGTGCTTCCCTCCTACTTCATCTACGGCGATGGTGACAAAAACATCCCCGCCAAAGCGCTAGGCTTCATGGCTGAGCGGGCAGGCTCGAAGCGCACGGTCGTCGCAGAAGGCGCGTCTCACGTGGTGATGGTGTCCCAGCCACAGGCCGTTGCTGGTCTCATCGAGGAAGCTGCGAGGTAACGCCAGCGGCACGGATGGCTGACCGCTGAGGCCGATGCAGACTGGGCCAGTCTGCAATCGCCCGAGAACCCTTTGATCGCGGGAACCGAGATCGGCTACAATGCCGGTTTCGGTCATGCTGTCGGTCCTGCGCCAACAAGGCGTCACGGCGGTGCTGACGGCGGTGCTGGAGGATTCATCCTGCAATGGCGGCGCCGCTGTCGCGACCTATGCTGCCGCAGGTGGCATGCGGGCCAAGATCCTGGTCCCGGCGTCGACCCAGCCCGGCAAGACAGTGCAGATGCGCGCTCACTGCGCCAAGGTCGAGCTCATCGATGGCCCGCGCCAAGCGACGGCCGACGAGGCAATCCGACAATCCGACCAGCTCTTTTATGCTAGCTATAATTGGCAGGCCTTCTTCCTGGAGGGCACCAAGACGCTCGCCTACGAACTATGGGAGGACCTCGCTTCCGCGCTCCCGACAACATCATTATGCCGATGGGCGCCGCAGCAACGTGCTCGGCTGTGACATTGGCTTTGGCGAGTTGCTGCGTGCTGGCCAGATCGCGAAGCTGCCTCGGCTTTTCGGCATTCAGCCAGCACGCTGCGCTCCGATCCATGCAAGCTTTCATGCCCAAAGCGAGTGCGCCGTTCCGATCGAAACCGGTCCGACCATTGCAGAGGGCACAGCGATCGCACAGCCGGTACGACTACGCGAGGTCCTACAGGCGCTGTGGCGCTCCCGCGGCGGAACCGTTGCGCTTTCTGAGGAGGCGATCGAGAAGGCCCTATGGCAGAGTGCTGAGGCTGGCCTATACATCGAGCCAACTTCCGCAGGTGTCATCGGTGCGTTCCGGCATTGCAGGCGAATGGCGATATCTTACCGGGGGAAACCGCGGTCCTCGTTCCAACCGGCTCCGGTCTCAAGGCTACAGCGCGAATTTCCGAATTGATAGAATGCGCTCGTAAACGATGCGCGTAAGCTTGGCCGCCAGCCGGGCTACGAATGTCCGCTTGCGGGCAGGTTCCAATGTCCGCAAGTGGCGCGACCCGCCAAGTCATCTGCATCGTTAAATACCGCTGACACCGCCGTCGACGAGGAGCTCGGTGCCGACAACGAAGGCGGATTCATCCGAGGCCAGGAACACGGCGGCCTTGGCAAGTTCGAGCGGCGTGCCCATGCGGCCGATCGGGACCAGCCGCCGGATATCGTCTCGCAGTGCGGCCTCGGCCTGCACCTCCAGGCCCAGCTTGCCGAGCGCGGGTGTCTCGGTCGGACCCGGGCTCAGCCCGTTCACGCGGATGCCGCGATCCTTGAGCTCCCCCGACAGCGTGTGCGCGAGAGATAGAAGCCCGGCTTTGCTCGCGGCATAGGCGCTCGACTGCGGCAGGCCGATATGTGCGGACACCGAACCGCACAGGATGATCGATGCAGGATTGGCGAACAGCGGCAGCAGCGCGCGGATCAGGAAGAACGGACCTTTCAGATTCGTCGCCATCAACGCATCGAACGTCGCCTCGTCCCATTCGGCCAACGGACGATGGGTGACCTCACCGGCGTTGACATAGAGGATGTCGAGCTGCGGCCATGCCCCCGCCAGGTCGGTGGCCACGATCGCCTGCCCGGCGCTGTCGCCCGCGTCGCTGCGGATCGCCAGCACCGTCCCGCCGAGCTCGCGCCGGGCTTTCTCCAGCCCAGCCGCCGAACGGCCGGTGATCGCCACCGTCGCGCCCTCGGCAAGGAACTGCCGGGCCGTCTCCAGGCCGATGCCGCTCGTTCCCCCGGTGATGAGCGCGTATTTGCCTGCCAACCTCGTCATGCCGCTCTCCATTCAGGCAAAGCGCCCCCGGCGTCGCGTTCAGTGATTGCCGCGCGGAACGCCGTGGATCGCCGCGATGCGCTGGTGGCGGAGCGCCTCTTCCAGAACCATGCCGCCATCGAGTTGGCCGACATGCCGGCGGAACAGGGTTTGCCAGGGTGTCTGGTCGATCAGGCCCGGCAGCACCAGGTCCTTCCGCCGCCGCGCCAGTTCGTCGTTGCCGACGAGCATGTCGGCGCTGCGCTTGTTCAGGTCGATCCGAATGCGGTCGCCGGTCCGCAGCAGCGCCAGGCCGCCGCCCGCTGCCGCTTCCGGTGAAGCGTTCAGGATCGAGGGGCTGCCGGAGGTTCCGCTCTGGCGCCCGTCGCCGATGCAAGGCAGTTCTTCGATACCGCGACGGACCAGAGCGTCCGGCGGCAGCATGTTCACCACCTCCGCTCCGCCGGGATAGCCGAGCGGACCGACATGGCGGATGACGAGTATCGAGTCCTCGTCGATGCCGAGCGCCGGATCGTTGATCCGGGCGTGGTAGTCCTCCGGACCTTCGAATACGACGGCCCGTCCTTCGAAAGCGTCCTCGTCTCCTGGACGGCGGAGATAGCGACGCCGGAATTCCTCCGAGATCACCGAGGTCTTCATGATCGCGCTGTCGAAGAGATTGCCGGACAGGACGGCAAAGCCAGCGGCGTCGCGCAGCGGGCGTGCGATCGGCCGGATGACCTCTTCGTCGAGGATGCGTGCTCCGGCGTTGTCCTCGCCCAGCGTGCGCCCCGTCACGGTCAGGGTGCCTTCGTGCATCCGCCCTGCCTTGCGCAACTCGGCAATGACTGCCGGCAGACCACCGGCACGGTAATAGGCTTCGCCGAGATGCCGCCCGGCCGGCATCATGTCGACGAGCAGCGGCACGTCGTAGCCGATCCTGTCCCAGTCCGCGTTGTCGAGCGGAACGCCCATATGCCGCGCGATGGCGTTGAGATGGGGCGGACAATTCGTCGATGCGCCGATGGCGGATGCGCAGACGATCGCGTTCTCGAAGGCCGCGCGGGTCATGATGCGGGACGGCTTCAGATCCTCCCATACCATCCCGACGATCCGGGCGCCGGTCGCGTGAGCGACCTGCGCGCGTTCGCGATATGGCGCCGGTATCGCGGCCGAGCCGGGCAGGCTCATGCCGAGCGCTTCGGCCAGCGCGTTCATCGAGCTCGCCGTGCCCATCGTGTTGCAGTGGCCGATGCTCGGCGCCGAGGTCGAGACGATGTCCATGAAGGCGTCGGTGTCGATCTCGCCAGCAGCGAGGCGCCTGCGCGCGTCCCAGATTACCGTGCCGGAGCCGACGAGCCTGCCGTCTGCGTGCCCGTCCAGCATCGGTCCGCCGGAGAGCACGATCGCGGGTATATCGACGGTCGCCGCCGCCATCAGGCAGGCCGGCGTGGTCTTGTCGCAGCCAGTGGTCAGCACGACGCCGTCAAGCGGATAGCCGAACAGGATCTCGACAAGGCCGAGATAGGCGAGATTGCGATCGAGCGCGGCCGTCGGGCGCTTGCCGGTTTCCTGGATCGGATGGACAGGGAACTCGAAGGGAATGCCGCCAGCCTGCAGGATGCCCTCGCGCACGCGCTGCGCAAGTGCCAGGTGGTGGCGATTGCAGGGCGCGAGGTCGCTGCCGGTCTGGGCGATGCCGATGATCGGCTTGCCCGTTTGCAGCTCCGCCCGCGTCAGGCCGTAATTGAGATAGCGCTCCATATAGAGCGCGGTCATGCCGGGATCGTCCGGGTTGCTCCACCAGAGCTGGCTGCGCAGGCGGGGCTTGGCTTGCTCGCTCATCGCTCGTGTCTTCCATCAGCGCGCCAGGAAGCCGCCGTCGACGGGCAGCGTATGGCCGGTGACCATTCCGGAGGCCCGGCTGGCGAGATAGAGGAAGGCGCCGGCAATCTCTTCGGGCTCGGCGAGGCGCCCCATGGGGGTCGCGGCCTCGATTTCGGCCTGCATGCCCGGCCGGTCGAGCAGGCCCGCAGTGAGAGCCGTGCGCACGAACCAGGGAGCGACGGCGTTCACACGAATGCCGGTACGCGCCCATTCGATCGCCAAGGCCCGGGTCATGTTGACGATCGCGCCCTTGGTCGTCTGGTACGACACGTTGGGGTAGAGCCCGCCGGACAGCCCCATCACCGAAGCGGTATTGACGATCCTGCCTTCGCCCGCCGGCAGCATGTGGCGAGCGGCGGCGCGGGCACAGAGGAACATGCCGGTCATGTTCACCGCGACAACGCTGTTCCAGTCGGCGCTCGACAGTTCGAGCGTGGGATGGCGGATGGCGATGCCGGCATTGTTGACCAGCACGTCGAGGCGCCCGTGCCGCCGCACGACATCGGCGAAGAAGGCATCGACCGCCCGTTCGTCGGCGACGTCGAGCGACGGTTCGCCATTGCGGTCGGCGACGATCACGCTGGCGCCGGCCTCGCGCAGGGCCTCGACGACCGCCGCGCCGATGCCGCTGGCCCCGCCGGTGACGATGGCGACTTCGCCGTCCATGCGGAAACGATCGAGGATGCTCATGCTGCTTGCTCCGCGCGTGCTTGCGACTTTGAGGGCCCCAGGCCGAGGATTTCGCGGGCCTCGCCGGGCGTCGCCGGCTCCATGCCGAGTTCGCGGATGATGCGCACCATCCGCTCGACCAGGCGCGAGTTGGTCGTCGGCTCGCCGGGCAGATAGTCCAGGTTGTCCTCGAGCCCGACGCGGACATGGCCGCCGAGCAGCAGCGCGTGGGTGGTTGCAGGAAGCTGCGCCGCGCCGGCCGCCGCCACGGAGAACACCGAGCCTGCCGGCAGCAATTCTACCATCATCTGGAGAATCTTGGGTGAATAGGGCATGGCGCCCTGGAAGACATGATCGAAGCCGAGACAGAGATTGACGATGTGCGGGGCCGGCTCGAGCCCCTCTGCGGTGAGCGTGCGCATGTCCTGCATCAGATGGGCCGGGCTGAACGCCTCCCATTCCGGCTTGATGGCCCTGTCGCGCAGGCGCTGCGCGAAAATGCGGGCGCGTCGCGGCGAGGCCGTCAGCAGAGTCTCGCGGCCGGCGAGCGTGGCGAGAACCGTCATGGCGTTCAGCGTGACGATCTCCGCGCCGGCGTCGGCCGCCTTCATGCGCTCGTCGAGATCGACCTCCCAGAGATCGTCGCTGAGTCTGCGGCCCATCGCGCCGGTGACGCCACCGCCGCCGGAATTGTTGATGACGATGTCGCAGCGCTCGCGGATCAAAGTATTGATCCGGCCATAGATCGCCGCGTCGCAGGTCGGTTCGTCATTGGGAAGGCGGGCATGCAGCGCCGCGACGGAGGCGCCCGCCGCATGACAGCGCGCGACGTCCTCTGCGATCTCGTCCGGCTGCGTCGGCAGATGCGGGTTCTGGGCCCGGGTCGCGAATCCGCCCGTCGGCGCCACGGTGACGATGACCTTCCGGCTCATGGCTTCGCCTCCGCTCCGGCTTCGGAGAATTCGTGGGCGAGCGCGGCCAGCCAGATCGCGACCGCCTCCGCGCCGGGGTCGGGATGGCCCGCGACCCGGTCGCCGAGATAGCTCGAACGGCCCTTGCGCGGCGTCATGCCGGCCGTGGCGGCTGCGCCTTCCCGTGCTGCGGCAACAGCCTGCGCCAGAGCGGTGGATACGGGCGCTCCGCTCCCCACAGCTCCGGAAAACGCCTCGGCCGCTGGGATCAGCGCGTCGAGCATGGTGCGATCGCCGCGGGCGGCGCCTCCTAGTTCGGAGATACCGGTGCAGGAAGCCGTGAGCGCTTCGGCCCAGGCGTGCGCGGACGGGTCATTCGTCTTGCGCAGGACTTCCGACGCCCGCAACGCGGCGATGGCATAGAGCGGGCCTGAGGTGCCGCCGATGCTGCGCCGGAGCGTCTGCGATACGAGCCTGAGCAGGCTCGCCTCGTCAGCAGGCAGATTGCCAGCGAAGGCCTTGTCCAGTGCGTCGGCACCACGGCGGAGGCTGAAGCCGAGATCGCCGTCTCCCACGGCCTGGTCGAGCGTTGTGAGGCGGGCCTCCTGCACCCGGATGGCATGCGAAATCGCGCCCAGGACATGGCGGAAGCGCCGCGCCTTCGGCCCGAGCTCTACCGCGGTCGCCTCGACGGACTCTGCGCCGGCAGCCATCTGCACTCGATTGGGCTCCACCGGCGGCGTCGCTCCCGCCTGCCAGCTCGCCGAGAATGCCGGAGCATCGAGACGCGCCAAGCGGCCTGCATCGAGCCTCATCAGCGAGAGCGAGCAGCCCTGCATGTCGAGCGCGGTCAGATTGCTGCCGCACCAGCTACGACGCACGGTGATGCCGCGTTTGCGCAACGCGGCGAGGGCCGCCCGGGCGACGATGGCCAGTTCCATCGGCGGCGTGCCGCCGAGCCCGTTGACGAGGAGGGCCGTCTGATCGTTCGCGCCGAAGCCCCGATCGGCGACGATCCGATCGATAAGCGTCTCGACGAGCGCATCGGCGCCATCGAGATGGGCTCGTTCGATCCCGGCCTCGCCATGGATGCCGAGCCCGAGCTCGATCTCGTTGGCGGCGAGATCGAAGCCCGCTGAATCGGCGCCGGGCACCGTGCAGCCCGACAGGGCGACGCCCATGGTGCCGGTCGCGGCGATGGCGGCCTCGACCTCGGCTTTGATCTCGGCAAGCGGGAGGCCTGCAGCAGCGCAGGCCCCTGCAACCTTGTGAACCAGAACCGTGCCGGCGATGCCGCGCCGGCCCGCACCGCCGCCCGTGCCGAGTGCGACGTCGTCATCGACGATCACCATCTCGACGGGAATGCCTTCCGTGCGGGCGATATCGGCGGCGAGGCCGAAATTGAGCCGGTCTCCGGTGTAGTTCTTGACGATCAGCAGCACGCCGGCTTGGCCGCCGACTGCGCGGATCGCGGCAAGGACCGCATCCGTGCTCGGCGAGGTGAAGACGTCGCCGGAGACCGCGGCCGTCAGCAGGCCCTCGCCGACATAGCCGGCATGGGCTGGCTCGTGGCCGGCGCCTCCGCCGGAGATCAGCGCGACCCCGCCCCTCGCCGCGAGCTCGGCGGCGTCGCGCCGCAGCACGACGTTCTCGCCCGCGAGCAGCGCCAGGCGCTCGTCGAGGCCGACGAGCCCCTCCAGCATCTGCCCGACCACATCGCGCGGATCGTTGATCAGCTTTTTCATTCCCACTCCTCCGACTATCGCGCTCAGGCGGCCGCGCACCGGGGCTCGGCGATGCCGAGAATCTCCCTCGCCTCCTGCGGTGTCGCGATGTCGCGCCCCATGCTGCGGGCCAGGGCCGCAATATGGCGGACGATATCGGCATTGCGCGGTTTGCCGCCGAGTTCGAGATAGGGATGGTCGCCGAGCCCGAAGGAGAGATGTCCGCCCTCGGCGATGGCGATGCTGGCGATCGGCTGCACGCTGCCGGGATAGACCAGTGCCAGCCACTCGCTCGGCCCGTTGCGCGGCAGGAAGTCGAGATGGGCCGAGAGGCCGCGATAAGTACCGGGGTGGCCCGCGAAAAGCCCGCTCTCCGACATCAGCAAGCCGATATAGGCAGGTCCCCGGATCAGCCCCATCTCAATGAAGGCGTCGACGGTGCGCGTACAGCCGATGTTCCAGCAGGTGTGGACCGTCTTGACGCCAGCCGCCTGAATCTCGCGAGTGAAGTATTTCAGCAGCTTGGTCGGGTTGTGGAAGACGAGGTCGTCGGTGACGAACTCCTTCTTGTCCTTCGCGTAGACATCGACGTTCATCGAGGCCATGTCGACGGGCGCGATGTCGGGCCTTGTCTTCGGGTTGCGCGCGAGCTTGAGGATGTGCTCGACGCGTCGTTCCGACGGGGTGAGCGTGACGTAGCCGAGCGTCGAATGCACAAGCACGTCGGGCGCCTTCTCGCGGATGCGCTCGATCGTCTCGGCATAGGTCTCGAAGCTGTTCTCCGGCTCGCCTGTCACACCGTCGCGGCCGTGGAAATGCACGCAGGTTGCACCGGCCTCATAGCATTCGGCGGCGTCCTCGGCGATCTCGGCCGGTGACCACGGCACATTCGGGTTCTCGTCGCGCATGGCGTACTCGTTCATGCGCACGTCGATGATCATCTTCTTCATGGAGCGTTCTCCGGCATGCGGGGCGCCGCGATGGTAAGCCCGTCAGTTGTCATTGGAATCGAGCCAGGTCTGGGAGGTGACGCCGCCGTCGACGACGAGCGATTGCCCGGTGATGAAGTCGGCCTCGTCCGAGGCGAGGAAGAGGGCGGCATGGGCGACGTCCCAGCCCGTGCCCATCTTGCCGCGGGGGATCTGGCGGTCGCGCTTGCGCATCATCTCGTCGAAATCCGCAGCGCCATAGGCGTCACGCAGCACGGTAATCATCGGCGTTTCGAGGAAACCGGCGGTGACCGCGTTGCAGCGAATTCGCTGCCGCGCATATTGCAGCGCGATCTGCTTGGAAAACGGCACGATCGCGCCCTTCGAGGCGGCGTAGGCGAGGAGCGGCACGCCGGTCCAGCGGATGCCGGCGATCGCGCCCATATTCACGATCGCGCCGCCGCGCCCCTCGCGCTCGAACTGCGCCAGCATGATCGGGATGACCGCCTTGCAGGTCAGGAACATGCTCTTGATGTTGGCGGCCATCAGCCGGTCCCAGTCGGCCTCGGCCGTGTCCAGCGGGCCGCCGACATGGGCAATGCCGACATTGTTGTGCAGCACGTCGATGCGGCCGTAGCGTTCCAGGCAGGCCTCGGCCAACCGGCCGACCGCTTCGGCGTCCGTCACGTCGGCGACGTGGGTTTCGCATATACCGCCACGCTCCAGGATCGCGGCGCGCGTAGCCTCGACCGCTTCGACATTGCGGTCCACCGCGAAGATCTCGGCGCCCTCGCGGGCGAAGACGGCGGCGGTCGCGCGGCCATTGCCCCAGCCGTCGCCGACCGAGCCGGCTCCGGTGACGATCGCGACCTTTCCGGCCAACCGCGGCGGCCGGCCTGCGAGTTCCGGCGGAGTCCCGACGCCCACCGCGTCTTGTTGTGCCGTGGCCATCACGCGGTTCTCCCGGCGATCGAGGTCCGCTGAAGGGGTCCTTCGCCGACCAGGCTCAGTCGCGCCGGCGCCGCTCCGCGTTCGCCACGGATTTCGTGCAGCACGCGCGCCCTAAGTTCGGCGAAAAGCGGCTCCGATTTGGTGGCGATCTGGTCGCGTGGCGTCGGCAACGGCACGGCGAGCGTGTCGACCACCTCGGCCGGCGAGCCGCGCAGCACCACGACCCGATCCGAGAGGTAGATCGACTCGTCGATGTCATGCGTCACGACGACGACCGACATGCCGAGCCGTTCGCGCAGGCCCAGCGTCAGGTCCTCCAGCTCAGCGCGTGTCTGGGCATCGACGGAGGCGAAGGGCTCGTCCATCAGCAGCAGTCGCGGCTCGCAGGCGATCGCCCGGGCGATCGCGACGCGCTGCTGCATGCCGCCGGACAGTTGCCAGGGATATTTCCGCTCGTGTCCCTTGAGGCCGACAGCCTCGATGGCAGCTTCCGCAGCGCTGTCGCGCCTGCCGGCATCGGCGATCCGATGGCGCAGGGGCAGCGTGATATTCCCCAGCACGCTGAGCCAGGGCATCAGCGAGCGGCCGTAGTCCTGGAAGACCACCGCGATATCCTTGTGCGGCCGGTCGATCACTGCGCCATCGAGGGTCACGGTGCCGGCGACGGGCCGCGACAGCCCGGCGATGCAGCGCATCAGCGTCGACTTGCCGACACCTGAGGGGCCGACGAGGCAGGCGATTTCGCCCCGCTCGACGGTGCAATTCAGGTTCCGGAAGATGACTTTCGCCTGCGTGCCGGAGCCGTAGCTCATCGACAGATCATTGATCTCTAGCATGTCAGCGTTCCCTGCGATGAGAGCTGTCGAAGCCGGAGGCGGCGTGGCTGTGATGCCAGCCGAGCGCACGCCTCTCGGCCAGGCTCATCAGGCCGTTGAGGGCGTAGCCGATGATGCCGAGCATGATCAGCGCGGCCCACATCTGCGGCATGTCCCAGCCTTGCGTCGCCGACAGGATGACGTAGCCGATGCCACGGGTGGAGGCGAAGAGCTCGCTGCCCACGGTCGCCACCAGTGCGATCGACACGGCCAGCCGCAGGCCCGCGAAGATTTGCGGGCTCGCCGCCGGCAGGACGACGCGCATGAGGGTGTCGCGCTTGCGAAGCCCCATCGTCGCGGTCGCGTCCCGCAGCGTCGGGTCGATCATCCTGACGCCCTCTGTGGTGTTGAGCAGGACGGGCCACAGCGTACCGAAGGCGATGATCGCGATCTTCTCTCCGTCCCCCGTACCCATCAGCATGATCACGAGCGGGATCAGCGCGATCACCGGCACGGCGCGCATCACTTCCAGCAGCGGCAGGGCGAGCCGCGCCAGCGGGGACAGACCGAGAGCGACGCCGAGGGCCACACCCAGGCCGGCTCCGATCGCAAAGCCGGCGGCGAGATTGCGCAGGCTCGGCAAAAGGTCGCTGCCGACCCTGGCAAAGAGCCAGTCCGAGGCGAACCGATCGAGAATTTGCGCCAATGGCGGGAAATAGAGCGACGTGCTTCCGCGCGAACTCAGCCACCAGAGCAGCACCAGCAGGGCCGGTAGCCAAAGTTCGAGCGCGAGGCCGCGCCAACGCAGGGCGCTCACGGCCGCCTCCTGCGCGCCGGGCTCCAGGGCACGAGCGACCCCTCGGCGAGATAGGTCGCGAGCGTCATCGCGACGCCCAGCCCGATCGCGACCAGCGTATAGGCATAGACGTCGAGGACCGCGCCGACGCTCTGGGCGACCGCAATCGCCGCGCCGACGCCTGGCACATAAGTGAGTACCTCGATGCCGATGCAGAGCAGAAGACCCATGACGGCGGCAAGCCGCAGTCCGGTGATGAGATAGGGCGTCACAGCCGGCATCAGCACATGCCGGAGCAGCGTGGCCTTCGGCAGGCGAAAGGCTCGGCCGGTCTCGACCAACATCGGGTCGATGTCGCGCACGCCATGGCTGACCTGCAGCATGATCGGCCACAGCATGGTCGGTACGGTCACCATAAGCTCGGTCTGCCGGCGCGCGCCGAACAGCAGCAGCGCCAGCGGGATTAGCCCCAGCGGCGGGACGCTCCGCAGCGCATCGACCAGCAGCCGGCTGCTCTGCCGCGCGAAGGCGCTCGATCCGAGAAGGATGCCGAGCGGAACGGCGATCGACGTCGCGATCAGCAGCGAGATCGCCCAGCCGGTAAGGGTCTCGCCGATGCGGGCCGGAACGTCGCCGGCGGCGATCAGCGCGGCCAGGCGCAGCAGCGTCGCGTCGAGCCGGGGCAACACGTCGGGCCCGACCTTGCCGCTGAGCACGAGGAGATGCCACGCCGCCAGCGGGAGCAGCAGGAAGGCTGCCTTGCCGAGCCAGGGGCCGATCGGCCGCGGCGGCGATCGGCGCGCCGGCGTACCGGCCGAGGGAAGGGAGACGAGACCGCTCACGGCGCCAGCACCAGAGCGGACGGATCGACCGTGCCCTTCGCGAAGCTGTAATCCTCGAACAGCTTCTTCACCTGCGCCACCTGGGCGACCGTGACTTCGGCCGAGAGCTTCGGCAGCGCCGAGGCCTTGGCGTCGGCTTCAGGCGTGTTGAAACCTTTCATCAGGGCCTCCGGCACATCCTGCGGGTGGCTCTCGGCATACGCGATCGCCTCTGCCACGGCCGCGCGCAGCGCTCGCATCGTATCCGCATTGGCCTTGGCGTAGTCGCGCGAGGCGATCAGGACGAGGCGCGGCAGATCGGCGAAGGCGAGGAAGTTCGGATTGCCGAAGGGAGCCGCGAACGCTCCGCTCGCCATGAAGGAGGAGTAGAAGGGGTCGTGGACCACGGCCGCCTGTACGTCGCCGTTCTGAACGGCACCCTTCATCGCGGGCGGCGGCAGCACGGTAAATTTAAGGCTGTGCGCATCGCCGCCGAAGCGGTCGACCGTCACGCGGGCGGCGAGTTCGTCGGCGCTGTTCAGCGCCACGACCGCAATCGTCTTGCCGTTGAGGTCGGCGCCCGAGCGGACATCCCCCTTGCGGACGATCAGGCCATCGGGGTCGGCTCCGGAGCTTCCCTTCGCCCAGCGGCTGAGGCCGCTCACGACCCCGATCGGCAATCCGGCCGCGCTGGCGGAGGCGGTATGTTGCAAGGAGTTGAGCGCGACATCGACCTGTCCGCTCATCGTCGATTGCACGATCGAGGCTGTCGACAACGTGCTGATTGTGACCTTGAGCCCATGCTTCTCGAAGATGCCCCGGTCGCGCGCCAGCAAAAGGACTGCGGCATCGACGATCGGGAAGACGCCGAGCTTCAATTCGCGCAGCTTGCCAGCGCCGGTCTGCGCGACCGCCAGCGGGGACGCGGCGGCGGTGGACAGGGCAGCGATGCCGGCCAGAAAGTGACGTCGCGACAGATAGGACAAGCGCTTCATGGTTCCCTCCCCGGGGAAAATCGTGTAAACGACCTTGAGGTCTTATATTTACGATACGACCTGTATATGAATTAGTTCGAATGGCCCTGTCAAGAGATGTAGCGATGCCTAGGACAAACTCGGCCAAGCCGACGCCCGAGCCTTCCGGGGTCTTTGCCGGCAAGCCTCGTACGCGAGGGCGGCCCCGGCGGAGTGCAACCGATGCTGCCATCACCCGCGCCGTGCTCGATCTGCTGGCGGAGGTCGGCTACCAGCGCTTGTCCTATGACATGGTTGCGCAACGGACCGGCGCCACGCGGCCGACCATCTACCTTCGGGGCGCCAACAAGGTGCTCCTCGTTCTCGGTGCCCTGATCGAGGGCTATGGTATCGACCCAACGCCTGACACCGGATCCCTTGCAGGCGACCTGTTGGAATTGCAGCGCTCTCAGATCCGGTTCTGGAACGACCCCGTCATCGCCGGGCTGTTCCCCGGCCTGCTCGCCGATATCAGTGCCGAACCGGAGCTCGCCAGCAGTTGGTGGCACGGATTCGTGGCACCGCGCAGGGCATCCACATCGCGAGCTCTCGGGCGCGCACGGGCGCGTGGCGAACTAACAGGAGAGATCGATGCCGAATGGATTTGCGATCTCCTGACAGGCCCGCTGATCTGCCGCGCCTTTCTCGGCGGTTATCGACGACTGCCCGAGGAACTCGCGGAAGAAACGACGCGCTTCGTCATGAGCCGGCTGGCTGCAGACTAAGTCGACGATCCCGCTCGGAAAGTCGCCGCATTGCGCGTGTCGAAGCTCACGTGCTCACAGTTCGCTTGCTGACGTACATCGAAGGTCTGCCTCACTAGTCGGGCAGTTGGGTCAAGCGCGGATTGCACCTCTGTGCCGCGGTCTCGTTCACGCGGGTTACGCTTATCTTCGTAGTCTGGTGGCTTCTGTCGAGCGAGCCCGCTGCACGCATGCATCGGAGTGGGTCTGGAGAGCCTCGCATTTGGACGCGCTTTGAAGCGCCGCAGACCCTCCGGCCTCACGAAACACTCACTCACCGTGCCCGCGAAGCCGGCAGCAGGCCACCTAGCCCGGAAGCGGCCTTGCAGGGCCAGCTAGCCCGGCAGGCAGAGCCAATACGGTCTAAATGCGCATCGTATCTGCCAGCATCCAGTTGCAGGAGACGACGCTCAGGATCTGAATGCTGCTGGGCAGTTCGAGAAGATATTCAGGGTCCTTGTCCAGATGCCTGACCCGGGTCGGGTCGGCTCCCGCCCAGCGGGTCATCGCCTCCATGCTGTCCCAGAACGACGTGACCATGAAGAAGCTGGAATCCGCCTGGTCCTCGCGGAGCATCTGGACGCCGCGCGCGCCGAGCGACTCGAGCTTCTTCACGCCGTGGTCGTAGAGATAACGGGTGTACTCGTCCGCCAGGGTGCTGCTGGTCCGACCTCGCCAGATGCGGGCGACGCCGCCAGGTGCCGTGCTCGACTGATTCATCGCGATTGTCCTGTTTGCGCGTGGAGTCATCTGATCAGCGCCAGCGTGAACCATGGCCAGATGCTGAGAACGACCAGGACCACGCAGGTTGCGAGGCAGAAGGGGAGTGACATGGCGAAGACGTCGCTCGGTTTGGTATTCGTCAACGACGCGCCGACGAATAGCGCAGCCCCGACCGGCGGCGAAACCAACCCGAGAGTCAGATTGATCGAGACCACCACCCCGAAATGGATCGGATCGATGCCGTAGAGGCCGGTCGCGATCGGATAGAGGATCGGCACGATCAGGATCAGCCCGGCGACGCCGTCGATCACCGTGCCGATGACCAGCAGGATCAGGTTGAGCCAGAGCATGAAGCTGACCGGTCCGCTCGCCACCGAGGTCATCCAGTTGGCGACGACCTGCGGCACCTGGCCGTGGATCAGCACCCAGGTGAAGACGTTGGCCGCGGCGACAAGGTAAAGCACGATCGCCGTGTTGAGCCCGGTCCGCAGGAACATCTGTGGCAGCTGGCGCAGATCGATCTCGCGATAGCCCAAGCCGAGAAACAGCGCTGCGACGCAGGCCAGCGCCGCCGATTCCGTCGGGCTCGCCAGTCCGGTCATGATGCTGACCAGGATGACGATCGGGATCAGCATGGTGGGCAGGCCGCGCATGAACCGGCCGATGCGCTCGCGGACCGAAGCGTGGGGCTCGATGGGATAGGCGAGCCAGAAGCCCATCAGCCAGATCACTAGGCAGAAGGTCGCGATGATCAGCAGGCCGGGAATGATTCCCGCGACGAACATGTCGCCGATCGGTGCCTGCACCATCACGCCGTAGATCACGAAGATCAGCGAGGGCGGGATGATAGGCCCGAGCAATCCCGCCGAGACGGTGGTGGCGACGGCAAAGTTCTTGTCGTAGCCTTTGCGCACCATTTCCGGCACGAGCGTCTGCGCCATGATTGCGATCTGGGTCGTCGACGATCCCAGGATCGACGAGATCAGCCCGTTGGCGAAGACGTTGACATAGGCGAGGCTGCCGCGGATCCGGCCGGTGATGGCCATTGTCATCTCGAGCAGCCGCGTCGTGATCCCGCCTGCGTTCATGAACTCGCCGACCAGGATGAACAGTGGCAGGGCGAGCAGGCCGTAGGAATCGATGCCGCCGAAGAGCTGGATCAGATAGGAATCGAAGAGCTGCCAGTTTCGCGTCGCGACGACATAGGACAACGTCGCAAGGCAGAGCACGAGCCCGATCGGCAGGCCGCCCAGCAGGAACGCGGTGAAAGCTGCACCAGTGATCATGTCAGCCGGCCTCCAGGGTCGCGGCGCTGTCGGCGGCGATCCGTTCGCGCTCCGCCCAGCCCAGGTCCTCGACGAGATTGGCGAGGCAATGAATGCTGACGCCGATCGCGTAGAGCGGCAGCACGAGCAGGACGACCCATTTGGGAATCCCCAGCGTCTGGGTCGGATCGGTATAGAGGAAGTTCAGCGACGCCGCGGTGTAAGCCGCGATGTCGAAGCCCGACCATGCCAGCTGCACCGGGTCGAAGAGCCGCCAGCACAGCACGATCAGGAACAGCCCGTAAGCGAGGCCGATCACGGTGAGCGTCGCATCGACGACCCTGCGCTTGGCTTGCCCAAGCGTGTCGATGACGAGCGTCACGGCGAAGTCGAGCCGCTGTCGCACCGTCAGCGAGGTGCCGACGAAACAGGTGGCTACCATCAGATAGATCGCGAGTTCGTCGACCCAGATCAGCGGCCGGCCGGCAGCTCGGGTTGCGATGTTCAGCAGGATCAGCGCGAAGATCGCGGCGACAAAGGCGGTCACCAGCACCTTTTCGCCAGCGGCGACGACACGGCTCACGGCCTGCGTCGCCTCCGCGACAGTCCTGCGGCGACAGCGCAGGAGGGCCGCGTCTCGCGCGGTCAGATCCATGGCGACATTCTCCTGTTGGCGCGACCGGCCGGCGTCAGCGAGTGAAGGTTCGCAGCGCCTTGAGATCGGGCGCCTTGGCTTCCCAGCGCGCATCCCAGGCCTTGACGACCTCCGCGAACGTCTCGCGCGCGACCGGCCTCATCTCGAAGCCGGCTTCAGCCAGGCGCTTGCGGAAAGCTTCCTCGTTGGCGACGAACTCGTTGCGGATGAGCTTCATCTGCTTGGCGACGAGATCGCGGATCAGCTTCTGATCAGCCTCGCTCAGATCGCGCCACACCCTTGCCGAGAAGGCCGCGGCCATCGGTGCCATGACGTGATTGGTCACCAGCATGGTTTTGGCGAGCTGGTTGTACTTGTTGTAGAACGTCGCCTCGAAATCCATGTCGATGCCATCGACCTGACCATTGGCGAGCGCATCGTAGACACCGGCGAACGGCACCGGCGTGGGCGCCGCACCGAGCAGCTCGTAAAAGTCACGCGCCGGCGCGGACGGTATGACGCGGATCTTCTTGCCCTTGATGTCGGCAATGCCCGTCGACTTGTCGCGGGTCAGGATCTGGCGCAGGCCAGTCATGCCGTATCCGAGGCCGATGGCGCCGATGCTGGCCGGGAAGCGCTCGAGAATTTTCTCGGCTACCGGACTTTCCAGAACGGCCCGGGCCTGATCCATGTCCTTGACGAGAAATGGAGCATGCAGCGCAGCCAGTTCCGGCACGCGGTTCGACAGTTCGGCGGTGGTCAGCCAGCCCATGTCGAGCGCCCCGGTCTGGAGCTGCTGGATCATCTGGGCTTCCGAGCCGAGCTGGCTGGACGGGAAAACCGCAACGGAGAGCCGTCCGTTCGTCGCAGCCTTGAGCTCCTCTCCGAAAGCCTGGGCGCTCAGCGTCCATTGCTGGTTCGGCGGCACGACGAGGCCGATGCGGATCGTGCGCGAATCCTGGGCCACGGCCGCCGAAGCGGTGAACAGGCTCGCGAGCAGCAACGCTGTCGACGTCAGTTTCGTCAGCATGGTCGGGTTCCCCTCCGGGTTTTCCAGGCTCGCCCTCACGATGCCTGTTGAAAACAATTGTTTTAATCATCTGTTTGTAAAAAACTGTTGTCAAGCGGCTTTCGCTCGCGATCCGGCACCGCTAGCGATAGAGCGACAACTCGGCCGTGCAGGCGCGCGGACTCATGGAGGGACGATGCGATGAAGCGAGTGGCGCAGGCGGCGAGCGAACCCGACACGCGGGAGAGGATTCTGGCCGCGGCGCTCACCGTCTTCGCCGAGCGTGGCTTCGAAGCCGGCACCGTGCGCGACATCACCGAGGCAGCCCGCGTCAACACGGCGGCGATCAACTATTATTTTCGCTCCAAGGACGAGCTGATCCGCCAGGTCTTCGAGGCCGGGCTGAAGCCGATCATCCGGGCCAGGAGCGGCGCGCTCGAGGCCTGCATCCGGCAGTCGGCGCCGGCGCTGCCGAAGATTTCAGCCGTTGCCGAAGCGCTAGTCAGGCCGCTCGTCGAACTCGGCGCCGGCGAGTATCGCGATGTCATGACGATCCTGATGCAGGTCCGCACCGGCCAGCTGCCGCTGACGAAGCGCATCGTCGAAGAGCAGTTCGGCCCCGTCCACGAGCGCTTCGTCGACCTGCTGCAGAAGCTGCTGCCCGACCTGTCACGCACGGAGATCGCGCTGCGCTACGACTGTGCGCGCGGCGCCGTCCTGCAGACGCTCGTGCACCTCGCGCCCGCCTCGGCGCTCGCGGTCGCCGAGACCGATCGTGAGCGAGCCGATCACGAGAAGACGGTCCGCCGCCTCGTCCGTTTCGTCTCTGCCGGCCTTGAAGCGCCGCCCGGATAAGCCCGAGCCGGGCGCCTCTTGTCAGGGTCGCGATTTCGAATATATGTTTCAAACATATGTTTTGAAAATGGCGACGTTCGATGCCCTATTTCCGTCCTTCGCTCTGGATTGCCGGAGCGGCCTGCCAAGGCTCCGGCGCCACCGTCACCGTGCTCGACCCATCCACCGGCGGCGCTCTCGCCGAGTTCACCGGCGCGTCTGCCGAGGATATCGGGCGCGCGGAGGCGGCGGCTGCGCACGGTTATCGGATCTGGCGCGCGACGCCGGCCATCGAGCGCGAGCGTGTCCTGCGCCTGACGGCGCAGGCGATGCGCGCCGACCGCAGCAGGATGGCCGCGCTGATCGTGCAGGAAAACGGCAAGCCGATGCGCGAGGCGCTCGCCGAGATCGACGCTGCTGCCGACACCTTCGATTTCTATGCGGCCGAGGCAAGGCGCAGCTATGGGCGGACGATCCCGGCCCGTAGCCCCGGCGCGCGCATGGCGACCTCACGCGAGCCCGTCGGTGTCGTCGCCGCGTTCTCGCCCTGGAATTTCCCGGCGATCAATCTGGTGCGCAAGCTGGCGCCTGCTCTTGCCGCCGGCTGCGCGGTCATCGCCAAGCCGGCCGAGGAGACGCCGGCGACCGCGCTCGCGATCGCCGATCATCTGGGGCAGGCCGGGCTGCCGCCGGGCACGCTGAACCTGCTCTTCGGGGATCCGGCCGAGATCTCGTCCGCCCTGATCGCCTCGCCGGTCGTCCGCAAGGTCTCCTTCACGGGTTCAACCGCGGTTGGCCGCCAGCTCGCCCAACAGGCCGGGGCGGCGCTGAAGCGCTGCACCATGGAGCTCGGCGGGCATGCGGCGGCGATCATCTGCGCCGACGCCGACCCCGAAGCTGCCGCCGACCTCATCGCCGCTGCCAAGTTCCGGAATGCCGGACAGAGCTGCAATGTCGCCAGCCGCTTCTATGTCCATCGTTCCCGCTACGATCGCTTCGTCGCCCGGCTGGCCGAGCGGGCGCGCGCGATCATCGTCGGGCCGGGCAGCGACGAGGCCTCCGGGATGGGACCGCTGTCGAACGCGCGCCGCGTCGATGCAATGTCGCTCCTGGTTTCCGATGCCGTCCAGGCGAATGCCAGGGTCGTTACCGGTGGCGCCCGCCTCGAGCGTCCCGGCTTCTATTTTCCGCCGACGGTGCTGGCCGAGGTACCGGCGTCGGCCGCGATCATGCGTACCGAGCCGTTCGGTCCGATCGCGCCCGTCGCGGCCTTCGACGATCTCGACGAAGCCCTCGCGCTCGCCAACGAAAGCGCCTTTGCCCTGGCTGGCTATGTCGTGACCGATCACGCCCCGACGGCCCGGCGACTGGCGCAAGGGCTGAATGCCGGCGCCATCGGAGTCAACACCTTCACGGTCGCGTTGCCGGAGGTGCCGTTCGGCGGGTCCAGCGCCAGCGGCTGGGGCCATGAGGGCGGGCCCGAAGGGCTTGAGCCCTATCTCCTGACCCGCTTCGTGCACGAAGCCTGACGGTGGCGGCGATGCAAACACTGGAAGCCGATTTCATCATCGTCGGCGGCGGTTCCGCCGGCTGCGTCCTGGCGAACCGCCTTTCCGCTTCTGGCCGGCATCGGGTCGTCCTGATCGAGGCCGGGCGCGACCAGCCCCCGGACCGGGAGGAGCCGGCGATCCTCGACAGCTACCCGCGTGTCGCCTACTTCAACCCCGCGAACATCTGGGCGGACCTCAAGGTCTTCCTCGAGCCTGTCCCGCATAACGATCCGGCGGGCCAGCCGAAGGCAAAGCGCTACGAGCAGGCGCGGATCATGGGCGGCGGCTCCAGCCTCAACGACATGCAGGCCAATCGCGGCCTGCCGAGCGACTACGACGACTGGGCTGCGAATGGCGCCGAAGGCTGGGACTGGCAAGGCGTCCTGCCGTTCTTTCGCAAGCTCGAGCGCGACATGGACTTCGGCGGCCCGCTCCACGGCGACACCGGGCCGATCCCGATCCGGCGAATCCAGCCCGAGGTCTGGCCGGGCTTCTCGCGCGCCGCGGCCGCAGCCATGGTCGAGGCCGGCTTCTCCCCGATGCAGGATCAGAACGCGGAGTTCGGCGACGGCTGCTTTCCGATCGCCATCTCGAACGCCTATGATCGTCGCGTCTCGACGGCGATCGCCTATCTCGACAATTCCACCAGGCGCCGCAGCAACCTGACGATCATCGCCGATTGCCGGGTCGAGGCGCTGATGATCTCGGACGGACGCGTCACCGGCGTCACGGCGCGAGCACCGGACGGGCCGCTCGCCATCTCCGGGGCCGAGACCATCCTTTGCGCCGGCGCCCTCCATTCACCTGCCATGCTGCTGCGCAACGGCATTGGTCCGGCGGCGGAGCTGAGAGCACTTGGCATTCCCGTCCTCGCCGACCGACGTGGCGTCGGGCGCAATCTGCAGGAGCATCCGGCGCTCTCGGTCTCGGCCTATATCCGCCGCGAGGCGCGGCTCCAGCCGGCGCTTCGCCGCCACACCCATCTCGGCTTGCGCTACTCTTCCGGCCAGGCCGGGGCTCCGCAGGGTGACATGTACATGGTCGCCCTGAGCAAGACCGGGTGGCATCCTGTCGGCTTGCAGCTCGGCTCGCTGGTCACCTGGGTGAACAGGCCGTTCTCGCGGGGCAAGGTCGTCCTGACCTCCGCCTCGGCGGCCGTGGAGCCGCGTGTCGAGTTCGCTCTGTTGTCCGACCGGCGGGATCTCGACCGCCTGATGTCGGGGCTGCGGCTGGCCGCCGGCATCTTCGATCAGCCGGCACTCCGCGCCGTGACGGATGATCCGTTCCCGACGAGCTACAGCGAGCGCGTCCGCGACCTCGGGATCGTCTCGACCAAGAATCGGATCCTGACCTCTATCCTCGCCTTCGGTCTCGACGGTCCAGCCTGGTTCAGGCGCAAGCTCCTGCGCCATGTCGTCACCGAAGGGGCCCCGCTGGAGACGATGCTCGCCGATGAGGAGGTTCTGGAGCATTTCGTGCGCAGCGCGGTCCATGGCGTATGGCACGCCTCCGGCTCCTGTCGCATGGGCGCGCACGGCGACCCCGATGCCGTGGTGACGGCTGATGGCCGTGTCATCGGCGTCCCCGGCCTGCGCATCGCCGACGCCTCGGTGATGCCGTCCGTGCCGAGCGCCAACACCAACATCCCGACGATCATGATCGCCGAGAAGATCAGCGCGGCAATCCTGTCGGAGCAGCCGGGGCCGATGGCGGCTACGGTCGTTTCTGCGGATGCGAGCTAGATCATGCCCGTGATCGCCGTTCACACCGCGCATGACTGGTGCGCCACACCGGATGCCGCACTCGAAGCGCTGCGTGACGCCACAATGGCGGCATGGTCGCTCGGGCCGGCGGCGCTGACCTTGCTTTGGCAACCTTATGCCGCCGGGCGGATGATCGCCCCGGCAGACCGGGGTGCGTGCTATTGCCTGGTCGAGATCGCCATGCTCGCGGGACGCTCCCCGGAGCTGAAGCAGAGCCTCGCGCTGGCCTGCATCGCGGCCTTGGCGCGCTTTGGGGTGCCGCCGGCAGATATCGACATCTGCTTCAACGAGAGCCAGCCGGCCGACTGGTTCGTCGCGGGACGCCCGCTGCCATGACACGCGCCAACCGGGAAGACGACAACGACCGCAGGATCATGGCGGTGCTGGCCGCCAATGCCCGCCAGCCCACCGTGGCGATCGCAAAAAAGCTCGGCCTGCCGCGCACGACGGTGCATGAGCGGATCGAGAAACTGGAGCGCAACGGCACGATCACAGGCTACCGCGCCGTCTTCGCCAGCCCGGCAATTGCGCAGCGGCTCGAAGCGACGCTTCTGCTCTCGATCAGGCAGCGTCGGCAGTCGGAGGTGGTCCGCCGGCTTGAGAGCCTGCCGGAAGTCCGCAGCTGCGCCTCGGTCAGCGGCGAGTTCGATCTGATGCTCGTCGTCGAAGCTCCGCTCAGCGAGGACCTCGATGCCGTCATCGACGAGATTACAAGCCTGGAAGCGGTGGAGCGCTGCATGACGCTGATCGTCCTGGCAAAGAAGTTCACGCGCGGAGATTGAATTCCGGCATTCTGTCGATCACCTCGCAATGCTTCCGACGCTCCGCCGATGCTGCCGACAGTGCCCTGGCATAACTTGGGGTTCCACTGGGAATCTCTGACATGCGCGGCGCCGATCTTCTCGTTCACATGCTGACCGCCTATGGGGTCGACGTCATCTTCGGCGTCCCCGGCGATACCAACGTTCCGCTCTATGACGCACTGCGCCAGGCGCAAGGACAGTTGCGCCATGTCATGGCCCGTGACGAGCGGTCGGCCGGCTACATGGCGGATGCCTATGCGCGCCTGACCAACCGGCCGGGGATTGTCGAGGTCCCGAGCGGTGCCGGGGCGACCTATGTCCTGCCCTGCGTCGCCGAGGCCAACGGCTCCTCGGTCCCGCTCATCGTCATCACGAGCGACACGCCGGTCGCCAGCGAGGGGCGCGGGGTCATCACCGAACTCGATTGCGCCCGCCTGTTCGAGCCGGTGGCGAAGGCGTCATGGCTCGTCAAATCCGCCAAGAGACTGCCGGATACGGTGCGCCGCGCCTTCCGCGTCGCGACGGGCGGCAAACCGGGCGTCGTTCATCTCGCCGTGCCCGAGGACGTGCTTCACGAAGAGGTCGAACCGGCCACCGTCTCGCTGCATGTCGAGAGCCATCACCGCAGTTTTCCGGCCTACCGGCCGTCGGCAGAAGCGGCCGAGCTCGACAGCCTGATCGCCATGATCGGCCAGGCGCGGCGTCCGCTCTTCGTCTTCGGCGGCGGTGCGAAGCGGTCGCAGGCCGGCGCAGCGCTGCTCGCTCTGGCCGAACGCCTGGGCATGCCGATCGTCAACACCATCACGGGCCAGAGTTCGTTGCCCGACGGTCATCGGCTCGCCATCGGCGTGACTGGCGACAACGGCTTTCATCCGCATGCCAACCGTGCCGTCGCAGAAGCCGATCTCCTCATCTACTGGGGGTGCCGTCTCGGCTCGGTCGTGTCCGTCGGCTGGACATTTCCGCCGCCGGATCACGAACGGCGCATCGTCCAGATCGATATCGATCCCGAGATCATCGGCAACAACTCGGCCAATGCGCTCAGCATAAACGGCGATGTCCGCGCGGTCGCGGAAGGCCTGGCTGCGGCTCTGCCCGACACGCTCGCAGTCGACCCGCAATGGCTCGAAAGATTGAATGGCTGGAGAGCGCAGTTCTGGCGGGACGCGCAGGACGAGCTGCGCGACGACAGCTTGCCGCTGAAGCCACAGCGCGTGGTCCAGGCGCTGAACAAGCGGCTGGACGGCGCCTTCAGCATCCTGTCCGACCCAGGCACCCCAACGCCGCATATGACGCGCCTGCTGCGGCTCGACGATCCCCATACAGATTTCATCATTCCCCGCGCCTACGGTGGGCTCGGCTACGCACTGCCGGCGGTGGTCGGTGCCTGGCTGGCACGCCCGCAAGCGCGACCCCTCGCGCTGTTCGGCGACGGCTCGTTCGGGATGAACTGCGGCGAGCTCGAGACGCTGGTACGGCTCGGCGTGCCGGCTATCCTTATCCATTTCAACAATGGCTGCTTCGGCTGGATCAAGGCACTGCAGCGACTTCACGGTCACAACGCGACCTACTCGGTCGATTTTCTCTCGCTGGACGCAGCGCGCATCGCCGAAGCGTTCGGTCTCAAAGCCTGGCGGGTGACGGACGCTGCCGAGCTGACCGTGGCCCTGGACGGAGCGCTGGCGTTCGACGGCCCGGGCTTCATCGATATCGTCGTCGAATCGATCGCCGACGTGGCTCCGCCGGTTTTCTCCTGGTTGCGCCGGCTCGGCGAGGACCCGTTGGCGCAGCCTCACGCCAGGAATGTCGAATTGGCGGGGTCGTCGTCCAAACCCACCCCTTAAGTGGAGTTGCCGTTCTCAATGGAGCCCGACTGTCGATTTCGTGCAGGTGTCCTCGCAAGGGAGGAACCGAAACCTTGCGCCACCAGCAGATATTGCTCCGCTGCCTCGAAGCGGACATCTCCAAAGGGACTTCCGGCTGCTCCTGCCCCAGATTGAAACTCAACGACATATCACTCGCGAAGAGCTGGTCTGGCTTCCCCCCAAAACTTGACGACATCATCAAGAACGGGCGCTCGCCAGCTCATGGCGCGCGCGAGCGACGCCGCCGTTCCGGCGTGGCCGAGGCCGGCATAGGCCTTGAGCGTGACGGAGCGCGCACCGGCGCGGCGCAGTGCAGCGGCGAGCCGCTCGCTGTTACGGGGCAGAACCGTGGTGTCGTCGGTGCCTGTCGCCAGCAGGATCGGCGGCGCGTCCTTGCGGGCGAAATGGATCGGCTGCGTACGCTCCAGATTCCGGGCATTGCCGAAGGCGGCTTTGGTCACGTCGATATCCAGCGGCAGGAAGTCATAGGGGCCGGAGAGGCCTACGGCCGAACGAATGGCATTCGACGGCAGTCCAACCCGCGCGAGATAGCTCCTGTCCAGCGTCAGCATCATTGCATTGTAGGCACCCGCCGAATGCCCCATGACGTGGATACTGCGCGGATCACCGCCGTAACGCGCGACGTTGTCATGGACGAAGCGCAGCGCAGCGGCGCCGTCCTCGATGAAGACGGGGAAGCGCACCTCCGGCACGAGCCGGTAGTCGGCGATCACGGTGACGAAGCCGCGCGCAGCCAGCGCGTCACCGACGAAGGCATAGCTCTCCTTGGCTCCGTTGGCCCATGAGCCGCCATAGATGAAGAAGACGACCGGCCTTCCCGTGCCGCCGCCGGGCGGGACATAGATGTCCATCATCTGGCGCGGATGGCGGCCGTAGGCGATATCGCGAGCGCCTTCGTTCAGCGCGCCCGGCCGCAGAACGGCGCAGCCGGCGAGCGCCATGCTGGACAGCGCCGCCATAACGGCCCGCCTGGAACTGGATATCGTCATGGGCGCCTTTGCATTGCCGAGCTCAGCGAATGTACGTCGGACAAGGCGTGCTGGATCGCTGGGCTGAGCAAGCCGCGCGGCAAGGTAATCCGAATGGGCGCGCGCTGCGTATCTGCAGGTACCAAACCTGGAGGTCGTCATGCGCTTCGTCGCCGGCTACGTCGCCTTTCTCGTCGCCTTCGGCATCTGCGATGCAATCTGGCTCGGCACCATGACCGCCAGGCTCTATCGTCCGGCGCTCGGCGACCTGATCGTCGAGCAGGTTCGCTATGTGCCGGCTGCTCTGTTCTATTTCGGCTTTCCGCTGGGCGTGCTGCATTTCGCGGTGATGCCGGCCTTGCGCGACGGGAACGCCGGCGCCGCTCTCGTCAACGGGGCACTGATCGGACTGCTTGCCTATGCGACCTATGATCTGACCAATTACGCCACGTTGCGGCCGTGGACGCTGACGATCACGCTCGCCGACATCGTCTATGGCACCGTCGCCGTCGGCTTCTGCAGCTGGGTGGCGTACGAGGTCGTGCGGCGGGCGATCGGCTGGGGCTGGCTCTGATCGCCACCGGCACCGCGCACGGCGTCAGACGGGCCTCAGCCGGTAGTGGTTGACGCCCCAGGCTGCGCCGCCCGAGTGCCCGAACAGCCCGCTCGTCGCCAGGAAGAACAGGCGCCAGCGTCGGCGCCATAACGGCGCGTCGTCGCCATAGGCTTGGCGCAGGATGGGTTCGATCGCCGGCAGGTTGCGGTCGAAATTCGCCAGCCAGTCCTCGGCCGTGCGCCGATAATGCTCGCCGCTCCAACGCCATTCCTCCTCGACGGCGAAGAGGTCGGGAAACTGGTGCGCCAGCGCAGCGCTCGGCATAATCCCGCCGGTGAAGAAGTGCTGGGCGATCCAATCTGCACTCTCCCCGACATCGAAACGATAGCAGCCGTGCGCGTGGGCGAAGACGTGAATGAACAGGCGCCCATCCGGCTTCAGCCAGCCATGCACCCGCCCGAGCAGCGCACGCCAGTTCGCCATGTGCTCGAACATCTCGACCGAGACGACGCGGTCGAAGCGCTCCTCGATGGCGAAGTCGTTCATGTCCGCGGTGATGACGCGCAGATTGCCGAAGCCGCGTTCGCGCGCACGCTCTTCAATGAAGGCGCGTTGCGATGCCGAGTTCGAGACTGAGACGATCCGTGCCTGCGGGTAGGCTTGCGCCATCCACAGCGAGAGCGAGCCCCAGCCGCAGCCGAGCTCGAGGATCTCCTGTCCGTCCGCGAGGCCGGCATGGTCGGCGGTCAGCGCCAGGGCTGCCTCCTCGGCCGTTGCGAGGCTGTCGGCAGGGCCAGCGTAAAAGCAGCAGGAGTATTTCCGCCTCGGCCCCAGGACCTGGTCGAAGAACGCCGCCGGCACTTCGTAATGCTGCGCATTGGCGGCATCCGTATGCACCGCGATCGGGCGATCCATCATCTCCTGCGCGAAGCTGGCCGCGTTGCCTGGCTGGGTCGTGAGCGTACGCTCCGTTCGCCCGACCAGCGAGGCGATGACCATCCGGCTGACCGCATCGGGCACAGGCAAGGCCTCGCCCCAGCTCGACAACCTCTGCATGATCGTCATGGCATGGCTCCTTTGGGCGGCAGCGGGATGAAGGCGCTGGTCCGGCTCTGATAGTCGCGATACGCCGCTCCGTGCTTGGCGAGCATATGCTCCTCCAGCGGCGGAATGCCGGAGACGCGGACGAGCAGCAGGGTGATCGAAGCGGGCGCGAGCCAGGCCAGCCAGCCGATCGGGTAGTCCATGGCGGAGGCTATCACCGCATAGGCACACCAAAGCACGGCTTCGAAAAAGTAGTTGGGATGGCGCGACAAGGCCCAGAGACCCGTGTCGCAGACCCCTCCTCGTCCCGAACTTGCGAAGGCACGAAGCTGCCGGTCGGCGATCGCGCCTCCGACGATGCCGACGAGGAAGATCGCGAGGCCCAGCGCATCCTGTGCCTGGCCAAGCGCGGCCGGGTTATGAGCCGCGAGGATCATGCCGATGGCGAGCGGGGTGCTTGCGAGCGCCTGGAATTGCAGCAGGCGAGCCAATCTGACGGGAGCCTCCGGGCCCCAGTCGCGCTTCATCCGGGCATAGCGCGGGTCATCGGAGATCCCCTTGGTGCGGCCGGCGATGTGCAAGCCGAGGCGCAGCGCCCATGCCGCCACAAGCACAGCGACGAAAAGGCGGCGGCCCAGCGGACCATCACCAAAAGGCAGGAGCGCGCCGATCACGCCGGTTGCGCCGAGGCCGAACGTCCAGACGACGTCGATCCAGCCGGAATTGCCGGTGCGGCGCTCGATCCGCGTTGCCAACTGCATGGTTGTCGACATCGCGACGGCGACGAAAAGCAAGGCCGCTAGAAAAGAGGCGAACGTCAAAACCGCACCAGTGGCTGCAACAGTCGGCCAAGCCAGCCCTGCAGGAGCACCTTGCCAGTCATGGCGACAAGACAGGTGCACCCTTCGACCGGATCGACGGCCGGCGTGTGATCATGCTCAGTATCGGCTTCATCAAAGTCGCCGACGACATACCGGCCGTATTGGTGTTCGTAAGCGCCGGCAAGGATCGTCGTCCACTCGAAGCCGGTATGCTTGTGGGGTGGCAGGGCGATTCCAGGACCGGCTCTCAACATGAAAACCCGACTGTCCGCGCCCGGCACCTCGACCCTTCGCATTGCAATCCGAAGCCCGATCGGGCGCCACGGTCCAAGAGCATAGGGGCGCAGGACGGCCGGCAAGTCTGCCGCGATGGCAGGAGATTCGGCCGGGGTAGCGATCGCCGAATGCGGCTCGAGCTCCTCCGCCGGGTATCGCGCAGCCATGGGAATCGGCTCGATGCGATCGAGCAGTTCCCCCTGAATCGCCATGAACTCGCGCATGCGGCGCCGGCTTTCGCCGTCCAGCTCGAGATGGGCGGCGACCACCAAGGCAAGCCCCTCGTCGAGATGGCCGCCAGCGAAAGCGGCAAGGGTCTCGTCGGATGGGCGATGGGCCATGCTCATCGCAGATCCTCCAGCTTGCCCCGCAGATGCGACAGCGCGAGTCGCAGCCGCGACTTCACAGTACCGAGCGGGATCGCCAGACGCTGAGCCACGTCCTGGTGGCTGAACTCCTCCAGGAAGGCGAGCTCGACGACCCGGTACTGGTCGGCGGACAATCCGGTCATCGCTGCCCTGATCCGCGCGTCGCGCTCGGCTCCCGAGATAGTCTCGTCAGGCTGTTCGGGTCCGTCTTCATCCAGAATCTCATAAACTTGCGAAAGCCGCGAGCGAGTCTCCCGGCGGGCGATGTCGATGCGGCGGTTGCGCGCGATCGTTGCGATCCAGGTCGAGGCATTTGCCTTCGCCGGATCGAACAGCGCGGCTTTCCGCCAGACCGTGAGCAACGTCTCCTGCGCGATCTCCTCCGCCAGCTCCGCGGAGGTCCCGCCGCGCATCAGCAATCCTTTCACGCGTGGCGCGAAATGGTCGAAGAGCTCGGCGAACGCGGCCCGGTCACCCGAGCGCGCAACCGCGGCAATCAAGGCATTGGCGTCGAACAAGGCGAAGAACCGACCTCCCGGCGCTGCGGCTGACGCCTCGCGCATGTCTTCGACAGTCAGGGCGAATGCGGCAACCATAACGCAGATACGGTGGTGCCGCGGCGACGGATCACTGCGCTAACGGCACGCGCTAGTCGGCCGACTTCCAGCCAACGTCTCGGCAGACCAGGCGCCCGAGGATACATCCGCGCGTGGTGAGTTCGCCCGGAGCGGTCTTGATCGTCATCGAATAGGTCCAGTCCCGCTTGGCATCGTAGGCGGTGCCTGAAAAGGAGCCGTCCGCCTCTCGCGACAATGTCATCACGAGCTTGTCCCCAACCGCTTCACCTTTGCTGGTATCGCCGATCCAGAGGTTGGTGGCACAGACCTTGTCACCACAAGGAGCAATACGGACCCGAGCGTTGCCGTCATCGCGCAGCCAGGTGCCATCGAGCGCGGTCGAAGCCGCGCTCGCGGCGGATGGAGAGGCGATGATCAGGGCGAGCAGAAGACGTCTCATGCGATGTCCTTTCCGCGAGATGTGTCCCTTCTACGCTCGGCGATCCGATCCGGTTTCACTGTTCGGCGAGACGCCGGCATGCCGCTGGGCGAAAAGCCACCCTATCAGCGCGGTCAGCGACGCCGCGCTCAGGAAGTTCAGGCGCTGCAACGCAACGTATTCCTGCGGCTGGTAGTGATGCAGCGGTGCCGCGATGGCATCGACGGGGAGCAGATAGGCCCCGAAGCTCAATGCCAGAAAGCCGGCGGCATAAAGACGCTCGTCGCGACGAAAAAGCAGAGCCGCGAGCATCAGGCACGGGAACAGAAAGACTTCGACGCCTGACGCGCTGCCGAAGGCAAAGCGGCAAAGCAGCGTATTGCCGATCCCGGCGCAAAGCAGGAGGCAGCGCCCAAGCCTCGCATTGCGGCGCATCACGCTCGGAACCAGCGCGAACAGCGGCGTCGACAGGAAGGTCAGAAAGGACGGGAAGATCACGGGCGATACGGCCCAGTAGAGATAGAGCGGGTAGAAGGGCTGGTTCGAGACGATCACCAGGGCGACCGTATTGGCGATCGCCTCCCGTGCCCCTGGATGGGCGAGATGGGCATTCAATGCCGCGAACAGACGCCTCAACCCCTTGGCGGGCATGGCCAGACCTCCGGTTGCCTCGGTCTGTTTACGTCCGGCAATAGCGATCGGCCCACATCCCGGCAGAGATTTCCGGGACCGGGCGACAAATCCAAAGCGCAGCCCCCCGCGTATAGCCTTTCCGAAAAGCAAGGAATGGCCATGCCACAGGTTCAGGGACGCCCGCAGAGGATCGCCGTCATCGGCGCCGGCATCTCCGGCCTGTCGGCGGCATGGCTGCTGGGACAGGCCCATGACGTCGTGCTGATCGAGGCCGCCCCGCGGCTTGGCGGTCATGCAAACACTGTCCTGGTGCCCGGGGACGACGGCAGCGAAATTCCCGTCGATACCGGCTTCATCGTCTACAATGAGAAAACCTATCCGAACTTCGTCGCGCTGCTCGATCACCTCGGCGTTGCGACGCAGCCGACCGAGATGTCGTTCGCCGTCTCGCTCGATGGCGGCCGCCTCGAATACAGCGGCGCCGGGCTGACCGGCCTATTTGCGCAGCGGCGCAACCTCGCGAGCCCGCGCTTCTGGGCCATGCTCCAGGGCCTCGTCCGCTTTTATCGGGATGCCACACGCGACGCCCGGGCAGGAAGCGCCGGCGCGGCGACGCTCGGCGAATATCTGGCTGCCGGCGGCTATGGCAGTGCATTCCGGGATGACCACCTCCTGCCGATGGCCGCGGCGATCTGGTCGGCTCCGTGCTCGGAGATCCTGTCCTACCCCGTCCAGGCCTTCCTGAGCTTCCATCACAATCACGGGCTGTTGCAGCTGACCGACCGCCCGCTCTGGCGCACCGTCACCGGCGGCAGCGCCCGTTATGTCGCGCGGTTGCGCGAGCAATTCGGCGGCAGCGTGCGGCTGGGCGCGACAGTACGCCAGGTCAGGCGATCGCCGAACGAGGTCGTGGTTGCGGGCGACGGCTGGAGCGAGCGCTTCGACCAGGTCGTCTTCGCTGGTCATGCCGACCAGACGCTGGCCATGCTCGCCGATCCCGATCCGCTCGAAGCGAGCGCGCTCGGCGCCTTTCGCTACAGCCGGAACCGTGCCGTATTGCATGGCGACGAGGCGCTCATGCCTCGCCGCCGCCGCGCCTGGGCGAGCTGGAACCACATCGGCGAGCGCGCCCGGCCGGATGCCGCCTGCGCGGTCACCTACTGGATGAACCTCCTGCAGAACCTGCCTGGGCGGCGCCCCTTCTTCGTCACGCTGAATCCGCCGGATACGCTGCGGGCCGAGACGATCCTGCGCGAGGAGTTCTACGAGCATCCGCTCTTCGACCAGGCCGCGCTCGCGGCTCAGCAGCATCTCTGGGCGCTGCAGGGAGCAAGGCGCAGCTGGTTCTGCGGCGCCTATTTCGGCTCGGGGTTCCATGAGGACGGGTTGCAATCGGGGCTCGCCGTCGCCGAGGCGCTCGGCAATGTGCGGCGTCCGTGGACCGTCGCCGACGAATCCGGCCGCATCCCGCTCCCGGTCCGACGCGAGCAAGCGGCATGAACCGGCATTCGGCTCTCTATGTCGGGCGCGTTCGCCACAGCCGTTTCCGGCCGAGGCCGCATGCACTGGCCTATCGCGTGTTCTGGATGCTGCTCGATCTCGACGAGATCGACGCCCTGGCGAAGCAGTCGCACCTGTTCTCCCGCAACCGCTTCAATCTCTACGCCTTCCGGGATGCCGACTATGGCGACCGCAGCGGCAGGCCGTTGAAGGAGCAGGTCGCGGAAGCGCTGGCGACCGCCGGCATCGACTGGGACGAGGGCGCGGTGAGGCTGCTGACGATGCCGCGCATCCTCGGCTACGCCTTCAATCCGATCAGCACCTATTTCTGCTACGGCCGAGACGGCGCACTGCGAGCGACCGTCTACGAAGTCCACAACACCTTCGGCGAGATCCATAGCTACGTAGCGCCCGTCGGTGCGCAGGCGCGTCCCGTGCGGCAGGAGGCGGAAAAGCGCTTCCATGTCTCGCCCTTCATGAGCCTTGCCATGCGCTATGCCTTTCGGGTCGAGCCGCCGGGCGAGCGCGTCTCGATCGTGATCGACGGGCACGATGCCGAGGGCAGGCTGATCGCCGCCTCCCTCAGCGGCGAACGCCGCACGCTCGACGACGGCGCCCTTCTGCGCCTGCTGGCGAGCCACCCTTTGCTTACCTTGAAGGTCACCGCCGCCATCCATTGGCACGCGCTGCGTCTCCTGGCGAAGCGCGTGCGCTGGTGGACGCATCCTGTGCCGCCCGAGCATCGGTTCAGCACCGGCCGGGCGGCGACTCCTCATCCGAAGGGATCGACCCAGCCATGAGGCTTCCCGACACCAAACGCCAGGCAGAGATGCCCGAATCGTCGCTCTCGCTGCCGGGCGGCATCGGCCTTTACCGCTGGTTCCTGCGCCGGCTTCTCTCGCAGATCGTCATCGGCCGGCTGAGCATCGTCACGCCTGAAGGCGAACAGCTTTGGAGTGGGTCCGCCGGTCCCGGTCCGCAGGCGGCGATCGTCCTGAAGAGCTGGCGCGCAATGCGTCGCCTGATGCTCGACGGCGATATCGGTCTGGCGGAGGCGTATCGCGACGGCGATTTCACAACACCAGACCTGACGGCACTGATCGAACTCGGAGCGCGCAACGACGCGACGCTGCGCCACCTTGTCTCCGGTACCTGGCCGGCGCGCCTGCTCAACCGCTTCCGCCACTGGCGCAACGCCAACAGCCGGACCGGTAGCAGCCGCAACATCACCGCGCACTACGACCTCGGCAACGACTTCTACCGTCATTGGCTGGATGAGAGCATGACCTACTCGTCCGCGCTCTACGAGGCGCCGACGGACACGCTGGAGGCAGCGCAACAGCGTAAGCTCGACAGGATCGTCGAGATGCTCGCGCTCTCGGGTGGCGAGCGGGTCCTGGAGATCGGCTGCGGCTGGGGCGCTCTGGCCGAGCGCCTGGCCCGCGAGGGCTGCCATGTCACCGCCATCACGCTGTCCCCGGCGCAGCTCGCCTACGCGCAAAGGCGGATCGCCGAAGCCGGGCTGGCGGACAAGGTCGACCTGCGCTTGCAGGACTATCGCGACATTGTCGGCCAGTTCGATCGCATCGTCTCGATCGAGATGATCGAGGCCGTGGGGCGCGACTATTGGCCGACCTATTTTGCCGCCTTGAGTCGCTCGCTGACGGCCGATGGTCATGCGGTGCTGCAGTCGATCACCATCGACGAGGCGCTGTTCGAGCCGTACCAGCAAGGCACGGACTTCATCCAGCGCTTCATCTTCCCCGGCGGGTCTCTGCCGTCGGTTCCCGCGCTGGTCGGCGCAGCGAAGGCTGCGGGGCTCGCCGAGATCGAGCGCCTCGCATTCGGGGAAAGCTACGCATTGACCCTGAAGGAATGGCGGCAGCGCTTCCTCGACCATTGGCCGCAGATCGCTCCGCAAGGCTTCGACGAGCCATTCCGTAGGCTTTGGGAGTTCTATCTCTGTTACTGCGAGGCCGGTTTCCGAGCCGGCACGATCGACGTCAGCCTGGTCGCCCTGGGCCAGCGCCGGTGAGCTGCGCTATCGGCGTCGGCCTGCGAGACGCGCTTGTGCCGGCGCAGATGCTCGGCCCAGGATTCGACCATGAACCATTCGACGATGCGCTCTGGATCGGCAACGTCCTCGCTGACACCCCACGCGAAGGCGCCGTGGCGCCGTCGCTCCAATGCGAGCCGGGCGATGGCGGCAAGGAGCGCGGTGCGGGATCTCCGCTCGCCTCTTGTCCGCAAGATTGAAGGCGCTCGAGGCCGCCGGTTATGTCGAGCGTCGCGATTCGAGCGAACGCGTGCGCCATGTCGAATACGTCCTGACAGCACGCGGTACGAGGTCGACGCAATGCTCGCGCGCAGCGAAGCTTGGCCTCCGCCAGTTGGACCCAATGCATCTTAGCCTGACCGCTGAGCTGGGCAAATGTCCCCTCCCCCGGCGCCCATTCGATGTCTGCTCGTGACAGGCGCATTCGGACCCTGACGGTTACTCGGCGGGCCAATCAGCGTCCGAGACGGGTCAGCGCAAAGCCGCCGCAAGTTTCAGTACGTGACCGTCGCCTGAATCGTGTCGGCGTATGGTCCCGGCGACGGCGTAGCCTGAGCCGGGACCCGTCCGTAGACATGGCTCGTCTGCGCCAGACCTGAGCCAATGCCCGTCAATGTATCGAGGCCGAGCGTGCTGCCGAAGGGCTGGCTCCGCGCGACATCCCGATAGAGCCCGTAGGTGATCGTCTCCGCTCCCTTCGTCATGCGCCTCGCGGTCGGATTCGTCGCGCCCGACAAGCCGCCGTCCAGGCCGATCTGATAGGCGGTGCCATTCGTGCAGGTCGGCGCCAGGGTCGTGAACGCATCCTGCGGCGCAGCCAGCACGCCGACCGAGCCGAAATTGAGATCGCTTGTCGTCACCCGGCAGGTCGCCGGCACGTTCGCGCTGACCGTAAAGCTCGTCGACTGGATCACGGTGAGGAGGTCGCAGCCAAGCAGGAAGGACAGGAGCCCGTAGCGGATCCGGGCGTCGGCGCCGGCGAAGCTGCTGGTGTACGTTACGGGTGCCGCGGTCGCCTGGCCGCTGTAGACACGGCCATAGATGGTGACGCTCCGGCTGCCGGTGCCGGACACGGACAAGGTCAGGTTGAAGCCGACCGCCGAAGCCCCGCCCGCAGGCCAGGCTCCCGATCCCCACGGGACGCTGGCTGCCGCATCGGAGAACAGGCCGTAGTGCAACTGGTTGGCGCCGTTCGTCAGGGTCCGGTTCGCTGCGCTGGCGCCGCCGCCGCTCCCGGGCCCGAGCTCGATGCAGATTCCGACGGGCAGGAGCGCCGACCCCGTGCACGAGACCGTCGCAGTGGCCGTTCCGTTCACCTGGGCATTGGCGGTGACATCGACATCACCGAAAACCAGGGGCGTGATGCTCAGCGAGCAGGATTGCGCGGCGGCCGGCGGGCTCGCCAGCAGGCTGCCAGCCGCGATCAGCACGCCCCACAGGCAGAGCGCCAGAATGCGGGAGCCTATAGGCATTGCACCGGTCCGATCGAGACTTGCGTATCGGCACGCGGGACAAAGGAGAAGCGGGCCTTGCAGCTCCCCGCCTCCAGCTTGACGAGGACCTCGTTGTCGGCCGCAAGATTCTCGATGAACGCACGGCCGTCATAGCCGACGACGAATTCCGGGCCTGCCGCGCTGGTGCCTTTGAGCCCCGGCTGAAGGGCACCGGTTGCCCCGACCCGGATTGGCCGGCCAGCCGCATCCTGAAGGATGACGATGGCCGAGTTGCCGGTCGACCTGACACCGAAGTCGACGACCACAGCGGCACGATCGGAGGGCGCCCGCACCTCGACCGTGGTTTCCGAGAGGGCGTCGATCGGGAGGCCGCGCGGATCGATCGAGAGCTTGTTCGGCTGGTAGGATCGCAAGCCAGGAACGAGCGCGTTGCCGGATGCGTTGGTGCGCGCGACCACCCTGCTCTCGAAGAGCACATCCACATCGGGCGCGCCGACCTTCGCCACGGCGAAGGCGTCGTCGATCCGGTTGGCGGCGAAGATGCTACCTCCGGCCATCGCGATCGCCCCGTCGAGTTGCACCGTGCCCGAGAACCCCGACACGCCTTGTGCGACGCCCGCCTCGAGCAGCCCGGCGCTTCCGCGATAGGCGATCGAAGCCGAGCGGCGCCTCTGTCCGTCCTGCCCCTCGACGTTGCGTATGCGCCAGCCCACGCTGCCGATCTCCTGATCGACGGGCCTGTAGACGTCGCCCGCCAGGGACCATGCCGATCCGACGCGATTGGCGCCGGCGGAGGAGGTGATGTTGGTGCCGAACGGAAATGACAGCCCGGCAAACACGCCTGCGGAGCCGCGATCCGCCAAATCCGTATAGGCGGTCGCGTAGAAGGATCCTCCGGCCCAAAGCGGGCGCGTATAGCTGACATTGACGATCCGGTTGGCACGGCCGAGCGCCGGCTTCACATGGGCAACGCCGAGGCTGATGGCCCCTCCCAGTGCCGGTATCGGCAGGCTGACCGACGCCCTGTCGAGGGCGCGCGGTGGCAGGAGCCGCCGCTCCCAGTTCGTCGCGGTCTCTGCCGTGGAGGCTGCCGAGGCGGCGTCGTTGCCATAGCCGTTGGCGAACTGAGCCCCGCTGACGGAGGCGAGATCCCTGTAGGCTCCGAAGGTTCTTTGGGATGCGGCCATCAGGGAGACACCCCAGAGCTGGGTCTCGAAAGAGACATAGGATTGGCCGCCGAGTTGCCCGTCCCGCCAGCTCCCCGCGCCGGCCGCTGTCAGCACGCCATATCGACCGAGCCCGAAGACCCCACCGAGGCTCCCCATGCCAAGGCCGCGTGCCCCTTCGGTATGAGCCACGACCGTCATCGTGTCGGTGATGCCGTAGCGCCCGCTCGCCGAGCCCGCGATACCCTCGTCGTAGATGCTGGAGCGCAGCCCGTATTGCAGGCGCGGCAGGCCGATTTCCGCAGAGAAGTCGAAGAGGCCGGGCCGCAGCAGATTGCTGGACACCACGAAGGGCAGGCTCGACTCGCTCTGGCGGCCCGAGGCGTCCCGAACCACGACGCTGGCATTGCCGTTGCCCGTGAGAATCGGAATGTTGGTGAGGCGGAACGGCCCGCTGCCAACGTCCTGCGAGATCGTCTTCGTTCCGTTCACGAAGATGTCGACCGTCGAGGGAACCGCCGCCGAGCCGGTGACGCCGGGAAGCGGAAGCGTGATCAGATCCGGACGCAGCCCGAAATTGCGTTGCACCTGCAAGCCGCCGAGGCGAACCGGCCGGGTCCAGGCGAGACCGCTCGAGATCAGATCGCCAGTGCGGTAGCTCACCAGGTTGTCGGGGTCCGAATACGTCCAGCTTGTCTCGAGGCGAAGCGCTTCCGTCCCGCCGCCGGCCAGCGATTGGTCGCTGAGCATGCCGGTCTGCGAGAAAACGCCGACAGGGCTGAAGAACCGGGCATCGAGCGTCGCCGACAGCGTGGGATAGCGCCAGAAGCTGCGGAATTGCTTGTCCTCCGACGTTCCGAACAGGGTGTAATTGAGCACTGCGCCGATGCTGCTGCGTTCCGGTGCCGGTCCGGGTATGGTGCGGGGCTGCATGTCGTAGGTCTTGGGCAGGCGGCCATCGGGCGGCAGCTTGATGTCGATGCGTTGCGCGGGTTCGTCGTAATTGAAGCTCACGCCCGGGATCGCGCCGAGCGCAACCTCGTCCTCGACCTTGAAGCTCGCCGGAACCCTGATCCCGAGCTCCTCGAGCTCCTTGCGGGCCGCCAGGATCTCGCCGTGCTGGTTCTGCCGGAATGTGCCGATCAGCCCGATCGACTGACCGTTGAGAAGAACGTCCAGGTGCAAGCTGCGGCCCCGAGCGTCTTCTCCACGGACCGGCACAGCCGTCCACCACGCTGATCCAAGCGCCAGCGCCAGCACCATGACCTTACCGGCCCGCTGACATCGGCAGCGTTGCATTGAATGAACCCGCCTCCGTCAGCCCGGAGATCGTCAAGTGAGCGCCTGGTTTCGCTCCCGGTTGGGAGGGGAGAACCCACTGCATCGCGGAGTGGCCGAGGGAATAGCCGAGCAGCCCCTTGTTGGCCGCGACCACTTTCCCGGCGCCGTCGCGAACCGTCACGGCGGCAAGCCTGACCCGACGCCCCCCGCTGTTCGCCGCGCCGATCGCCAGGCTTTTTCCGTGTTGGCTCGCCGACCACGTCACCGATGCCGGCGATGCGGAGCGGTCCGTGAAGAAGACGGGGATGACATGGCGCAGGACCAGCGCAACGGTTCCTGGCGTTCGGTTCGGTTTGGGCAACTCGTCCACGACCAGCCGAAAGGCCGCCTCGCCACCGACCGGGCCGCCGGTCACCCGGACGACACGCACCATGTAGTCCTGGCGGGCGCGCAACTGCACGACGGGCGGGCTGGCGACGACCTCGTCCGTCGGCTCGAGCCGTTCTGCTCCGCCTCGCTGGGTCCAGCGAAAAACCCGGATCTGCGCCGTAATCGGTTCGGCATCGGTATTGCGCAAGGTGATCGTTGCTACCTTCGCCGGGACCGCAAGGTCCAGCAGCACGGGGGTCACCTGCAGCGACGCCGCATCCGCCATTCCGGTGACCAGGGCCGCGAGGGCCGTGCCGATTGCCGCGCTTCTCATCCCGCCCTCCTTCCGGTCCTGGCAAAGCGGAGGCGATCGGCGCCGCGCAAGCAGCGTCGTCAAACCTCTCGGTTGCCTCATGAGGCGATCGTCAGCAGGCCAGTGCTCTGGCCATCGTCAGTAGGTAACAGTCACCGTGATGGTGTCGGTGTAGAGTGCGGGCGCGGGCGTGGTCTGTGCAGGCACTCGGCCGTAGACCGTGTAATTCTGGACCGCCCCGTTGCCGACGCCCGCAATGGTGTCGCTGCCCGCCGTCGAGCCCCAGTTCTGGGTGCGGCCGGCGTCGCGGAAAAGCGAGTAGTTGATCAGCCCGCCTGCCCCCGCCATCTGCCGGGTCGTGACCGAGCCTCCGTTGACACCCTGGTTGAAGCCGATCGTGTAGGGAGTCGACGTGGTGCATTGCACGCTGACCGTGCTTGTCGAATCAATATTCGCGGACAAGATGCCGACATTGCCGAAATTCAGATCCGAAGCGCTAGCAACAATGCAATTCGCTTGGATATTGATCTGAACTTGGAAATTCCCGGTAGCAGTCGCCGCCTTGGCGCCGACAGAGGCGAATGTACATATCAAAAGCACAGACAAGAGGCTTATTCTTGCCATGGCCCAATTCCTCATACAGGATTGGCGAATTAATGCTTCGTGATGGAAAGATTACGCCCCTACGGTTAACGAGATGTTAATCACCTAAAACCATGGCATGCTTCGATGCAAAAGATTTCGTTGCTCGCCTCAAAAATCGCCCGAGCGAAAAGCAGCCTGGCGTCACCGGCCTCGCCCCTGTGAGCCCAGACGCTTCGGGCGCTCCTGGAGGCCGCTTTCAAGGAAGGGATAGCATCCGCTGCTGGCCGATATCGATGAAAAGTCGGCCATCTGAGCGCCGCCGCGGCTTAGCGGATTTGGCCGATCGAAGCCCGGCCGCTCATGCTGGCCTGATCTGAGGTCCGTTCGGCGGGAAATTCCTGCGGTTCTGGGCCGTTGCAGCGAAGTGGAACTCGTCTCATCTGCGCGAACCTCGAGATGACCGCAAGTCCGTCCACGGAAGAAGATCGTGATGCTCTTCTGGCGAAGCTGTCGATGACGCTCGTAGCCGTCCTGCTGTCGCGGACGGTCAACGACGAGACGCTGCCGCGCCAGATCCTGAGCGCGGCTGGCTCCCAGATCGCCGCCCATGCGAAGCCGCCGGGTGGCGAGCAGGAGCGCGTGCGGTGAGCGTCGCGGAAACCGCGCTTGACGGACCGCCGCAGGCTTCCCGAGCGGGGCTCGATCCGCTTCGATCCGACCTCTAGGACCTCGGAGGCCCCATCGTCCTGCTTCTCGCGGGTCTGGCCGCCCTCACTCGAAACGACTCTAGTAGACATCCGCTTGATAGCGCCCTGCCTTACGCAAAGCGGCGACATAGGCGATTGCCTCCTCGCTGGATCGCCCGCCATGTTCGGTGACGATATCGACGAGCGCGCGCTCGACATCCCTGGCCATCCGCTTGGCATCGCCGCAGATGTAGAAATGCGCACCCTGCTCGAGCCAGGCCCAGAGTTCGCCGCCGCGTTCGCGCATCCGGTCCTGGACATAGACCTTGTCGCCGTCGCGCGACCAGGCGAGCGTCAGGTTGGTGAGGAAGCCGGACTCCTTCATCGCCTGCAGCTCGTCCTCGTAGAAGAAGTCGCAGGCCCGGCGCTGATGGCCGAAGAACAGCCAGTTGCGGCCAGTTGCCCTCGTCGCCTGCCGATCGTGCAGGAAGGCGCGGAAGGGCGCGATCCCGGTGCCGGGGCCGCACATGATGATCGGCGTCTGGGGATCGGCCGGCAGCCCGAAGCCATGGGCGCGCTGGACATAGACCGCCACCTTGTCGCCGGGGGCGACACGCTCGGCGAGAAAGGTCGAGGCGACGCCCCAGCGTGGGCGGCTGCCGATCTTGTAGCGGACCGTGTCGACCGTCAGCGAGATGCGTCCCGGCGTGGCATTGAAGGAGGACGAGATCGAATAGAGCCGCGGCTGCAGCGGGTCGAGCGCCTCGACGAAAGCCTCGGGCGAGAGCCGCGCCGAGGAGAATTTGTGCAGCGCGCCGAGCACGTCGAGTCGGTCGAGGTCGCCGTCGGGATCCTCGCCGGCGGCAAGGCGCCTGGCCTTCTGCCGTGTCTCGCCGCCGGTCACATAGGAGATCAGCTGGAACAGGGCATCCGGCGCTGGCCCGAGCGCGCAGTCGGCCAGGAGCTTGTCGCGTAGGCTCTTGCCGCCGATCTCGGCGTCGGGCCGCGCGCCGAGCAGCGCGATCACCGCATCGACCAGGCGTGGGTCGTTCTGCGCGACGATACCGAAGGCGTCGCCGACGACATAATCGAGACCGCATTCGGCGAGGTCGAACTCGACATGCCAGGTCTCCTTCTCGGAACCCTCGCCATTGAGTTTGCGCCGCGACAGGAAGGTCGCGAGCGCAGGGTTCTCGCGGCAGCGGCCAAGTGGGCCGAGATCGACGGCGGGCGCGGCCTCGGCGGGCGCAGCGGGGGCGGTGGCGCCCGGTGCTTCCATCAGCGCCTTGAGCTGGCGCAGGGTGTCCTTGCCCCCGGGCGCGCAGAGATTGAGCCGTCCCTCGGTGCCTGAGGCGATGGCGGCGGAATAGGTCTCGCAGACATAGCCGCATTGCCCGCAATCCTGCTGCGCCATGGCGGCGAAGAGCTTGCGGGGCAGCGGCTTGCCTTCGGCGAGCTGCATGCGGTCGGCGATCGCCATGGCGGGATCGTGCCAGGGGGCGCCGTCGTCGGCCTCGCCCATCACCGCGGCGTTCTCCGCCGGAGACAAAGCGGTCACTCCGGCATTGTCGAGCGAGAGCAGACCGGCAAAGAAGCCATTCAGCCAGGAGCGCTGCTCCTCGCTGAACGGCGCGGTCTCCGGCAGGACCTGGACGATCGGGTTCGGCGTCTGCACGGTCATGCCGCTTCCCCCGTCTCAGCGACCAATGCCTGCAGCGCCGCGATCTCGTGGCGGCGGGCGAAGGCGACGAAGCTCTCGTCGGGCGCGGCGCGATGGACCTGCCAGGTGCGCAGGACCGCCTCGACCAGAGCCGGCGCTTCTTCCGCCTTGACCTTCTCGCGGAACGGCCGGGCCATGCCGCCATCGACACCGTAGCCGCCGCCGACCAGCAGGTCGTAGCCGGGGACGGTGTCGCCCTCCTCGTTGACCGGCACCTTGGCGCCGATCAGGCCGAGATCGCCGATATAGTGCTGGGCGCAGGAATGATGGCAGCCGGTGAGGTGGATGTTGACCGGCTGGTCCAGGGTGATGCGCGGCTCGCAATGGGCGGCGATGGCGAGCGCATCCTCCTTGGTGTGGGCGGCGGCGAACTTGCAGCCGGTCGCGCCGGTGCAGGCGATCAGTCCGGCGCGCAGTATCGAGGTTTCGGCCGAGAGGCCGGTCGCCTTCAGGTTGGCAATGACATCGTCGATCCCTGCATCCGGCACGCCGGAGATGAGCAGGTTCTGCCAGACGGTCAAGCGGATATCGCCGTCGCCGCATTGCTGCGCGATCTCCGCGATGGTCCGCATCTGCGCGACTGTGAGCTTGCCGACCGGCAGCGCCACGCCGATCCAGTTGAGGCCCGGCTGAACCTGCCTGTGCACGCCGATATGGGCGAGGCGATCATAGACCGGCCGCGGCCTGACGAAGGCGCCGTCGAGCCGGGCCAGCCGCCGGCGGAGCTTCTCCTCGACGGCGGCGAGGAACTTGTCGAAGCCCCAGGCATCGAGCACGTATTTGAGCCGCGACTTGTTGCGATCGGTGCGGTCGCCATTGGCGATGAAGACCCGAACGATCGCATCGGCGACCGCGATCGCGTCGGACGGAGCGACGATCACGCCGGTATCGCGAGCGAGATCCTTGTGGCCGGTGATGCCGCCGAGCGCGAGACGATACCAGATGCCGGGCTCGACCGGCTGCCCTTCGAACGCTGCTCCCTCGATGACCTCGATGGCCTGGAAGCCGATATCGTTGGTGTCCTCCAGCGTCGCGATCGAGCCGGCGCCGTCGAAGGCGACGTTGAACTTGCGCGGCAGCCCATAGAGCGAGCGGTCGTTCAGGATGTGGTGGTGCCAGGCACGGGCATGCGGGCGGGTGTCGAGGAGTTCGAGCGGATCGATGCCGGCGGTCGCCGATCCCGTGACATTGCGGATATTGTCGGCGCCGGAGCCTTTCGCCGTCAGGCCGAGATCGGCCAGGCCCTCGAGCAGCTGCGGGGCGTTTTCGGCGGTGATCTCGCGGATCTGGAGGTTCGCGCGGGTGGTGACGTGGCTGTAGCCGCCGCCGAGGCGTTCGGCGATGTCGGCGACCCCTTCGAACTGCCAGGCCTTGAGGATGCCGTTGGGAATGCGCAGCCGGCACATATAGCTGTTCTGCGCCGGTGCCACATAGAACAGGCCGTGATAGCGCCAGCGGAAATTGTCCTCCGGCTTGGGATAGGTGCCCGACGCGGCCTGATCCTTGAAACGGGCATAGGCGTCGAACGGATGCTCGGCGGCTTTCCACTTCTCCTGATCGACGAGCTTGCCGCCGGCGGCGACCGTCCTGGCCTGCGCCTCGATATGCTCCCTGTCGGGACCAGCGGGCTTGGCCGGAGCGCCGCCCGGCGCGCCGCCGAGCGGGCCGAGGCCGCGCGCCGTGCGGGCCGACTGCATGCCGCTGACGAAGCCTTCGAGGTAGCGCTTCTGATCGGGGGTGAAATCGTCGCTCATGACCGGGGCCGTCACGCCGCCTCGACGAAGCGATGCCGCTCGTAGAGGAATTTCAGCACCGACTCGCGCGCGGCGATGTAGGTGCGGTCGGTGACCAGCTCCAGCCGCTTGCGCGGGCGGGTGAGCCGCACGTCGAGCACCTCGCCGATGCGGGCCGAGGGGCCGTTGGTCAGCATCACGATCCGGTCGGAGAGCAGCACGGCCTCGTCGACGTCGTGGGTGATCATGATCATGGTGTTGCCGAGCGCGGCATGGATCTGCATCACCGAGTCCTGCAGATGGGCGCGGGTCAGCGCGTCGAGCGCACCAAAGGGCTCGTCGAGCAGCAGGATCTTGGGTTCCATCGCCAGGCCGCGGGCGATACCGACGCGCTGTTTCATGCCGCCCGAGATCTCGCCCGGCCGCTTGTCCTTGGCATGGCCCATCTGGACGAGGTCGAGATTGTGCATGATCCAGTCATGCCGCTCGGCCTTGCTCTTCTTGCCGCCAAAGACCTTGTTCACGGCGAGCGCGACATTGTCGTAGACGGTGAGCCAGGGCAGCAGCGAGTGGTTCTGGAAGACCACGGCCCGATCCGGCCCCGGCGCGTTGACCTCCTTGCCTTCGAGCAGGATGCCGCCGCTCGTCGCGGGGGTGAGCCCGGCGATGATGTTGAGCAGGGTCGACTTGCCGCAGCCGGAATGGCCGATGATCGAGACGAACTCGCCCTTGTCGATGACGAGGCTGATGTCCTTGAGCACTTCCGTAGTGGCGGCGCCACGCTGGAAGCGTTTGTCGACGTGGTCGATCTTCAGATAGCTCATCGTTTCGCCCCTCAGTTGGTCGCGGTGCCGCGGGTGACGACATGGCCGATGAGGGCGACGAGGCGATCGAGCAGGAAGCCGACCACGCCGATATAGACCAGCGCCACGATGATGTCGGAGAGGCGGGACGAGTTCCACGCATCCCAGATGAAGAAGCCGATGCCGACGCCGCCGGTCAGCATCTCGGCGGCGACGATGGCGAGCCATGACAGGCCGACGCCGATGCGCAGGCCGGTGAAGATGTAGGGCGCCGCCGAGGGCACCATGATCTTGTAGAAGAACTCGACCTGGTTCAGCCGCAGCACCTTGGCGACGTTGCGATAGTCCTGCGGGATGTTGCGGATGCCGACGGCCGTGTTGATGATGACCGGCCAGATCGCGGTGATGAAGATCACGAAGATCGCCGAGGGCTGGCTGTCGCGGAAGGCGGCGAGCGAGAGCGGCAGCCAGGCGAGCGGCGGCACCGTGCGCAGCACCTGGAAGACCGGGTCGAGCCCACGCGTCGCCCAGACCGACTGGCCGACCAGAGTGCCGAGCAGCACGCCGACGATCGCCGCCAGGCTGAAGCCGATCGCGACGCGCTGAAGCGAGACCAGGATGCGCCAGCCCAGCCCGATATCTTGCGAGCCCGCCCAGTAGAACGGCTCGGTGATCAGGTCCTTGGCCTCTTCCCAGATCCTGGTCGGCGGCGGCAGCGAGGATTGCGGACCGGACGCGGCGATCTGCCAGAACAGCAGGATCAGCGCGATGGTGATCAGCGGCGGCACCATGTTGACGAGCGCACCCTTCGCCAGGGGCGCGAGTCTGGCCGCGACGGACTTCGAGGGGCCGGCCGGCAGGGGCAGGACCTCTGACGGCTTTCCCTTGAGGGAAACGATCGCCGCGCCGGCGATCGCGTCTTTCAAGACAGGCTGACCCATGTTCCAGTCTCTCCTCTGACCGAGCTGTCAGTCATGCCGCTTCGATCGCGCGTGCCTGCGCGCCGATGCGGCGGATTTCGGGGAGGCAGGAGCCGCAATTGGTTCCCGCCTTGAGTTGAAGGCCGATCTCCTCGGCCGTCGCGGCACCGGCCACGAAGGCGGCCCGGATCGCGTTCAGGCCGACGCCGAAGCAGGCGCAGATGGTCGGTCCGGGATCGGACCCGCCGGGATTGCGCCCCGCCAGGAGGGCAAGCCGGCTTGGCACGGCCGCTGCCGGATCGGCGAAGACGGTCTTGACCGTGTCCCAGAGCGGCGCACGACCCGCGGGAGCAAGGAAGATCACGGCCAGCAGCCGGCCTTCCCGGAGGACGGCGCAGCGATAGCCACCGCCGTCACGGTCGATCAGTTCGGTCAACTCCTCGGCGCCGAAACGCTCGCGCATCAGGGCCGCGATCGCATCGACCGAAGCGTCGGTGGCGAAGAGCCGGCCCTCGCCGCCTTGCACCGCAAGCCGCGACCACCAGCTGCCGGCTGGCAGGGCAAAAGGCTGCCGCGAGAGGACGAAGCCTTCGAAGCGATAGGCGACGGGCCTGATGGCGACGGGCGTCGCCTTCATTTCAGGTTGCCCGGAGAAGGGATCGCAAAGCGGCTGCGTCAGAGCTCCGATCCGCGCCGCCGAGGCCGTCTCGTCCGACCAGTGGATCGGCGCGAACAGGTCCCCGGGAGAAACGCCGTCATCGGCAACGACCTTGAGCACGGCGCTGCCCTGGGCGCTGGCGAGGCGGGCGAAACCGCCCTCGACCAGCCCGAAGCGCGTGATCTCGGAGGAGTGCAGAGAGATTGAGGGCTCGGCGATATGCGCGCTGAGCCGGGGGCTGAGGCCGGTCCGGGTCATCGTATGCCAATGATCGCGCACGCGGCCGGTGTTGAGCAGCAGCGGGAAGGCTTCGTCGGCCTCGGAGGCGAGCTTCGGTGCGGCGAGGGGGCGCATCTGCGCGCGGCGCCCGGGTCCAAAGAAGCTTCCGTCTCCGAAGAGCCGTGCAATGCCCTGTGGCCGATGGGCGGGGACCGGCCATTGCACCGGCGTCAGCCCGTCGTAGCCGGCCTTGCCGAGACCGGCATGGCCGCCGATGTCGAAATCTCGGGTGCCGTCGTTCTCGAAGGCAGAGAGCGCGGCGTGCTCGGCGTAGATCTCGTGCGGTCCGGCATAGGTGAAGGCCTCGCCGAAACCGAGGCGCCTGGCGACTTCGCAGATGATCCACCAGTCGGGCCTCACCTCGCCCGGCAGCGACAGGAAGGCGCGCTGGCGCGAGATGCGGCGTTCGGAGTTGGTGACGGTACCGTCCTTCTCGCCCCAGGCGGCGGCCGGCAGGATGTAATGCGGCCTGGCCGCGAGCGTGTCGTTGGAGAGCACGTTCTCAGAGACGACGAACAGATCGAGCCCGGCGAGCGCGGCGCGTACCTTGTCCGCATTCGGAAGAGAGACGGCGGGGTTGGTCGCCATCACCCACATCGCGCGGATGCGGCGCTCGGCGACCGCATCGAGCATCTGGACGGCTTTGAGGCCCTCGTGGCGGACGATGTGGGGCGCCCGCCAGAAGCGCCGGACGCGATCGATCTCGTCTGCGCCATACCCCATATGGGCGGCGAGCATGTTGGCGAGGCCGCCGACCTCGCGCCCGCCCATGGCGTTGGGCTGGCCGGTCAGGGAGAACGGGCCGCAGCCGGGCCGCCCGATCCGGCCGGTAGCCAGATGACAATTCAGGATAGCGGCGACCTTGTCGGTCCCTTGCGCCGACTGGTTGACGCCCTGGCTCCAGGCCGTCACGACATGCGGCGTGCTCGCCCAGAGCTCGTAGAAGGCTGCGATATCCTCAGGCTTCAGGCCGGTGGCGACGGACACCGCGGTGATATCTGGCGCAATGTCCCGCGCATTGGCGAGCGCCGCGTCAAAGCCGTCGACATGGCGCGCGACATAGGTCCGGTCGACGAGGCCGCGATCGGCGAGGTGGACTAGCAGACCTGCGAACAACGCGGCGTCGGAGCCGGGCTTCAGCGCCAGCACCATATTGGCGTCTTCCGCGGTCGCGGTGACCCGCGGATCGAGGACCACAATGCGCGCGGCGCGTTCCCGGCGATTGTCCTGCATCCGCCGGAACAGGACCGGATGGCACCAGGCCGTGTTCGAGCCGACGAGGACGATCAGATCGGCGCTGTCGAAATCCTCATAGGCGCCGGGCACCGTGTCCGAGCCGAAGACCCGGCGCTGGGCCGCGACCGTCGACGACATGCAGAGCCGCGAATTGGTGTCGACATGGGGCGAGCCGATGAAGCCCTTCGCCAGCTTGTTGGCGACGTAGTAGTCCTCGGTCAGAAGCTGGCCGGAGAGATAGAAGGCAATCGCCTCGGGACCATGCCCGGCCGCGATGGCCTGCAGACCGGCCGCAACGGCATCGAGCGCCTCGTCCCAGCTGACCCTGTCATAGCTGCCGGCGGCGTTGCGCTTCAGCGGGTACAGCACACGGCTGCCGAGCCCGAGCGTCTCGCCGAGCGCGGAGCCCTTGGAGCAGAGCCGCCCGCGATTGGCCGGATGATCCGCGTCTCCGGTAATGGAGGCGCCGCCCAGCCCGTCCGGCGTCGCCTTCACGCCACAGCCGACTCCGCAATACGGGCAGGTCGTGCAGGTCACGGCCGGAGCGAGGGGAGCGTCGTGGCGCATCACGCAGCCATCCCGATGCAATAGCCCTCGCCGAAGGGCAGGTCGGCACGGATCGCGCTGATGTCCTGGCCCGAGCGGATCAGCCCGAGATAGAACAGCGCGCCACTGGTGTCGCCGACGAGGACGCAGCCGGCTAGCCTGCCCGCGCGCAGCACGAACTTGCGGTAGATGCCGGCGGCCGGATCGCGCAGCAGCAGAACTTCGTCGTCCTCTCCCGGCTCGACCGAGCCTGCCGAGAAAACGCTGACCCCACTGACCTTGAGATTGGTCGCCAGCAGCGAACCGTTATAGCGGTCGCTCGCACCGGCAAGTCGCGCGGCCAGCACACGCGCCTGTTCATAGGCGGGCTCGACCAGACCATAGACCAGGCCGCGATGCTCGGCACATTCGCCGATCGCGAAGATGCAGGGATCGCTGCTGGCAAGGCCGTCGTCGACATCGATGCCGCGATTGACGTCGAGCCCTGCGGCGACGGCGAGATCGACACGCGGGCGCACCCCGATGGCGACGACAACGAGGTCAGCCGGGATTACGCTGCCATCGGTCAGCTCGACCGCCTCAACCCGCTCCTTGCCGACAAAGCGCTCAGCTGTGCAGTTCAGGCGGATGTCGATGTCACGAGCCGCGATCTCACCGGCAAGCAGGCCTGCTCCCTCGCGGTCGAGCTGGCGTTCCATCAACCGGTCAGCGAGATGCAGGACCGTGACCTTGCCGCCGATCCTGGCGAGCCCGTAGGCCGCTTCCAGCCCAAGCAGGCCGCCGCCGATCACCACGACGCGCGCGCCGGTCGCGGCCACGCTGCGGAACAGCGCGACATCGGCGACATCGCGGAAGCTGGCGACGCCAGGCAGTTCCAGCCCAGGCACCGGCGGCATCAGCGGGCGCGAGCCGGTCGCGAGCACGAGCTTGCCGTAAGGCAGGACGAGGCCGTCGGCCAAGGTCACGCTCTTCGTCGCCCGGTCGATGCCCGTGACCGGCTTGCCGTAGACCATCGAGACGCCGCGCGCTTGCCACCAGGCGGCGGGCTTCAGCTCGATCTCCGGCTCGCCGATCTCGCCCGCCAGCAGCGGCGAGAGCAGCACCCGATTGTAAGCCAGCCGCGGCTCGTCCCCGATGACCGCGACCGCATAGCGTCCGAGCGCCTGCCGGCTGAGCTCGTCAGCCAGCCGCGTCGCGGCCATGCCATTGCCGACGATGATCAGGGGCTCGGCCATGCGTCAGGCGACCCGCTTGATCTTCAGGGCCTTGAGATAGTCCAGCGGCGCCGCAGGATCGAACTTCATACCGTCGAAGAAGGTCTCGACGCCCCGCGAGTCGGCAGTCGGCGCGCCGGCGACGCCGAGCGTCTTCGCCGCCTCGCGCCAGAGATCGGCGCGGTTGGTCTTGTCGACGAGGGCTTTGATGTCGATGGTCGGTTCGAACTTGCCCCAGCGGATGTTCTCGGTGACGAACCAGGTGTCGAGGCTCTTCCAGGGATAGGAGGTCGAGCCGCCTTCCCCCCAGAACTTCATGTAGAGATTGGTGCCCTTCGCCTCGCGGCCATTGCCGTAATTGATGTCGCCGAGCAGGCGCTTGTTGATGTCGCCGGTGGGGACGTTGAACCATTGCCGCTTGCCGACGATCTCGGCGAGCTCCTGGCGGTTCTCCATCTTGTCGGCCCAGATCTGGGCTTCCATCACGGCCATCAGGATGGCCTGGGTCGCCTTAGGATTGGCATCGACGAAATCGGCGCGCATGCCGAGGATCTTCTCGGGGTGACGGAACCAGAGCTCGCCGGTGGTCAGCGCGCTGTAGCCGATGTTCTGGTTGACGAGCTGCTCGTTCCAGGGCTCGCCGACGCAGAAGCAGTCCATGGTGCCGACCTTCATGTTCGCCACCATCTGCGGCGGCGGCACGACGATGACCTTGATGTCGGTATCGGGGTCGATGCCGCCGGCGGCGAGCCAGTAGCGGATCCAGAGGTCGTGCGTGCCGCCCGGGAAGGTCATGGCGGCGGTCAGTTCCTTGCCGGCAGCCTTCTTGCGCTCGAAGGCCTGCTTCAGCGGCGAGGCGTCCTTCTGGACATTGAGGTCCTTGTACTCGTTGGAGACCGAGATCGCCTGCCCGTCCTCGTTGAGGTTGAGCAGCGTGTACATCGGCAGCGGCTGGCCGTTCTGCATGACCTTGCCGGTCGAGTAGAGATGCGTCTTCGGCCGCAGGATGTGGCCGCCGTCGATGCCGCTGTTCTTGAAGCCGAGCGCCATGTTGTCGCGCGTCGCGCCCCAGGAGGCCTGCTTGGCGATGTCCATGTCGGGCAGGCCATGCTTGGCGAAGAGGCCCTTCTCCTTGGCGATGATCAGCGGCGAGGCGTCGGTCAGGGCGATGTAGCCGAGGCGGGTTCCCTTGACCTCGGGACCGGCGCCTTGCGCGAAAGCGCCTGAAGGCAGGGCGGTTTTCGCCGCCGCGAGCAGCGCGGCCGTGCCGGACAGATTCAGGAAGTCGCGGCGGCTCGTGCCTGTCTGCGGAGCTACCGCCGTCCTGGCCGGGGTCTTGGAGCTGTGCGTCATCGATCGCCTCTCGGTTGCTGAGCTGTCGCCCGCTTGAAACCAGCCCCGAAACGCAAAAAACGCCGCGCGAAAGACGCCTGGACGGGCGCATTTCGACAGCGACGTTGCTGTGTCTTCCGGATCGGGGATGGCGCGGGCAGCGTTGGCCGCATCGCCTTCCTTCATACAAGGATCGAGCCAACCGCTTCGCGGCGGGCCTAGCCTCGAATTGCTATCGTTTACCGGTGGTGAGGCGCAGGTGCCGCGCGAAGGCGGATTTGTTGCGGCGCACAATCGCCACGCATCTGCTTAAATAATAGGCTAAATTTTGACTGCCCCTAGGATGCTGTCAAAAGCGGCAGGCAGAAGGACGTCGCATGCGGCGTCGCGCATCTGTGGTGTCGCCATGACCTGCCCGGCGCGCGCCATGCCGGCGAGAACCCAGTCGGCATCACCAGGGTCAGGGCGCAGGGCCTCCTGGTCGAAACGGATGAAGTGCTCGATCCGGCGCGCCGGCCGGCCGGCGCCCTGGATCAGCTCGCCTTGCAGAATGCGCTCGATCAGCTCAACCGGCAGCGCGAGCCGGTCCGGCGCAGACAGGTGATGCGCCGTGCGCGAGACATTCTCGGGGCGGCAGGCCCAGGCGCTGGCCTTCAGGATCGCGGCGCCGAGCTTGGAGACGGCCGCCGGGCGCTTCTGCACGTCGTCGGCGCGCCAGGCCAGAACCTTGTCGTGGCAGTTGCGCCTGAGATCGACGCTGGCATGGACCATTGCGCCGACGCCGGCCGCCACCGCCGCCGAATTCCAGGGCGCCCCCGCGCAGAAGCCGTCGATCCGCCCGCTGGCGAGCGCCTCGACGGTCTGCGGAGGGGGTACGATCTCCAGCCGGATGTCCTCGCCAAGCCTGAGTCCACCCTTCTCGAGCCATTCCCCAAGCAGGTAGACATGCGTCGAGAAGCCGAAGACCGCAGCCAAAGTGAGCGGCGGCAGGCCGGCCGCCTTGCGGCGCGCGACCATGGCGGCGAGCGCATGGCCTGAGACCGTCGTGTCGGCCAGATCCCCGTCGGCCAGGCGTGCGAGCTCCTCGAAGCGCCGCAACGAGAGGGTGATCGCGGCGCCATCGCGATTGAGCGCCAGCGGCGCTGCCATCGGGGCCTTGACGCCACCGATCCCGAGGGTCGCGGCGATGGCGGCCGGGCCGAGCATATGGGCGGCATCGAACAGGCGCACGTTCAGCTTGTCGCGCAGATTCGACCACGAAACCTCGCGGACCAGTTCGAGATTCAGCCCCTCGGCCTCGGCAAAACCCTCGTCCTTGGCCAGGACGACGAGCGCGCAATCGACCAGCGGCATGAAGCCGACTCGCAGGTGCAGCGTCGTCATTTCAGCATCTCCGCGGCAGTGATGAGGGAGCGGGCGATGTCGACGAGCTTGCGTTTCTCGTTCATCGCGGTGCGGCGCATGAGCGCGTAGGCCTCGTCCTCGGAGAGGCCCTTCAGCCGCATGACGATGCCCTTGGCACGATCGATCGTCTTACGGTCCTCCAGCTGCGAGCGGGCTTCGTCGAGCTCCTCGCGCAGCTTGCGGAACGCATTGAAGCGGCTGATGCAGGTCTGCAGGATCGGCTGCATCCGCTCCTTCTTCAGCCCGTCGACGATATAGGCGGAGACGCCGGCCTCGACCGCCGCCTCGATCGAGGCCGAGTCGGACTGGTCGACGAACATGGTGATCGGCCGGCGGACGTGCCGGCTGACCAGGAACATGTCGGCCAGGGCGTCGCGGCTCGGATCCTCGAGATCGATCACCACGACATCGGGATCGTGAGTCTCGATGGCGGCGACGAGGCCGGTCGTCGCGGAGAGGCGGACGAGCTGCTGATAGCCCGCTTCCCGCAGGCCTTCCTCGATGATCGCGGCCCTGACCTGGTTCGCATCGACGATGAGGATCCGCAGATTGGGCACCATGCCTTGCAGACGTTCCCTGTGTTATGATCAGGCGCTCCTCAATCAGGAATCGTGCCAGAGGGGCCCACAGGCCCCGGCCGAGCGGATAAACTCAGGCGAGTCGAGAGTGTCCGCTGCCGCCAACGAAGCCGACTGCGCTCCGGGGCGTCCCGATTCATGGACAGAAATTCACTTTCTCTCCTCCACCGGCCGCTCTAGAAGCGGGTCTGTCGCGTCGTGTTCCGCGGTCCTTCGAATCGAGGCTGGAGAAGAGCGGCATGATGCCGGGCTACAGGCGTGATCTTGCGGGACACGCGGTCGCACATTCGCTCTTCCGTCTCTCATCCGCGGCGGCCATCACCCTTGGTCTCGCCGGTTGCCTGCCGGCCGACCTGCGCCCCGAGCTCGGCGTCGCGGTGACACGCAGCTATGCCGCTGGCGACCGCAGCAGCGCGTCTGCCGTCTCGCCCGATTGGCCGCGCCTGTTCCGCTCGAGCGAACTCAATCGCCTGGTCGAACGGGCATCCGGCGCGAATTTCGACATCGCCATCGCCATGACACGCATCCGGCAGGCCGATGCGCAGTCGCGCATCGGGGCGGCGACGCTCTATCCGACGCTCAGCGGCTCGGCCGACGCCTCGCGCAGCCTCCGGCCGGGTACGCTCGGCTCCAAACGCGGACCGTTCAGCGAGAGCGTCGGCAACCAGTTCAGCCTCGGCCTGTCGGCGAGCTACGAGCTCGATTTCTGGGGCAAGAACCGAGCGACCGCCGACGCCGGACGCTTCGCCGCCGAGGCGACGCGCTTCGACCGCGACGTCGTGGCGCTCACCGCCGTCGCCAGCGTGACCACCACCTATTTCCAGGTACTGGCGGCACAGGACCGCCTGCGTATCGCCCGCGAGAACATCGCGGTGGCCGAGCGGACCCTCAAGGTGATCCAGGCCCGCCTTTCCGTCGGCACCGCCACCCAGCTCGACATCGCGCAGCAGGAAAGCGTGGTGGCGCAACAGAAGGCCTCCGTGCCCGCCCTCGAACTCTCACTGCGCCAGGCCAGGGTCACGCTCGCCGTGCTCATCGGCGAGACGCCGGCCGCAGTCACGATCAAGGGCGGCAGCCTGAACGCGCTCACCGTGCCGATGGTGCGGGCCGGTCTGCCTTCGCAATTGCTGCAGCGCCGGCCCGACATCGCCGAGGCCGAGGCGCGCCTGACCTCACAGGAAGCGACGCTGCATGCCGCCCGCGCGGCGCTGTATCCGAGCATCCAGCTGACCGGCCAAGGCGGGCTCGAAAGCGCGCTATTGAAGAACCTGCTGCGGCCCGATGCGGCTTTCGCTTCTGCGGCAGCGGGCCTCGTCCAGCCCATTCTCGACGGCGGCAATCTGCGCGCCCGGGTCGAGCTCGAACGCGGCACGGCCGACGAACTGATCGCGACCTATCGCAAGACCATCGTCAGCGCCTTCGCGGATGTCGAGAACGCGCTGATCGCGATCCAGGAAAACACCCGTCACGAGCGGCTGCAGGGGGAAGTCGTGGCGTCTGCAAGGCGTGCCTATGCCATCACCGAGCAGCGGCTGCGCGAAGGCACGATCGACATCGTGACGCTGCTGAACACGCAGCAGACGCTGTTCCAGGCGCAGGACCAGCTTTCGCAGACCAGGCTCCAGAAGCTGAGTGCCTATGTCGACCTGTTCAAGGCGCTGGGCGGCGGCTGGACCGAGGCCGACCGCCGCACTGCCATCATCGCGACCGAGGCGGCGGAATGAAGCGTCTTCTGATCCTTCTCGTGCTGCTCGGCGCCGCGGCCTGGGGCTGGCACAGCTACAATGGCGGCTGGATGCCCGGCGGCGAGGACAGCGTCGCGGCCGGCCAGCAAGGGGCCGGTCGCGGTGGCCGGCGCGCCCGCTTCGGCAACAATGAAGGGCCGATCCCGGTGATCGCGACCCCGGCGCGCTATGGCGACGTGCCGGTCACGGCCGATGCGGTCGGGACGATCCAGGCGCTGAACACCGTGGCCGTGCGCACGCAGGTCGATGGAAGGCTGATCGAGATCGCCTTCAAGGACGGGCAGGATGTCCGCAAGGGCGATGTTCTGGCCAAGATCGATCCCACGACCTATCAGGCGCAATACGACCAGGCGATGGCCAAGAAGGCGCAGGACGAGGCGCAGCTCGCCAATGCCCGCGCCGACCTCGAGCGCTACGCCAAGCTCGCCCAGACCGATTACGGCTCGCGCCAGCAGGCCGACACCCAGCGCGCCACGGTGGCGCAGCTCGAGGCGTTGGTCCGCTCCGACCAGGGCGCGATCGACAACGCCAAGGCCTATCTCGACTACACCACGATCCGCGCGCCGATCGACGGCCGGCTCGGCATCCGGCAGGTCGACCAGGGCAACATCGTCCGCGCCTCCGATTCGAACGGCCTCGTGGTCATCACCCAGCTCAGGCCGATCGCCATGATCTTCAACCTGCCGCAGCAGCAATTGCGCGCGGTGAGCGCCGCAGTGGCGCGCGGCCCGGTCGAGGTCGACGCGCTGGACTCGGATGGCACGACGATCATCGACAAGGGCACCATCGAGGTCATCGACAACGTCGTCGACCAGACCACCGGCACGATCAAGGTCAAGGCGCGCTTCCCGAACGAGCGGCTCCAGCTCTGGCCCGGCCAGTTCGTCAATGTCCGCGTCTTCGTCGACGTGCTCAGGCATGTCGTGGTCGCGCCGACCGCCGCGATCCAGCGCGGCCCGAACGGTGCCTATGTCTTCGCCGTCAACGAGGACGAGACGGTGCGGCAGGTGGCTGTCACCGTGGGCCAGCAGGACGAGACGACGGCGGTCATCACCGCGGGTATCGAGCCGCCGGCGAAGCTGGTCACCACCGGCTTCGCGCGCTTGACCGACAAGGCGAGAGTGCGCGTCTCGACGCCGGAGGAAGCGGCCCAGCCACCAGCCGCCATGCCGGGCCGGCGCGGCACGCGGGAGCCGGGTCAGGGCCAAGGACAGGGACAGCGCCGGCAACGCGAGCGGGCTGGAGGCGACACCGCGGGTCCGGGCTCGGCGGCGCCGGCGACG
>NZ_LNCQ01000044.1:0-85475 GCF_002831785.1 Allobosea sp. FBZP-16 | reverse complement strand
GACGACTTCGTCCCAGGCGCAGGCTCGAGCTCGTACAAGGTCACGACCGGGCCGGGGCAGGCCTGAACCACCTCGCCGCGAACGTTGAAGTCCTCCAGGATCCCTTCGAGCAGGCCGGAGTTCTGCTGGATGATCTCGATCGGGATAGCCGTCGCGATCTGCGGCGGCTCGGCCAGGAACTCGATCGGCGGCAATTCGAAGCCCATCGACGCGATCGGCTTGGAAACCGGCATGGCCGCGCGCAGCTTCGGCGCCGCCGGCACGACCGAGACCTTCGGCTGCGCGGTCGCGGGCGCGACCTCCGGCTCAGCGACCTTCGCAGGCGCGGCGGCAGGGGTCGCAGCAGGCGCGAGCTGCCCCATGATCCTGCGGCGCGGAGCTGCAACCGCAGCCTTGGGAGCGGGAGTCGGGACGGCCGGCACCGGGGCAGGTGCGACCATCTGCAGAGCCGGCGGCGTCAGGCTCAACTCGAAGCGATAGGGCTGCGTCCAGCCGAACGTCATCGTCGCCGACGCAACGGGAGGAATCAGCGTAGGCGCGTGTTGCGCCGATTCGGTCACGGCCGTCGGCGCGATCGGCCGAGCCGTCTCCACCGGGGCCCTCGCTGCAAGGACCGGCGGCGCACTCTCGAAGGCCGCTTCATCCTCCTGCTCGGCGTCCGGGATTAACTCCCAGAAGGCGGCATCGGAGAGGAAGGCGAAGGGCGTCGTCACTGCCTCGGCCGGGGTCTCTTCCGGCAGCAGCGAATCGAGGTCGGGCGCCATCAAGGCATCCTCACCCGCCCCCGCCATCTCTACCCCAGCTTCCGGCATAATCTCGGGCATGGGCGCCTCGGGAGACCCGCCACCCCAGACCTGCTGCAGCATGCGCTGGGGGGTGCGCCAATAGCGGACGCGACCGGGATCGACGGGTGCCTCCGGCTCGGGCGCGGGCAGCGGGGTAGCCACCTGCGCGGCAACGCGCTCGACCGCCTGCCGGCGAACCTTGTCGGGGGTGCGCCCGTAGCGGACAAGCCCCGCAGTGCCGGCGCGGGGATCGGCCGGAACCGCCTCCGGAATATCTGCGAAATCAGTGAGTTGATCCGAGATCCGGGCTGCGGGAGAGGCGTTGTTCGTCTGCAGATTGCGATGGATTCGACGCATGGATCAACGCTGGCCCGACACTCGCTCGACTGAGCATCGAGAGGTACCGGCGCAGGGTTAACAGCCCCTGAACCCGCGCCGGAGATTGCTGTGGATCGCGGCCTGCCAAGCCTGCTTCCTTGAGTGGTGTGGTTCCTCCGAAAGGTCAGTCCTTCAGCGCTCCGTCGAGCACCCTGACGACATGCACGGCTTCGCGCCCTGCTCCATCATGGATCTGGTGGCGGCAGCTCGTGCCGTCGGCGACGACGAGATCGCCCGCCGCAGCCTTTCGCACCGCCGGGAGCAGCGAGAGCTCGCCCATGGCGAGCGAGACGTCGATCGTCGCGGCGCCATAGCCGAAGGCGCCAGACATGCCGCAGCAGCTCGATTCGATCGGCCTGACCTCTAGCCCCGGCACGGCCCGCAAGGTCTTCTCGACCGCGCCCATCGCGTCGAAGGCCTTCTGGTGGCAATGCCCGTGCAGATGCGCGACGCGTCCGCCTTGGTCGCGCAGTGGCAGGCTGGTCCGGCCCGCCGCCATGTCGGCAGCCAGCAGTTCCTCGAGCAACAGCGCCGCCTTGGCCAGGGGTTCGACCTCGGCCTTCGGCAGCAGGGCGCCGAACTCGTCACGGAAGCTCATCACGCAGGACGGTTCGAGCCCGACGACGCGCGCGCCCCTGGCGACGAAAGGCGCGAGCGCATCGAGCGTGCGGCGCGCCTCGGCCCGGGCTTCATCCACCAATCCAGCCGAGAGGAAAGTGCGCCCGCAGCAGAGCGGCCGGCCTCCCCCTGCGGCTTCGACGTGATGCAGGCGGTAGCCGCCGGCCTTGAGCACGCGCTCCGCCGCCTCCAGATTCTCGCGCTCGAAATAGCGGTTGAACGTGTCGCCGAAGAGCACGATGTCGCGGCCGTCGCCCCGCACGGCCGACGGGCTCGAAGGTCCAGCCGCCTCGCGCCAGGGCGCCCGCCAGACCGGCAGCGAGCGCCGCGCCGAGAAACCGAGCCAACGTTCGCTGAGCCTGGCCAGCAGCGGGATGCGGTCGCGCAGATTCATCAGCGGCGCGAGCTTGGCGGCGAGCGGCGCATAGCGCGGAAGGTAGGCGATCAGGCGTTCCTTCAGCGGCAGGCCGTGCTTGCCGTGGTAATGATGCAGGAACTCGACCTTCATCCGGGCCATGTCGACGCCGGTCGGGCAGTCGCGCTTGCAGCCCTTGCAGGAGACGCAGAGATCGAGCGCCTCCTTCATGTCCGGCGAGGTGAAGGCATCCGGCCCAAGCTGGCCGGAGATGGCGAGGCGCAACGTATTGGCCCGCCCGCGGGTGACGTGCTGTTCCTCGCGCGTCGCCCTGTAGGACGGGCACATCGTGCCGCCGGCCATCTTCCGGCAGGTGCCGTTGTTGTTGCACATCTCGACTGCGCCGCCGAGGCCGCCCCAGTCGGTCCAGTCGAGCGCCGTCTCCGCCGGCACCGGCGTGGCGTAGCCGGGCGGAAAGCGCATCAGGCTGCGATCATCCATATGATAGGGCCGGACGATCTTGCCGGGGTTGAGCCGGTTGTTAGGGTCGAAACCGTCCTTGACCGCCTCGAAGGCGCGGGTCAGCGGCCCGCCGAACATCGGCTCGACGAAATCCGAGCGCGAGATGCCGTCGCCATGCTCGCCCGAGAACGAGCCCTTGAAGCGGCGCACCAGCTCGCAGGCCTCCTCGGCGATGCCACGCATCGCCTTCACTCCGGCTTCCGTCTTCATGTTGAGGATCGGGCGGACATGCAGGCAGCCCACCGAGGCATGCGCATACCAGGTGCCGCGCGTGCCGTGCCGCTCGAACAGGGCGGTGACGGCATCGGTGTAGTCGGCGAGGTGCTCAAGCGGCACGGCGCAGTCCTCGATGAAGGAGACCGGTTTCCCGTCGCCCTTCATCGACATCATGATGTTGAGGCAGGCCTCGCGCACCTCCCAGACCGGCTTCTGCCGGGCAGGCTCGACGACCTCGACCACCGCATCGGGAAAGCCGTGATCGGCCATGCACTGGTCGAGGCGCCTGAGGTCGCCCTTCAGCGCGGCGAGATCGTCGCCGGCGAACTCGACCAGCAGCAGGCAGTTGGGCTTGCCCTTGGTGATGTCGGCGAGCGTGCGCACGAAGAGCGGGATGTCGGCGCCAAGCACCAGCACATTATTGTCAACGAGCTCGACCGCGACCGGCCCGAGCGCGACGAGGTGCTGCGTCGTCTCCATCGCCGCGCGGAAATTCGGGAAATGGCAGACGCCCATGACGCGGTGCTGCGGCAGCGGCGAGAGCTTCAGCGTCGCCTGAGTCGTCAGCGCCAGCGTGCCCTCGGAGCCGACCAGCAGATGCGACAGGTTCGGCCGCGGCACGATCAGCTCGTCGAGGTTGTAGCCGCCGACGCGTCGCTGCACCTTGGGGAAGATCGCCTCGATCTCGTCGCGATGCCGGTCGGCGAGGCCCAGCATCTGCTCCATCAACGCCCGAGCCCGCGGCGAGGCGTTGTCGCCGACCGGCCCCTCGCCGAGCGCGAAGGGCTCGCCGTCATGGAACATCGCCTTCAGCGCGATGACGTTGTCGACCGTCTTGCCGTAGCGCAGCGAGCGCGCGCCCGAGGAGTTGTTGCCGACCATGCCGCCGATGGTGCAGCGGCTCGCCGTCGAGGGCTCGACCGGGAAGAACAAGCCATCCTTCCTGACATGCGTATTGAGTGCCTCGAGCACGATGCCGGGCGCGACCGAAACCGTGCGCGCGGCCGGATCGTAGTCGCGGATCGCGTTGAAATGCCGGCTCATGTCGAGGATCAGCGCATCGCCGATCGGCTGGCCGTTCTGCGAGGTGCCGCCGCCGCGCGCGATCACCGGCACGCCATGTTCGGCCGCGATCGTCAGCGCCGCTGCGATATCGGCCTCGCTCGTCGGGAAGGCGACGCCCTGTGGCACGATCTGATAGATCGACGCGTCGGTGGCGTAGCGCCCGCGGGTGAAGGCGTCGAAACGCACCTCCCCTTCCAGCGCCTGCGACAGCTTGCGTTCGAAGCCGAGATTGCGGCTGTGCGGGCGCGGCAATGTCGTCTGGTTCATTCCGCAGCCTCGGCGGTCTTGGGCTGGTTCTTGCCACGCAGCGTGGCGATCAGGTCGCCCATCGGCCCCCAGAGCAACAGCAGCAGCGCCAGCACGACGAGCGTCCCGACGAGACCGTTCGCCCAGAACACGTTCAGCGACCCGCCCGAACCGAGCAGCGCCTGGCGGAAGGCGTCCTCCGCCCTGTCGCCGAGCACCAGCGCAAGGATCATCGGCGCGAGCGGATAATCGAGCTTCTTGAAGACATAGCCGATGATGCCGAAGATCAGCATCAGCCAGATGTCGAAGATCGAGTTCGAGATCGTGTAGGCGCCGATGGCGCAGACGATCAGGATCACCGGCGCGACGAAGGAGAACGGGATCCGCATGATCGCCGCGAAGAGCGGCACCGTCGCCAGCACGATGATCAGCCCGGCGAGATTGCCGAGATACATCGAGGCGATCAGCCCCCAGACGAAATCCTTCTGCTCGACGAACAGCATCGGCCCCGGCTGCAGGCCCCAGACCAAGAGGCCGCCGAGCAGCACCGCCGCCGTCGCGGAACCTGGAATGCCGAGCGCCAGCATCGGCAGCAGCGCGCTGGTGCCGGCGGCGTGGGCGGCGGTCTCCGGCGCCAGCACGCCTTCGATCTCGCCCTTGCCGAAATTCCTGCCATGCTTCGAGAAGCGCTTGGCGAGACCATAGCCCATGAAGGAGGCGGCGATGGCCCCGCCCGGCGTCACGCCCATCCACATGCCGACGATCGCGGAGCGCAGCAGCGTCGCCCAGTAGCGCGGCAGGCCGGCCCAGGTCCGCAGCACCACCTTGAGGTCGATCTTGGCCTGCTTGCCCTTGAACACCAGCCCTTCCTCGACCGTCAGCAGGATCTCGCTGACGCCGAATAGGCCGATCACCACGATCAGGAAGTCGAAGCCGCGCATCAGCTCGGTCGAGCCGAAGGTCATGCGCAGATCGCCCGAAATCGAGTCGAGTCCCACCGCGGCGAGCAGGAAGCCGATGCATAGCGAGGCGATGATCTTGGCGCGGTTCTCCCGGCCCATGCCGATGAAGGAGCAGAAGGTCAGGAGGAAGACGGCGAAGAACTCGGCCGGGCCGAAGCGCAGCGCGAACTGCGCGACCAGCGGCGCGACGAAGGTGATCAGCACGACGCCGGAAAGCGCGCCGATGAAGGAGGCGGTGAACGCCGCCGTCAACGCCTCGGCCGCCTTGCCCTGCACCGCCATCGGATAGCCGTCGAAGGTGGTCGCGACCGACCAGGCCTCGCCTGGGATGTTGAACAGGATCGAGGTGATCGCGCCGCCGAACAGCGCCCCCCAATAGATCGACGAGAGCAGGATGATCGCCGAGGTTGGGTCCATGCCGAAGGTCAGCGGCAGCAGGATCGCGACGCCGTTCGGTCCCCCTAAGCCCGGCAGCACCCCGACGATGATGCCGAGAATGACCCCGACCGCCATGAAGCCGACATTGTGCCAGGAGAGCGCGACCTGGAAGCCGGCGATGAGCGAGGAGAGATCGTCCATCGGTCGTCCTTCAGTAGCCGAGCATGGCTTCGAGCGGGCCCTTAGGCAGGGGCACGCGGAACTGCAGTTCGAACACCCAGAAGCAGACGACCGGCACCAGCAGCGCGGTCAGCCCGATCGACCACCAACGCGAGGTCCCGACCACGGCCATGAAGGCGATGATGAAGACCGCCGAGGCGACATAAATGCCGAGCGGGCCGATCAGCGCCACGAACAGGATGAGCGGCCCCAGCACCCGGACGACCTGGCGCAATTGCTCATAGGTCACGAAGACCCCGTCGGGCCGGCGGAAGGACTGCCAGAGGATGAAGAGCGAGGCGGCGAGGAAGATCCAGCCGACGCGAGCCGGGAAGAAGCCGTTCTGCGGGCCGCCATCCCAGCCGGCGCCACGCCCATGCGAGTCGTAGAGCACGATGCCGGCGAGCCCGATCAGCAGCAGCGCCGTGGCAATCTCGACCGGGCGGCGCGAGATGCCGCGTTCGGGTGCTTCGGTTTCGGAAGGCAACGACATCGATCACTCCCGCTCATCATTCCGTGCCAGAACGAGGGCTCGGCCCCGCCCCTCGACACCCAGCCGCTACGGTTTCGTCATGCTCGCCCTTGTGGCGAGCATCCACGTCTTGAACACCGCTCACGATCGATGAGACGAAGACGTGGATGGTCGGGACAAGCCCGACCATGACGCCGAGGCGCGATTACGGTCGCCTCACTTCGCCATGAAGCCTGCTTCGGTCATCAGCTTCTCGTGCTTGGCCTCATCGGCCTTCAGGAAGGAGACGAAGGCCTCGCCGTCGCGGTAGTCGGCCGCCAGCGCATTGCGGGCGAGATAGTCCTTCCACTCCGGCGTCTCGGATACCTTCTTGAATAGGTCGACATAGAAGGCCTGCTGCTCCTTGCTGACCTTGCCGGGCATGAACATGCCGCGCAGCATCTGGTAGCTGACATTGAGCCCCTGCGAGGCGCAGGTCGGGATGTCGGCCCAGGACTGTCCGTCCGCGACTTTCTCGGTATAGGCCATCTTCTGCTCGGCGAAGACGCAGAGCGGGCGCGTGGCGCCGCCGCGCCAGTTGGCGAGATCCTCGGCCGGATTGTTGGTCGTCGCCTCGACATGCCCGCCCGAGAGCTGGGTCGAGGCCTGGCCGCCGGAGGTATAGGGGATATAGGCGAATTTCGTGCCGCCCTGCTTCTCCATGGCGAAGACGAGCAGGTTGTCCTCGCGCTTGGACGAGGTGCCGCCGATCTTCATCGGTGGGTTGGCGCTCTTGGCCGCCGTCATCAGGTCGCCCGCGGTCTTGTAGGGCGCCTTGGCATTGACCCAGAGCAGGAAGGAATCCTGCGCGAGCATCGCGACGGGCGTATAGTCGGTCCAGTTCAGCGCCAGCTTGGTCGCCATCGGCGTCATGAAGATGCCGCTCGAGGTGGTGATCAGCTTATGCGGGTCGCCGGCCGATTTCTGGATGTCGAGCATGCCCTCGGCGCCGCCGGCAGCCGGCTTGTTGACCACGATGATCGGCTGCTTGGTGAACTGCTGCTTCTGGATGATGCCCTGGATCGTCCGCGCCATCTGGTCGGACGCTCCGCCCGCCGAGAACGGCACCACGATCTCGATCGGCTTCGTCGGCTCCCAGGCGAAAGCCGGCGCGACGAGGCCGAGCGGCAGGACTGCGGCAAGCCAATAGTGCTTCATGGTCGCTCTCTCCCTGAGCGCGCTCTGGTGGCGCTATGGGAGTGAGCCTAAGGTCAAAAAATTTTGCATTCAATCTAAAAGTTGATGCCTTTCAAATTGACGACCATCTTCGCCTTCACTGGATCTCTTCACGCGCCCGCAGCTAAAGCAGGCGCCTGCGCCGCCTTCAGCTTGTTGCGCAGATGCAGGAACAGGATGTCGCTGAGTTCGGAACCGGCGCGACGGCGCAGGGCGTCGAGTATGGCCTCGTGCTCGCGCATCGCCTCTCCCAGCCGGTCGCGATCCTTGGCGAGATTGGCGGAATAGCGCACGCGGCGGATACGGCCGGCCAGGCCGGCATAGGTCGCGCTCAGGGTGGCATTGCCTGCGGCCGCGACGATCAGTTGATGGATCGCCTGGTTGCAATGGAAATAGCCATGCATGTCGCGCCGCAGGTAAAACCGATACATCTCGTGATGAATCCGCTCGATCTCGGCGAATTCCACCTCGGTTATCCGCTCGCAGGCGAGGCGCCCGGCCAAGGCTTCCAGCCCGCCCATGACATCGAAGAGTTCGCGCAGATCGGCAGAGCTCAGTTCGCGGACTCGCGCGCCGCGATTGGGCAGAAGTTCGATCAGCCCCTCCGCCGCCAGCACCTTCAGCGCCTCGCGCAGGGGCGTGCGCGAGATGTTGAAGCGCTCGCACAGCGCCCGCTCCGGAACGCGGGCACCATCCTCGAGATTGCCCTCGACGATGAAGTCCCGCAGCGCGACCAGCAGCCCCTCGTGCAATGAGGCGACCGGCTTCGCAATCTCGGCAGGCGCCGGGCTTTGCTCATCAAGCGTATCGAGAAATGGTTCGCTCATGCATCATCGCTAAGTCGGTTCGGACCAGCTGTCGAGCCCGATTGTCGATCATCGGCATACCATACCGCAGTTGATCTTCCAAAAAATGAATGCAAAATGATCGGCAATGGCGCTCCGGCGCTCAAGCCCTGACGGGAGGAAAACAAGATCATGCAAGGGCGTCACTTCCTGCACATCCCCGGCCCGAGCCCGATTCCGGACCGCATCCTGCGCGCCATCGCGATGCCGATCATCGATCATCGCAGCGCCGAGTTCGCCGCGCTCGGCAAGGAGGTCCTCGACGGCAGCAAAGCCGTCTTCAAGACGAAGCAGCCCGTGGTGATCTATCCCTCTTCAGGCACCGGTGCCTGGGAAGCCGCGATCGTCAACACCCTCTCCCCCGGCGACACCGTGCTGATGGCCGAGACCGGCCATTTCGCGACCTTGTGGAAGACGATCGCCACGCGCTTCGGCGTCGAGGTCGAGTTTATCCCGGGCGACTGGCGCCGGGGCGCCGATCCGGCCGCGATCGAGGCACGTCTCGCCGAGGACAAGTCCCGCCAGATCAAGGCGGTGATGGTCGTCCACAACGAGACCTCGACCGGCGCGACCAGCCGCGTCGCCGAGATCCGCAAGGCGATCGACGCGGCCGGGCACCCGGCCCTGTTCATGGTCGACACCATCTCCTCGCTCGCCTCGGTCGACTACCGCCATGACGAATGGCAGGTCGACGTCACCGTATCGGGCTCGCAGAAGGGCCTGATGCTGCCGCCTGGCCTCAGCTTCAACGCCGTCTCGGAGAAGGCGCTGGCGGCTTCGAAGAGCAACACGCTGCCGCGCTCCTTCTGGGACTGGCAGGAGATGATCAAGATCAACGCCGGCGGCTTCTTCCCCTACACGCCGGCGACAAACCTCCTCTACGGGCTGAAGGAGGCACTCGCGATGCTGCGGGAGGAAGGCCTCGACAACGTCTTTTCCCGCCACCAGCGCCTCGCCAGCGCCTGCCGCGCCGCCGTCAAGGCCTGGGGGCTCGAGGTGCTCTGCCAGAATCCGGCCGAGCACTCGCCTGTGCTCACCGCCGTCCTGATGCCGCCGAGCCATGACGCCGACCGCTTCCGCAAGATCGCCCTGGAGAAGTACAACATCTCGCTCGGCTCCGGCCTCGGCAAGGTCGCCGGCAAGGTCTTCCGCATTGGCCATCTCGGCGAGTGCAACGAGCTCGCTCTGCTCGGCGCCCTCTCTGGCGTCGAGATGGGTCTTGCCGCGGCGGGCGTGCCCCATCGAAGTGGCGGCGTGGCCGCGGCGATGGCTGAGTTCGAAGGCTCCGAGGCCGGCAATCAGGCGAAGGCTGTCGCTTGAGTTGCAAGGAAAAGCGGCGCGATATCGGACAAGCGCGGGATCCCCTCTCCCGGATGGGAGAGGGGTAGGGGTGAGGGACTGCCGCTGACTATTGAGGTGCTGCGGCGCCGTTGTGTTTTCTGCGGTTAGGGCAGGCCCTCATCCCTGCCCTTCTCCCACTCGGGAGAAGGGTTCCTCGCGGATGCCGATTTGACCATCGTTTGCTGGAAATTCGGCGCGATCCTCACTCGGCCGCCCCAGCCGCTTTCGTCTCCTGCCCGCGCGCGGCACGCCGCAGATTCTCCCGCAGCCTGACCACAGCCTTCTGCACCACCGGAAAATCCTCGCCGAGCCCGGCGGCCGCCACCAGGTTCATCGGCAGCGCCTTCTCCCTGAGTTTGCGCCCCTCCGGCGTCAGGCTGACGCGCACCTGGCGCTCATCGGCCGGGTCGCGCTGGCGGCGGACATAGCCGAGCGCTTCGAGCTTCTTCAGGATCGGGGTCAGCGTGTTCGATTCCAGGAACAGCTTCTCGCCCAGGCCGCCGACGCTCTGATTGTCCTCCTCCGACAGCGCGACGATCGCGATGTACTGGGTGTAGGTCAGGCCGAGTTCGTCGAGGATCGGCTTGTAGGCGCGCCCATAGGCCAGATTGGCCGAATAGATCGCGAAGCAGAGAAAATCCGCCAGCCTGGGCACCTTCGGATCGTCTTGGGTCGGAGCGGGCATGGTCGAGCCTCATCGTGAGTGCGTCATCGCCACCCTGATATATATCGCATCCGATTAAATCGGAAGTGTTGACATCATGTCCTTGCTTCACATATATAGCCGCATCCGATTAGATCGGATGCGATCTAAATCATACGAGGAAGCTCAACATGCCCTCCACCGACAAGGTTCTCTACACCGGCCGCACCCACACCACCGGCGGTCGCGACGGCGCTGCCCGCAGCTCGGATGGCCGCCTCGACGTCAAGCTGACCTCGCCCGGCGCTCCCGGCGTCGGCACCAATCCCGAGCAGCTCTTCGCCGCCGGCTGGTCGGCCTGCTTCATCGGCGCGATCGGCTTGGCGGCGCGCGAGCGCAAGGTCGCGGTGCCCGCCGAGACTGCTGTCGACGCCGAGGTCGACCTGCGCCATGGCGAGCGCGGCTATGTCCTGCAGGCTCGCCTGAACGTCGCCCTGCCAGGGCTGGATCGCGAGACGGCCCGGGCTCTGGTCGATGCCGCGCATCAGACCTGCCCCTACTCCAAGGCGACGCGCGGCAACATCGACGTCGAGATCAACCTCGTCTGAGCCTTACCGGACGGCGCCGCGCGGAGATCTCCGCCGGCGCCTCCTTACCTGACCATCCCAGCGCAGAAGGCATCGCCACCATGGACAAGACCAAAGCTCTCGGCCCCCTCGATCCCAGCCGCCGCCTCTTCATCGGTGCCATGGCCACAGCAGTCGCGGCAGCCGGGCTCGGCCTGAACCGGTCAGCCTTGGCGGCTTCGCCTGCGCTGTCGTCCTTCGGCACCCTCAAGCAGATCGACGCAGGCGTGCTCAGCATCTCCTATGCAGAGCAGGGGCCGGCCGATGGCCCGGCCGTCATCCTGCTGCATGGCTGGCCCTATGACATCCACACCTATGTCGACGTCGCGCCGCTTCTCGCCAAGGCGGGATACCGGGTGATCGTGCCGTCCCTGCGCGGCTATGGCGGAACCCGTTTCCTCTCCGCCGATACGCCGCGCAACGGCCAGCAGACGGCGCTCGCCGTCGACGTGATCGCGCTGATGGATGCGCTTAAGCTCGACAAGGTCCTGCTCGGCGGCTGCGACTGGGGCGCGCGCACGGCCTGCATCGTCGCGGCGCTCTGGCCGCAGCGCGTCAAGGGGCTGGTCTCCGTCAGCGGCTACCTGATCGGCAGCCAGAAGCTGAACGAGGCGCCGTTGCCGCCGAAGGCCGAGCAGCAATGGTGGTACCAGTTCTATTTCGCCACCGAGCGGGGCGCAGCCGGCTACGCGAAGAATACCCGCGATTTCGCCCGCCTGATCTGGGAGACAGCCTCGCCCAAGTGGGCATTCGACGACGCGGTCTTTGCGCGCTCGGCAACGGCCTTCGACAATCCAGACCATGTCGCGATCTCGATCCACAATTACCGCTGGCGCCTCGGCCTGGCGCAGGGCGAGCCGCAGTTCGATGCCCTGGAGAGCAAGCTTGCAGCCTTCCCGGTGATCTCCGTGCCGACATTCACCCTGGAAGGCGACGCGAACGGCGCGCCGCACCCCGATCCTGCCGCCTATGCCCGGAAGTTCTCCGGCTGGTATCGACACCGGACGCTCGATGGCGGCATCGGCCACAACCTGCCGCAGGAGGCTCCGGCCGCCTTTGCCGAGGCGATCATCGCGGTCGATCGCGCCTGAAAGCGACGTTGCGGAGAGCGGCTTGGGAGGGTTACCCGAGCCGCCACCGGGTCCCTACAAATGTAAGGAAATCGCGAGGGCCGCCTTTACCCCTCCTCCCTATGATCTCCCGCGATTTTAGGGAGATATCGATGGCCTTGAAGATGATGCTCGCCGGCGCGGCCGCCATGATGCTCAGACAGATTCCGCTGGCCGTTCCGGTCGAGCAGACGCCGGTGGTGTCGCATGCGCTGGACGCCCTGCCGATGGAGCCGGCCCCGATCGAGCCGTCCTGGATCCTCGCAGGAGAGCCGATGGCCCGCGTCGGCCTGCATTCGCGCAGCGGCGACGACGCTGCCTCCACGGCGGTCTGGGATTGCACTACCGGCGAGTTCCGCTGGTTCTTCGACTGGGACGAGACCGTGATGATCCTGGAAGGCGAGGTGCACGTCACCGCGCAGGACGGCTCGGAGCGGACGCTGCGCCAGGGCGACATCGCCTACTTCGCCGGAAAGACCTGGGCGACATGGCGGATCGACACTTACGTCCGCAAGATTGCCTTCTGCCGCAAGCGCCTGCCGGCGCCGGTCGCCCTCGCCTACCAGCTGCGCAACATGCTGCGCGGTGATCGCGGCTCGCAGGGCGGCCTCGCCGCCTGAGCGGCTCAAAGCTCTATTCGCAAGAAGGAAGAAGCCCGGCCGATCTGGCCGGGCTTTTCTTATGCTTTGCCGGAATTCAGCGTCTCGGATCGGTCGCCGCGCCTAGCCTTCCCTTCGCTTCGCCGTGAGCACCACCGCCGCCGCTGCCGGACGTACCAAAAATATTGGAGGCCCCAGCCCCCCGGCCCCTCCTGTTCCGGCACCGGCGCCGCCGCCGGCACCACCATCGGCCAGCGCCGGGCCGGCGAGCACCATGGCGACCGGGACAAGCGCCGTGCTGGCACGCAGGAGCGCAGCAAGCCGTACGCAACACGGCTTCTCAGCCTCGGCGAAGCGCGCGAATCTCACGAAATCCCCCCAACCAAACCGCAATCTATCGCGCAGCGCCCCGGCGAGCCATGAACCACCGTTCACATCCGTTGTCGGCGGCGCTGTGTTGCGGACTTGCCGCAACGCACGGGTCCATCGCCTTCGGACGCAATCGCCGAATGTCACGGACGCCGAGCCGCAGCGATCCCCTTTTGGTCTTGCTTACCCCCTCCAAGAACACAGCATACTGCCTCAACTTCAAGTTGCAGCCATTGCGCACCACACGCAGGAAAGCGTTCCGTAATGGCGCTCATCCCGGCGAACGACAGCCCCGCCGTTCCAAGAGCTTTGCGCCGGCGGTCGATTTCGCTCGCAGGCGCGCGGGGATAAAGCCACAATCGATGCCCGGTCCCGAAACCTGTCGTATTCTCTCCCCGTCCCGTCCGACCAAGGGGGCTGTCGCGAGGCATCGTGCGGCCGGACAGGAGAGCGGTGTCCGTACTGAACAGTCGTCGCGGGCTGGAATGGCGGAGGGGCCTCGTCCGGGCGAAGCCAGGTCTTGCCCGACCCTGAAGGCCTGGCGAGGCACCTTGAAGAGAACCGCGCGCGGGGTTCGGAGGCGGCAAGCATCGCCGCTTCGACACTCGACATCGACATTCGACATGGCGGCGACGGGCCGCCGCAACCGGACCCCGCGCACCCCTTGGGCTCGCGCTCGCCTTCAGACCCTCGCGGCGGAAGCCGGCGGGGCTATCGGCTTAGCCAGAGCATTTTCGAGCGAAGTGGACACCGGTTCGCGTGAAGAAAATGCGATAAAACAAAGACCTAGAATATTTCCGCGATTCGAAGAATTGCGGAATTGCTCTAGCGCGCGTCCTCGCGCACCATCTGCGCGCCCTTCTCGCCGATCATCATGCTCGGCGCGGCGGTGTTGCCGGAGGTGATCGCCGGCATCACCGAGGCGTCGATGACACGCAGGCCCGCGATTCCACGGACACGCAGGCGCTCGTCGAGCACGGCCATGGCGTCGTCCTCCCGGCCCATCTTCACCGTGCCGACCGGATGGAAGATCGTGGTGCCGATCCGCCCCGCGACCTCGGCCAGCGCCTCGTCGCTGTCATAGCCCGGCCCGGGCAGATATTCCTGCGGCCTGAAGCGCGCCAGCGGCGCTTGCGAGACGATGCGGCGGGCGAGCTTCAGCGCATCGACCGCGACCTGCCGGTCCTCTTCAGTCGAGAGATAGTTCGGTGCGATCGCGGGCGCAGCGGCGGGATCGGCCGATTTGAGGTGGACGCTGCCGCGGCTCGACGGGCGCAGATTGCAGACGCTCGCCGTGAAGGCGCCGAACGGGTGCAGCCCGTCGCCCCATTTGTCGAGCGAGAGCGGCTGGAAATGGAATTCGAGATTGGCCGTGGCGTAATGCGCCGCCGATCTGGCGAAGGCGCCCATCTGCGAGGGCGCCATGGTCAAAGGACCGGTGCGACGCGCCGCATATTCCAGCGCCATCAGCGGCCGGCGCCAGAGCCTGGCATAGTCGGTGTTGAGCGTGCGCACGCCCTCGACCTTGTAGATCGGCCGCAGCTGCAGGTGGTCCTGCAGGTTCTCGCCGACGCCGGGCGCATGCCGGACGGTCTCGATGCCGAGCCCGCTCAGGCGCTCGCCGTCGCCGATGCCGGAGCGCTCGAGGATGGCAGGCGAGCCGACGGACCCGGCGCTGAGCAGCACCTCGCCCGAGACTTGGGCGAGATAGCGCTCGCCGCCCCGCGTCAGCACGACGCCGGTGGCGCGGCCCTCCTCGACGACGATGCGCTCGACCATGCAGCCGAGCTCGACCCGCAGGTTGTCGCGATCGAGCGCCGGCTCCAGGAAGGCGCGCGCCGCGCTGAAGCGCCGGCCGCGCTTCTGGGTGACCTGGAAATAGGACGAGCCCTCGTTGTCGCCGGTGTTGAAATCGTCGATCTTGCGGATGCCGGCTGCCTCGGCCGCGTCGCGCACCGCATCGAGGATGTCCCAGCGCACGCGCGGATGCTCGACGCGCATCTCGCCGCCCGAGCGATGGAAGCGGCCATCCGGAGCGATATGGTCCTCATGCTTGAGGAAGAGCGGCAGGACATCGTCCCAGCCCCAGCCGGTCAGCCCCTGTTGGCGCCAGCCGTCATAGTCGGCCGCCTGTCCCCGCATGTAGATCATCGCGTTGATCGCCGAGCTGCCGCCGACGACCTTGCCGCGCGGATAGGCGAGGACACGGCCGCCGAGCCCGGCCTCGACCTCGGTCTGGTACAGCCAGTCGGCGCGGGGATTGCCGATGGCGTAGAGATAGCCGACCGGGATGTGGAACCAGATCCAGTCGTCCTTGCCGCCGGCCTCGACTATCAGCACCTTGCGGCGGCGATCGGCGGAGAGCCGGTTGGCCAGCACGCAGCCGGCCGAGCCGGCACCGATGACGACGTAGTCGAAGCTGCCGATATTGATCTCGCCGGCCATTGGTCGCCGCCCTGCCCTGTTCGCCTGGAGCAATTCCGCAATTCTTCGAATCGTGGAAATGGTCTAGGTCCTTGTTTTGTCGCATTGTCTTCGCGCGAACCGGTGTCCGCTTCGCTCGAGAATGCTCTTGTCTTTCGTCAGGGATAGAGCGGCGATGCGCCCTCGGCAACGGATGCCGGGCTGAAACGACGGGACAGCGCCGGAGAGCGGTGTCTCGACCTGCTCCGATCTGCGCCTATCGTCGGCAGATCAAGCCATCGCCTCTCGAGCGGGCCCTTGCCCTTCGCCGAACCCACGGCCCGGGATCGAGGCCAGCAGCGCCTGCGTGTAGGGGTGCTGCGGCTCACCGAAGACCTTGCCGATCGGCCCGGCCTCCACCACCTCCCCGCTCTTCATCACCGCGACGAGATCGCAGACCTGCGCGGCGACGCGCAGGTCATGGGTGATGAAGACGATCGAGAGGCCGAGGCGCTGGCGCAGCTCCGCCAGCAGCTTCAGCACCTGCGCCTGCACGGAAACGTCGAGTGCCGAGACCGGCTCGTCCGCGACCAGGACCGCCGGCTCCAGCGCGAGAGCCCGGGCGAGGCCGATGCGCTGGCGCTGGCCGCCCGAGAACTCGTGCGGATAGCGTTCGGTTGCCGCCGGGTCGAGCCCGACCAGGCCGAACAGTTCCTTGGCGCGGGCCAGAGCCTGGGGCCGCGCCATGCCGTGCACGATCAGGCCCTGCGCCACCGCCTCGCCGGCCTTGCGGCGCGGGTTCAGCGAGGCGAACGGATCCTGGAATACCATCTGGATATCGCGCGTCGCCGAGCGCATCTCCTCGCGGCTCAGGCTGGCCAGATCGACGCCGTTCAGGCGGATCTCCCCGCTCTCGGGATCGATCAGGCGCACGAGGCAGCGCGCCAAGGTCGACTTGCCTGAGCCGGATTCGCCGACGATGCCGAGCGTCGCGCCCTTGGGCAGCACCAGCGAGACATCCTTGACCGCATGAGTGACGCGCTGCCCGCGCCCGAGGAAGCCGCCGGTGCGGTAGGTCTTCGAGACATGGCCGATCGTCATGATCGGCTCGTCGGACAACAGCCGCGCCGGCGGCGCCTTCAGCGGCGGCACGGCGGCGATCAGTTGCCTGGTATAGGCGTGCTGCGGGCTGCCGAGCACGGAGGCGGTCGCACCCTGCTCGACGACCTCGCCCTTGCTCATCACCGCGACCCGGTCGGCGATCTCGGCGACCACGCCGAAATCATGGGTGATGAACAGGACGGCCGTGCCCTTGCGGCGCTGCAGGTCGCGGATCAGCTTGAGGATCTGCGCCTGGGTGGTGACGTCGAGCGCCGTCGTCGGCTCGTCGGCGATCAGCACTTTTGGATCGAGCGCCAGCGCCATCGCGATCATGGCGCGCTGGCGCTGGCCGCCGGAGAGCTCGTGCGGATAGGCCTTGAAGGCGAGAGCCGGATCGGGAATGCGAACTTCCTCAAGCAAGGCCAGCGTGCGCGCCTTGATCTCGGCCGCCGACAACTCGCTGTGCAGCTCGAACATCTCGCCGATCTGGTCGCCGATGCTGCGCAGCGGGTTGAGCGCCGTCATCGGCTCCTGGAAGATCATGGCGATGCCGGCGCCGCGCACCTTGCGCATCTGCGCCTCGTCCAGCCCGCAGAGATCGCGGCCCTCGAACAGGATGCGGCCGCCGTCGATGGTGACGCCGCCGGGCAGGAGCCGCATGATCGCGTTGGCGGTCATCGACTTGCCGGAGCCGGATTCGCCGACGACGCAGAGGATCTCGTTCGCCGCCAGCGACAGCGAGACCTTTACCATCGCATGCGAGCGGTCGCCGCCGGCCGGCAGCTTCACGCTGACATCGTCGAGGACGAGGATCGGGCTCATCGGCTCTTCAGCCTCGGATTGAGGGCGTCGTTGAGCCCCTGCCCGACCAGCGAGACAGCGAGCACGGTGACGAGGATGGCGATGCCGGGAATGGCCGAGACGTACCATTGCACCCGCAGCACGTCGCGGCCGGCGCCGATCAGATTGCCCCAGGAGGCGACGTTCGGATCGGAGAGCTTGAGGAAGGCGAGCGCGCTTTCGAGCAGGATCGCGATCGCCATCACGACGCTGGCATAGACGATCACCGGCGGCAGCGCGTTTGGCAGGATCTCGCCGAAGATCAGCCTCATATCCCTGAGACCGAGCGTCCGGCCCGCCTGCACGAATTCGCGGTTGCGCAGCGACAGGAACTCCGCCCGCGTCAGCCGGGCCGAAGCGGGCCAGGAGACGATCCCGATCGCGACCGTCACGGTGGTGATGGTCGAGCCGAAGACGGCGACCAGCACCAGCAGCAGCAGGAAGTTCGGCAGGGTCTGGAACGCCTCGGTGATGCGCATAAGCGCGGTATCAACCCAGCTGCCGTAATAGCCGGCGAGCGCGCCGATGGTGATGCCGATCATCACCGAGATCACCGTCGCGACGCCGCCGATCAGGAGCGAGATGCGCGCGCCATGGAAGATCTGGGCGGCGATGTCGCGCCCGGAATTGTCGGTGCCGAGCAGGAAGCGCGGATTGCTGAACGGCCAGATCAGCGGTCGCCCGGCGAGCGCCAGCGGATCGCGCGGATAGAGGAAGTCGGCGCTGGCGGCCATGGCGAGGACGAGGATGAGCAGCACGAGGCCGATGACGGCTGAAGGGCTGCGGAAGTAGAGCTTCACCAGGTCCATGGCTCAGCTCGCCGTCGTGATGCGCGGGTCGAGCCGGGCATAGAGCAGGTCGACGATGAAGTTGACCGCGATCACCAGCAGTGCCGAGACGAAGACGATGCCGAGCAGCGTGTTGAGGTCGCGCTGGATCACCGATTCATAGGCGAGGCGCCCGAGCCCCGGCAGGGAGAACACGCTCTCGACCACGACCGAGCCGCCGAGCATGGTGCCGGCCTGCAGGCCGATCAGCGTCACCATCGGTAGCAGCGCGTTGCGCAGCACATGGCGCACCACGACGCGTGTCTCGTCCATGCCCTTCGAGCGCGCGGTGCGGACGAAGTCGAGATTGAGCACCTCGAGCATCGAGCCGCGCATGATGCGGAGGTAAATCGCCATGTAGAACAGGCCGAGCGTCAGCGTCGGCAGGACGAGATGCAGCGCAATGTCGAGCGTCCGCCGCAAGCCGGTGTAGCTGACCGTGATGTCCTCGAAGCCGCCGGCAGGCAGCCATTGCAGGTAGATCGAGAAGACGACGATCGCCATCAGCCCGAACCAGAAGGTCGGCATCGCGTAGAACGTCAGGCCGAGTGTGGAGATCAGCGTATCCGGCCATTTGTTGACGCCGCGCGCCGCGACGACGCCGAGGATCAGCCCGAAGAAGAAGGCGAAGGAGAGCGAGGCCGTCATCAGGAGGATGGTCGCGGGCAAACGCTCGGCGATCACCGTCGCGACCGGCTTGCCATAGATCGCGGAGAAGCCGAGATCGAGCCGGACCAGCCGCCAGAGATAATTGCCGAGCTGGGCCCAGACCGAGAGATCGAGCCCGTAGAATTCGCGCAGCTGCTTGGCGGTCGCGGCGTCGCCGCCGCCCATCTGCGCCATCAGCGCATCGACGGTGTCGCCGGGCGCGAGCTGCAGCAAGAGGAAGACCCCGATCAGGATCAGGAACAGGGTCGGGATCGAGGCGGCAAGACGCCGCCCCGCGAGACTTAGGACACGCATGGCAACTGGCCGTATTGGGCTGACAACGCAGGCGGGAGCGTCACTCCGCCAACCAAAGATCGTGCCAGGAGGACGAGCCCCAGCGCGGCGTATTGGAGTGGTTGCGCGCCTTGGCAGTGATCGCGGTCAGGAAGATCTGCTCGATCGGCGTCCAGATCGGCAGCTCGGTATTGGCGCGCCGGACGAAGTCGCCATAGAGCGCCTTGCGCTTGGCCGCATCGACCTCGGTCGCCGCATCGTCGATGATCTTGTCGATGGTCGGATCGGTCCAGTCCCACTGATTGGTCCACGGCGCGCCCTTGGGCTGTCCGGAGCGGTACCACACCGTGGTCGAGACGGCCGGGTCGTTGCGGTACTGGTGCCAGCCGGTGGCGAGATCGAAGGCATGGTCGTCATAGACCTGCTTCAGATAGCCGCCGCCATCGGTACGGACGATCTCGACCTTGATGCCGACATCGGCGAGCGATTGCTGGATGAAGGTGGCGAAGAGCGAGATGTCCTCGCCCCAGGGAGCCGGCAGCAGCCGCAGCGAGAAGCGCGTCCCGCCGGCGCCGGGCTTGAAGCCGGCTTCGTCGAGCAGCTTGGCGGCGAGCTTCTTGTCGAACGGGTACTGCGGACCGTTGTCGGCCGGGTAGAAATCGGTCGAGACCGAGGGGATCGGCCCGGTGCCGCGCTTGGCGAAGTCGCCGAGGAAGTTCTCGATGAAGAACGGGATGTCGAGCGCATGCGCGATGGCGCGCCGGACGCGGATATCGGCGAGCTCCTTGCGGCGGAAATTGAACTCGATCGTGTTGGTGCGGGCGTTGCCCTCATTGCCCTTGGTCGAGACGATGAAGCGCGGGTCCTTGCCGAGGCGGGCCGAGTCCGAGATCGTCAGGCCCGAGAACGGGCTGTAATGGATCTGTCCGGCTTCCATCTGGGCGGCCGCCGCGGCGCGATCGGTGACCACGCGCCAGACGATCCGGTCGAGATAGGGCGCATTGGCGCGCCAGTAGTTCGGGTTGCGCTCGGCGATGACGTGCTGGCCGCGCTCGTACTGCACGAACTTGAACGGGCCGGTGCCGACCGGCGCGAGGTTGACCGGGTTCTGGCGGATGTCGCCCTTGCCCTCGTAGAGATGGCGCGGCGAGACATAGCCGAGGTCCGGCAGCGCCCGCAGCAGCAGGTTGAGCGGCATCGGGCGCTCATAGCGGAACACCGCCGTCAGCGGATCGGGCGTATCGACCGCGGTGAGGAAGAGCTGCAGCGTGGTGCCGTAGTTCAGGATCTTCTTCCACATCTCCATCGCCGTGAACTGCACGTCGGCGGAGGTGAAAGGCTTGCCGTCATGCCAGGTCACGCCGGGGCGCAGCTTGAAGGTGATGGTCTTGCCGTCGGGCGCGGCCTCCCAGCTTTCGGCGAGCACGCCGACCGGCTGGCCCTTGGCGTCGAGATCGACCAGCTGCTCCTGGATCTTGCCGCCGATGATGTAGACGCCGGTCGAGGCCTGCAGGCTCGGGTTGAGCTGGCGCTGCTCGGCGCCGTAGTGGACGGTGAAGACACCGCCCTTGCGCGGCGTCTCCTGGGCGAAGGAGCGCATCGGGAACAGCACGCTGGAGGCGATTGCGGCACTGGTCATCAGCGCGGCGCGGCGGGTCATATCCATGGATGGTCTCCTGGGGGCCGGCGTGCAGGCTCGGCACGATGCGGGCGTCACAAGGCCCCGTCAATGCGACGAGGCCGTTCTCGAAAAGCGAAAAACCGCACTATTGCGGCAGGAAGCTCACGATCAGGCCATTGGCGGAGGCTGCGGGGACACTGACCGCCGCGCCATGGCGGACGCCGACCGAACCGAGCGCCTTGGCCGCGCCGTCGAGATCCGTGCTCGCCAGCACGATCGCCACCGCTCCGCCGGGTCCGGCGCCGACCCGCACCGCATCCGGATAGCGCTTGGCGAGGCCGGCGGCATCGTAGAACAGGAAATCGGCGCGCTTGCCGCCGGAGGGCACCAGCCAGCCATCGTCCTGCTGCTTCACCGGTTCGTCGATCAGCCGGCTGAGATGCTCGGCTGCGGCCTTCGGATCGTCGGCGAGCACCTCGACGCGGATGATCCGGCTCGCACCATTGGCATGGCTCTGCAGTTCCGGAATCCAGACGGTCTCGCGGGTCAGATGCTGGCAGGCGAAGATGCGCAGGCTGCCGGGGTTCTCGTCGAGCGGCCAGCGGAAGACGTTGAACTTGGCTTCGCCCTTGCCACCATTGGGCAGGTCGACCGGGCGGCCGAAATGCACCGGGCCGAGCGCTTCGAGACCGCGGCTCTTGAGCTCGTCCGCGCCGGCGGCGGCATCATCGGTGGTGAAGGCGGCCCGCTCGATGCCTTCACGCTCTTTGAGGAAGTCGCGGGTCGGCTTGTTGTGCTCGGTCTCGGCGAGGATGCCGAGCAGCTCGACATAGTCGTCGCCGAACATGATCGTGTAGTTGCCGCTGCCGAGAATGGGCGAATGCGTGCCGCGCGGCGACACGGTGAAGCCGAGGCTCTGCCATTGCCGGGCGGAAGCGTCGAGATCGCGAACCGTCACCACGACATGGTCGAGACCGAGAATATGCTTGAGCGGCATGACGCCCCCTTGTGACCAGAACCCAGCGGACGGGAGAGTTCATCCGAACGGAAGTTAGGGCGCAACCGTTTCGGGATGACGATTCCAGCAGCCCCCGCTGCGCCGGAGACATAGCGTCGGGAGAATAGTCTTTTCAAGGAGACGATCGGAGAAGCCAAAATTTGGTAGAACCCGGTCGTTCCATCCAAGAAAAATAGAAAATTATCCTCCGTCGGATGAACGGCCGGGAACAGCCTGCTTGCAGCTTGGCGGACATGGCGGCAAGGATGAGGCTGGCCCGTCATGTGGGCCCTCGCTCATTGATGCCCAGCCGAAAGACGCCGCCGATGACTGCCCCTTCCTCCGTCACCTGGCCGCCATCGCTCTGGGCCGCCACGGCCCAGCCCGGTCCTGTGCTCGGGACGCTTGAAGGCGCGATCGAGAGCGATGTCGTGGTGATCGGCGCCGGCTTCACCGGGCTTTCGACCGCGATCCATCTGCGCGAGAGCGGGGTCGGCGTCACCATCCTGGAGGCGGCCGAGCCGGGCTGGGGCGCCTCGGGGCGCAACAACGGCCAGGTCATCCCGACGCTCGCCGGTCATGACCCTTCGGCGATGACCGCCCGGCATGGCGAGGCCGGCGAACGTTTCAACGCCGTGCTGCGCGACGCTGCGCAATATCTCTTCGATCTCGTGCGCAAATATGAGATCCCGGCCGAGGCCGAGCAGGCTGGCTGGGTCCAGCCGGTGCATTCGCCGGGGCGCTTCAAGCTCGCCGAGAAGCGCGTCCGGGAATGGTCGGCGATTGGCGCGCCGGTCGAATTGCTCGATCGTGCCGCGACTGCGGAGATGCTCGGCTCAGATGCCTGGTTCGGCGGCTTCTGGAACCGCACCGGCGGCCATATCAACCCGCTGGCCCTGACCCGCGGGCTCGCGGAAGTCGCGCTCCGGCTCGGCGCCACCATTCATGCGCGTTCACCGGCGGTGAGCATGGTGCACCAGAACGGCCGCTGGCTGGTGACGACGGCGAAGGGCTCGGTGACGGCCCGCGCACTCGTGCTGGCGACCAACGCCTATACAGGCGAGTTCGAGCCAGGCCTCGCCCCGGAGATCGCCGCCGAGGTTATCCCCGTCCTGTCCTGGCAGATGGCGACCAGGCCGGTCAGCGACAACATCGCCAAGACGGTGATCCCCGGCCGGCAGGCGATGTCGGACACGCATCGCGAGCTCTATTTCGCCCGCTGGGACGCCCGAAATCGCCTGGTCACCGGCGGCGCCGCGATCCTGCCCGGCGCCGGCGGGGCCAATCTGCGCCCGACGGTCGCGGCACGGCTGAAGCGGCTCTGGCCGCAGCTCGGCGATGTCGCGTTCGACTATGTCTGGTCCGGCTATGTCGGGATGACCCCCGACAACCTGCTGCAACCGCAGGTGCCGGGCTATCCGCGTATCCACCAGCTCGGACCGAACGGCTTCGGCTGGGTCGGCTGCAATGGCCGCGCCGTCGCGCTGTCGATCTCGCTCGGCCGCGAATTGGCGAAAGCGATTCAGGGGACGGCGCTGGAGACGCTGGGCCTGCCGCTCTCGACGCCGAAGCCGCAGCCCTTCCAGGGCCTGATCCGCCGGATCGCGCCGCTGGCCCTGCCGCTCTACCGCAGGCTGGATGCGCAGGAGATTTAGGCGGGCTCCCCTACCAGGATACCGCGGATCTCCTGCCAGCTCTGTGCATCGGGCGCGCAGAGCAGGCCGAGCGTCGGCTGCGCCGGCCGATAGGGCTGGCCGTCCAGCATGCGGACATGGCCGCCGGCCTCGGTATGGATCAGCGAGCCCGGCGCGTGATCCCATGGGTTGAGCCGGCCATAGAGCAGGAAATGGCCGTTGCCGGCGGCGGCGAGCCGGTATTCGTGGCCGCAGCAGCGCAGCGAGCAGACATTGGCGAAGGCCGGCGTGCGCCCCGGCAGCGTGCTGCGCAGCGGCTCCGGGAAATACTGCCAGCTCATCATGCCGGTCATCTCGCGCGGGGCAGCCGCCTGCGCCACACGCAGGTCGCGGCTGGTGCCGTCGCCGGCGAGCCAGGCGCCTTCGCCACGCAGCGCCATGGCACTGTCGGCGACGACGGGATCGTGGATCACCGCCGCAACGACCTCGCCCTTGACGACCGCCGCCGCCATCACCGCGAAGAGCGGCAGGTCGGAGGCGTAGTTCAAGGTACCGTCGATCGGATCGATGACGAAGGCGAGCTCGGCATCGCCGAGCTTTTCGATCAGCATGGGATCGGCAGCGGCAGCCTCCTCGCCGATCAGCACCGCACCCGGGAAGGCGCGCGCAAGCTCGGCGCTGATGAAGCGCTCCGCCGCCTCGTCGGCTTCGGTGACGAGATCGGTCGCCGAACGCTTCTCGCGGATCTCGCCCTCACCGAGATTGCGGAAGCGGGGCATGACCTCGCGCCGGCCCGCCTCGGCGAGGATGCCGGCGAGCCTCTGATGGTCCTGGCGGGTGAAGATCATCGTGGTCCAGTCGGCAAGGGAGTGCGCAGGAATCAGCCGAGGTCGAATTCGACCAGGATCGGCTGGTGGTCGGAGACTTGGGTCTCGACATCGCAGATGATGCTGCGGGCGCGCGCCGCGAGATCGGGCGTCGCCAACACATAGTCGAGGCAGCCGGGCTGGCCATAGGTCTGGTCGAACAGATTGGCGGTCGGCGGATGCGGGGCGTCGCCCTTGACCGCGGCCCAGAGGTCGACCAAAGGCGGCTCGCCACCGTCAAAGGGCGCCAGCAGGCGCGCCAGCACGGGATCGTCCGGCCGCATGTTGAAGTCGCCGGTCAGCACCGCGCTCGGCGAGCTCGGCGTCATCCGGTAGGTGTGCGGCCCGGCCGCCCGGGGTTTGGCATGACGGGCCAGCGCCATGCGGTGGGCCTCGCGGATGCCCTCGACCTGCGCAGCGCGCAGCTCCGAGGCCGAGTATTCGAGATGCGTCGTCATCAGCCTGACCGGGCCCAATGGCGTCAGCGCCATCGCCTCGATCAGCATGCGCGGCATGTTGCGGGTCTGCGCCGCTTCCCAGGGCAGGAGATGGCGCAGTGCCTGCGCCACCGGATAGCGCGTCAGCAGCAGGTTGCCGAAGCGCTGGCGGCCGCCCTTGCCGTCGGCGACATCGACGCCGACGCCTTCGATGGCGGTGAAGCCCGGCAGCAATTCGGCGAAGCGGGCGAACTGGTCGGTCTCGTCGTTGAAGTCGAGCTCGGGAAAGTTGTCGGCGACCTCCTGCAGGCACAGCACGTCGAAATCCGCCATCTGCCGGGCATGGGCGACGACACGCGACGGATCGACGCGATCGTCCATGCCGCGGGCCCACTGGATGTTCCAGGTGATCAGCTTCATCTCACTTGATTCCCGCGCGCATGAAACTCTGCACGAACTGGCGCTGGAACAGCAGGAAGCCGACCAGCAGCGGCGCCGAGGTCATCAGCGTCGCGGCGCAGATCACCGCCCAGTCGATGCCCTGGTCGCTCGACGAGAACACCTGCAGGCCGACCGTCAGCGGCCGCGACTCCACCGAATTGGTGACCAGCAGCGGCCAGAGGAAGTTGTTCCAGTGATAGCTCACCGAGACCAGGCCGTAGGCGATGTAGGTCGGCTTGGCGAGCGGCACATAAACCCGCATCAGCACCTGCAGCGGGCTGGCGCCCTCGACGCGGGCGGCATCGTCGAGTTCCTTGGGCACGGTCTTGAAGGTCTGCCGCAGCAGGAAGATGCCGAAGGCCGAGGCGATATAGGGCAAGGCGATCGCCGGGATCGTGTCGATCAGGTTGAACTTGGCGAGGGTGCGGTAGTTCTCGACGATCAGCGCATCCGGCATGATCATCAGTTGCGCCAGGATCAGCGCGAAGGCGACGTCGCGCCCCCAGAAATCCTGCCGCGCCAGCGCATAGGCTGCGAGCGTCCCCAGAACGAGCTGGAAGGCGAGGATCATGGTGACGAGGATGAAGGTGTTGAGGAAATAGCGGGCGAAGGGCGCGGCCGCCCAGGCGCGGGTGAAGTTGTCCAGCGTCAGCGGCGCGGTCAGCTCGAAGCGGGTGGTGTACTCGGCCGGATGGATCGCGGCCCAGACCGCATAGGCCAGCGGCAGCACCCAGATCAGCGCGAGCAGGATCGCGCCCAGGGATTCGAGCGTCAGCGAAAGGCCCTTCGGCGCGTAAGGGTCGGGTCGGGTCGCGGCCACCGGCTGCGGGCTAGGCGCGCCGCTCATCGGTAATGCGTCCTGCGCTCGAGCCAGCCGTATTGGACGAAGGCGACAAGCGCGAGCAGCGCGAGCAGCACGCAGGTCAGCGCCGCCGCATAGGCCGTGTCCCAGAAGCCGAAGCCGACCTGGTAGATGTAGAACAGCAGCAGCGTCGTCGCATTGTCCGGGCCGCCGCGCGTCATCACGAAGATATGGTCGACCATGCGGAAGGCATTGATCACCGCATTGATCAGCACGAACAGCGTCGTCGGCATCAGCAGCGGGAACTGGATGCGCCGAAAATAGGTCCAGCGCGAGGCGCCCTCGATCGCCGCCGCCTCCCCCAGGCTGGGCGGAATCGCCTGCAGCGCCGCAAGGTAGAAGATCATGAAGAAGCCGGCCTCCTTCCAGATCGCGACGATGGTGACGGCGTAGAGCGCCGTATCCTGCGACCCCAGCCAGTTCGTCGAGCGCCCGCCGAAGGCACCGACGATCTGCTCGAGCAGACCGTATTGCGGAGTGAAGAAGAACAGCCAGATGTTGGCGACCGCGATCATCGGCAGGATGGTCGGGGTGAAATAGGCCATCCGGACCAAAGTGCGGCCGGCGATCCTGTCATTGACCCAGACCGCCATCAGTAAAGCGAGCGCGATCGAGGTCGGGATCGTGCCCATGGCGAACCAGAGATTGTTCGCCATCGCCTTCCAGAAGATCGGGTCGGCCGCCATCTGCTCGTAATTGTCGAGCCCGACGAAGCGGGCCGGGCGGCGCGCCCGCGGCGTCGACATGAAGCTGTCGACGAAGCTCGCGACCGCGGGCCAGTGCGTGAACAGGGCCAGGCACGCCATGGCCGGCAGCAGGAGCAGCCAGCCATGGATCGTCGCGGTTGCGCGGTTGGTCATCGGCTCAGCGATAGGCCTTCAGGATGCGCTCGGCTTCCGCTTGCGCGTCCTCCATCGCCTTCTGTGGCTGCTTCGTGCCGGTCAAGGCTGCCTGCAGGCCGTCGTTCAGCGCCTTGGTGACGCGCTGGTTCTCATGGGTCGAGAGCTCGGCGACGGCGGTCGGCAGCTGGTCGCGGGCGACAAGAGCCTGCGGGAAGTCGGCGACGTATTTCTTCATCGCCTCGGTCTCGTAGGCCGCCGGCGTCACCGCGACATAGCCGGTATCGGCGCTCCACTGTGCGGCGCGCTCGGGCGTGGTGATCCAGCGCACGAACTTGAACGCCGCTTCCTGCTCGGCCGGGCTCGCCTTCTTGGAGAGGTAGAAATTGCCGCCGCCGGTCGGGCTGCCCGGCTTCTTGCCGGCGGGCAGCACGGCGACGCCGAAGGGGAACTTGGCGTTGGTGCGGACATTGGTCAGGTTGCCGGTGGTCGTCCACATCATCGCGACCTTCTTTTCGAAGAAGTCGCGGGGCGTGGTGCCCCATTCGACGATGCCCGGCGGATGGACCTTGTGCTTCTGCGAGAGGTCGACCCAGTACTGCAGCGCCTCGACGACGCCGGGATTGGCGTAGTCGGTCTTGTCGCCGGCCGCATTGGCGAGGATGGCGCCGGCCTGCGTGGTCAGCCCCTGGAAGAGCCAGTAGGGGAAGCCCGACGACGGGATCTGGATGCCCCACTGGCTAGTGTTGCCGGCGGCGTCGCGCTTGGTCAGCTTCTGCGCGAATTCGAGCTGCTCGGCCCAGGTCTTCGGCGGCGTCTCGGGATCGAGGCCGGCCTCCTTGAACAGCTCCTTGTTCCAGTAGAGCACCACCGTGGAGCGCTGGAACGGGATGCCCCATGTCTTGCCTCCGGTCTGGCTGTTCGCCATGAAGCCAGGGAAGAAGCTGGAGAGCCACTTCCTGTCGTCCTCGGTCTTGATGAAGGGATCGAAGGGAACGATCGCCTCCTCGTCGATCAGGGTGAACATGTCGGTCGAGAGCAGCACCGAGAGCACCGGCGGCGTGCCGCTCTTGTGCGCGGTCAGCGCCTTGACGATCGTCTCCTGGTAGGTGCCGGCATAGATCGGCTTGACCTTGATCGTCGGGTTGTCCTTCTCGAAGCCGGCGGCATAGGCGTCGATCAGCTTGGTGATCGGCCCGCCCACGGCGACCGGGTAGAAGAAGGACAACTCGGCCGATTGGGCGAGCGCAGGCCTCGCCATGGCGAGCGAACCAGCCACCGCCGCCGAACCACCCAGAAATTCCCGCCTGTCCATAGTCGTGCTCTCCCCTTGGTTGCGGCGCTTGAGCGCCTGGTTGTTCAGGCGTCGTCAGTCGAGGACGAGCCTCTGCTCGGTCTTCAGGTCGAACCAGTGCACCGCCGATTGCGACAGCCTGATGTGGACCTTATCGCCTGCCACAGCACGGACCTTCCCGGGCCGGCGCACGATGAAGGGCTGGCCCTCGATCCGCGTCTCGACCAGCGTGTCGGCGCCGAGATATTCGACGGCCACGACGTCGGCCGCGATGCCGGTCTCGCTGAGTTCGGTCATTTCAGGGCGGATGCCGACAGCCAGCGAGCCCGGTTCGGCATGGGATGGCGGCGCGAGCTCGTCTCCGCCCGCCGCCAGGACGGATGCGAGCGGAATGACGTTCATCGGCGGCGTGCCGACGAAGCGCGCGACGAAGATCGTCGCCGGGTTCTCGTAGAGCTGGTCGGGCGGCGCATCCTGCTCGATCCGGCCGTTGCGCATCAGCACGACCTGGTCGGCCATCGTCATCGCCTCGACCTGGTCATGCGTGACATAGACCATGGTGATGCCGAGGCGCTGCTGCAGTTCGCGGATTTCGCGGCGCATCTCGACGCGCAGCTGGGCATCGAGATTGGAGAGGGGCTCGTCCATCAGGCAGACCGGTGCCTCGGCGACGATGGCACGGCCGAGCGCGACGCGCTGCTGCTGGCCGCCGGAGAGCTGCGAGGGCTTGCGTTCGAGCAGGCCGGCGAGTCCGAGGATCGTGGCGGCGCGCTTGAGCCGCTCGTCGCGCTCGGCGCGCGAGACCTTGCGCACCTTCAGGCCGAACAGGATGTTCTCGGCGACCGAGAGATGCGGGAACAGCGCGTAGTTCTGGAACACCATGGCGATGCCGCGCTGCGAGGGCGCCGCGCCGGTCACGTCGCGCCCGCCGATCGCGATGGTGCCGCTGCTGCTGTCCTCCAGCCCCGCAATCAGCCGGAGCGTGGTCGACTTGCCGCAGCCGGACGGGCCGAGCAGCGCGACGAGGTCGCCACCCTTGACCGTGAAGCTGATGTCGTCGACCGCCGCCGCGCCGCCCCAGTGCTTCGAAACGGCCTTGAGATCTACCGAAACCATGCGCGACCCGGCCATCCCCAGCGCCATCGTGAGCCGGCGCAGAAAACCGGACTCGCCGGCTACGATCAAGCGGTGAGATTGATGCTAAAAGTCGGGCAGAGACAAGAGTGGCGCCGCCGCATTGCGCAGATAGTCGATGAAGATCCGGCCATTGCGGGCCTTTTTCGACAGGGGCGCGGTGAAGCGCTTGGGTTCGGCCTGCTTCATCGTCTTGGCGACGTCGCTGGCGAAGGTCTTGACCTCGGCCCAGGCCCCCGAATTCCGGCGCCCGCCCTCGCCTTCCGCGCTAGATGGCGGGCATTCCGGGAAGATGCGTGAGGCTTGCGTGGTATTGTAGCAATGCCTTCTCTTCTGCCACCGAGCCTATGGCACGCCCGTTGCTAGCCCCTCCCCAATCCGCGCGAACCAACGCCGGGCCTCGAGGGGAGCACCGTCATGTCGTCCAGGTTCACCACGCGCGCCGTCATGCTGGCGCTCGGCTTTTCAACCACGCTCGCGGGCACCGCGCTCGCCCAGGAGAAAGTGCTGCGCATCGGCATGACCGCCGCCGATATCCCGCGGACTCATGGGCAGCCCGACCAGGGTTTCGAAGGCAACCGCTTCACCGGCATCCCGATGTATGACGGGCTGACCAACTGGGACCTGTCCTCGGCCGACAAGGCCAGCGTCGTCATTCCCGGCCTCGCCACCGAATGGGCGGTCGACGCCGGCGACAAGACGAAATGGGTGTTCAAGCTGCGCCCGGGTGTGAAGTTCCAGGACGGCTCGGCCTTCGATGCCGCAGCGGTAGTCTGGAACGTCGAAAAAGTGCTCAATAAAGAGGCAGCCCACTTTGCTGCCGATCAGGTGGGCGTCACCGTCTCGCGCATGCCGACCTTGAAGTCGGCCAAGGCGATCGATCCGCTGACCGTCGAGCTCACCACCTCCGAGCCCGACGCCTTCCTGCCGATCAACCTGACCAATCTCTACATGGCCTCGCCCACGCATTGGGCAGCCAAGCTCGCCGCCGTCCCGGCCTCGGTGACTGACGCCGCCGAACGCTCCAAGCAGGCCTGGGCCGCCTTCTCGGCCGACCCGTCCGGCACCGGCCCGTTCAAGGGCGTCCGGCTCGTGCCGCGCGAACGCTTCGAGATGGTCGCCAACAAGGCTTACTGGGATCCCAAGCGGGTACCGAAGGTCGACCGTGTCGTGCTGTTGCCGCTGCCCGAAGCCAATGCCCGCACCGCTGCCCTTCTCTCGGGCCAGGTCGACTGGATCGAGGCGCCGGCGCCGGACGCCGTGCCGCAGATCAAGCAGCGCGGCTTCTCGATCTATACCAATGCCCAGCCGCATGTCTGGCCCTGGCAGCTCTCCTTCGCCGAAGGTTCGGTCTGGCTCGACAAGAAGGTCCGCCACGCCGCCAATCTGTGCGTCAACCGCGAGGAGCTGAAGACCCTTCTCGGCGGGCTGATGGAGGTGCCGAAGGGCACGGTACCGCCCGGCCATCCCTGGTGGGGCAATCCGAAGTTCGAGATCAAATACGATCTCGAAGCCGCCAAGAAGCTGATGACCGAAGCGGGCTTCTCGGCCTCCAAGCCGGCGAAGGTGAAGGTGCTGACCTCGGCCTCGGGCTCGGGCCAGATGCAGCCGCTGCCGATGAACGAATTCATGCAGCAGGCCCTGAAGGACTGCTATTTCGACGTCGCGCTCGAGGTCGGCGAGTGGAACGCCGTCTTCACCAACTGGCGCGAGGGCGCCAAGCACGCCAATGCCCGCGGCGCCAACGCCACCAACGTCACCTATGCGGCGATGGACCCGTTTTTCGCCATGGTCCGCTTCGTCTCGACCAAGACCTTCCCGCCGGTCTCCAACAACTGGGGCTATTTCGGCAATGACGAGTTCGACAAGCTGATCGCCGACGCCCGCACCTCCTTCGACGGCACGGCGCGCGATGCGGCGCTTGCCAAGCTCCACGCCCGCATCGTCGAGGAGGCGCCCTTCGTCTGGGTGGCGCATGATGTCGGCCCGCGCGCGATGAGCGCCAAGGTCAAGGGCGTGGTCCAGCCCAAGAGCTGGTTCATCGACATCGCCCCGATGTCGATGGAGTGACAGGGCTTAGAGCCTGCCGTTTCCGTCATGGTCGGGCTCGTCCCGACCATCCACGTCTTCGCCGGTCGAGCGCAGCGTTCAAGACGTGGATGCTCGCCACAAGGGCGAGCATGACGGTGCGGTTCGGGCGCCTTCATGCCCATGGCACGGCCCTTGCTCAGCCGGTTCAGAACTCTTCCAGATCAAAGGTGCCCGATGCTTCGCACTGCCCTGGCCCTCTCGCTCGCTGCCGGCGTCGCGCTTCTTGCCCAGCCGGCCCTGGCGCAAGGCACGCTGCGCATCGCGATGACCGCCTCCGACATTCCGCTGACCACAGGCCAGACCGACCAGGGCGGCGAGGGCATGCGGTTCATGGGCTATACGGTCTATGACGCGCTGATCAACTGGGACCTCTCCAGCGCAGACAAGCCCTCCGACCTGAAGCCCGGCCTCGCCACCGCCTGGGCGGTCGATGCGAGCGACAAGACCAAGTGGACCTTCACCCTGCGCGAGGGCGTGAAGTTCCATGACGGCTCCGAGTTCACCGCCGAGGCGGTGGTCTGGAACCTCGACAAGCTGCTCAAGAACGACAGTCCGCAATTCGACCAGCGCCAGGCGGCGCAGGGCCGCTCGCGCATCCCGGCCGTCGCCGCCTACAAGGTGATCGACAAGTACAAGGTCGAGATCACGACGAAGTCGCCCGACGCGACCCTGCCCTACCAGCTCGCCTGGATCATGATGTCGTCGCCCGCGCAGTGGGAGAAGGTCGGCAAGAACTGGGAAGCCTTCGCCAGGACGCCGTCCGGCACCGGCCCGTGGCAGCTCACCGCCTTCCAGCCGCGCGAGCGGGCCGAGCTCTCGCCGTTCAAGGACTATTGGGACAAGGCGCGGGTACCCAAGCTCGACAAGCTCGTGCTGCTGCCGCTGCCCGAGCCCAATGCACGCGCCGCCGCGCTGCGCTCCGGCCAGGTCGACTGGATCGAGGCGCCGGCGCCCGATCTCGTCGAGTCGCTGAAGGGCGCCGGCTACAAGATCGTCACCAACGCCTATCCGCACAACTGGACCTGGCATCTCTCGCGCGTCGAGGGTTCGCCCTGGAACGACATCCGCGTGCGCAAGGCGGCCAATCTCGCGATCGACCGCGCCGGACTGAAGGAGCTGCTCGGCGGCATGATGATCCCGGCCGAGGGGTTCTACCCGCCCGGCCATCAATGGTTCGGCAAGCCGAGCTTCAAGCTGAGCTACGACCCCGCGGCGGCCAAGAAGCTGCTCGCCGAGGCCGGTTACTCCCCGGCAAAGCCGCTCCAGACCCGCATCCTGATCTCGCCCTCCGGCTCGGGCCAGATGCAGCCGCTGCCGATGAACGAGTTCGTCCAGCAGAACCTCGCCGAGGTCGGCATCAAGGTCGATTTCGAGGTGGTCGAGTGGAACACGCTGATCAACATCTGGCGGGCCGGCGCGAACCACGACTCGTCCCGCAAGGCGACGGGGATGAACTACACCTATTTCATCCAGGACCCGTTCACCGGCTTCATCCGCCATCTGCAATGCGATCTGAAGCCGCCGGCGGGCACCAATTGGGGCATCTATTGCGACCCCGAAATGGACAAGCTGTTCGACCAGATCCGCACCACCTTCGACCCGGTGGAGCAGACCAAGATCCTGCAGAAGACGCACGAGAAATACGTCGACGACGCGCTCTTCCTGATGGTGACGCACGACGTCAACCCGCGCGCGCTGTCGGCCAAGGTCAAGGGCTTCGTCCAGGCGCAGAACTGGTTCCAGGACTTCTCGCCGATCTCGATGGACAAGTGAGCAGCGAATGACGCGAGGCCGGCCATGCTGACCTATCTCGCCAAGCGCATCCTCTATGTGCTGCCGGTGGCGCTCGGCGTCAGCCTGTTCTGCTTCCTGCTCGTCCATATCGCGCCGGGCGACCCGCTGACCTCGGTGCTGCCGCCGGACGCCTCGCAGCAGATGCAGGAGGAGATCAGGAAGCTCTACGGCTTCGACCGGCCGCTGCCGGTGCAGTTCGGGCTTTGGCTCTGGAAGGCGGTGCAGGGCGATCTCGGCACCTCGATCGCGACCGGCCGCCCGGTCGCCGCCGAGGTCTGGCGCGCCGTCGGCAACACCCTGCTGATTGCCTGCCTCGCCACCGTGATCGGCTTCGTGCTCGGCTGCTTCTTCGGCTTCGTCGCCGGTTATTTCCGCGGCTCCTTCCTCGACAAGTTCGCCTCGATGCTGGCGGTGCTCGGCGTCAGCGTGCCGCATTACTGGCTCGGCATGGTGCTGGTCATCGTCTTCTCGGTGCAGCTCGGCTGGCTGCCGCCGGGCGGTGCCGGCCCCGGCGGCTCGGCCTCCTGGAAATGGGACTGGGAGCATGTCAGCCACATGATCCTGCCGGCCATCACCATGTCGGTGATCCCGATGGGCATCATCTCGCGCACGGTTCGCGCGCTGGTCGCTGATATCCTGAACCAGGAATTCGTGCCGGCGCTGCGGGCCAAGGGCCTGATGGATTTTGGCGTCTTCCGCCATGTCGTGAAGAACGCCGCGCCGACCGCGCTCGCGGTCATGGGCCTGCAGCTCGGCTACCTGCTCGGCGGCTCGATCCTGATCGAGACGGTTTTTTCCTGGCCGGGCACCGGCTTCCTGCTCGGCAACGCCATCTTCCAACGCGACCTACCGCTGCTGCAAGGCACGATCCTCGTCCTCGCCATGTTCTTCGTCGGCCTCAATGTCCTCGTCGACATCGTCCAGGGCCTGCTCGACCCGCGCGTGAGGAGGCGTTGAGATGAGTGCTGTGACGTCTCCGGCCGCCATGCCGGCTGTCCCCCAGCCGGTGCGCTCTCCCGGCTACTGGTCCGGCGTCTTCAGGCGCTTCCGCAAGGACAAGGTCGCGGTCGGTGCCGGCATCGTCGTGCTGCTGATCATCCTGATGGCGGTCTTCGCCGATTATATCGCCCCGGCCGACCCGACCCGTTCCTCGATGCTGCGGCGCCTGCGCCCGATCGGCACGCCGGGCTATCCGCTCGGTGCCGACGAGCTCGGCCGCGACATGCTCTCGCGCCTGATCCACGGCGCCAGGCTGTCGCTGTTCATGGGCGTGGTGCCGGTCTTCATCGCCTTCGGCTTCGGCTCGCTGATCGGGGTCGCTGCCGGCTTCTTCGGCGGCAAGTTCAACACGATCACGATGCGCACCGTCGACATCTTCTACGCCTTCCCCTCGGTGCTGCTGGCGATCGCGCTTTCCGGCGCTCTCGGCGCCGGTGTCTTCAACTCGCTGCTCTCGCTGACCATCGTCTTCATCCCGCCGATCGCCCGCATCGCCGAGAGCGTCACCACGCAGGTGCGCTCGATGGACTATGTCGAGGCGGCGCGGGCCAGCGGTGCCGGCTCCGGCACGATCATTCGCGTTCACGTCCTCGGCAATGTGCTCGGTCCGATCTTCGTCTACGCCACCAGCCTGATCTCGGTCTCGATGATCCTGGCCTCGGGCCTCTCCTTCCTTGGCCTCGGCACCAAGCCGCCAACGCCGGAATGGGGCCTGATGCTGAACACGCTGCGTACCGCGATCTATGTCCAGCCCTGGGTCGCAGCGCTGCCGGGCGTCGCGATCTTCATCACCTCGATCTCCTTCAACCTGCTCTCGGACGGGCTGCGCTCGGCCATGGACGTGAAAGGCTGAGCCATGTCGCTCTCGCTCCATGCCGAAGACGGACTCGACCGCGGCGGCGCCGGCACCCCGCTGCTCGAGGCGCGGACGCTGACCAAGCATTTCCCGCTCGGGCGCGGCGCGGTGGTGCGCGCCGTCGACGGTGTCGACTTCACGGTGATGAAGGGCGAGACGCTCGGCGTCGTCGGCGAATCCGGCTGCGGCAAGTCGACGACCGCGCGCGTGGTGATGCAGCTGATCCCGCAGGACGAGGGCCAGATGCTGTTCGATGGCGAGGCCGTCGGCAGCTCGGCGCTGTCGCTCAAGGACTATCGCCGCCAGGCGCAGATGGTCTTCCAGGATTCCTTCGCCTCGCTCAACCCGCGGCTGACCATCGAGGATTCGATCGCTTTCGGGCCCATGGTGCACGGCGTCCCCAAGTCGGGCGCGATCCTGCGGGCCCGCGACCTGCTCGCCCGGGTCGGGCTCGATCCGGCCCGCTTCGCGGCACGCTATCCGCACGAGCTCTCCGGCGGCCAGCGCCAGCGCGTCAACATCGCCCGCGCCTTGGCGCTGGGGCCGCGCCTCGTCATCCTCGACGAAGCCGTCTCGGCGCTCGACAAATCGGTCGAGGCGCAGGTGCTCAACCTGCTGATGGACCTGCGCGAGGAGTTCGGGCTGACCTACATCTTCATCAGCCACGATCTCAACGTCGTTCGCTTCATCAGCGACCGCGTCATGGTGATGTATCTCGGCGAGGTCGTCGAGATCGGCCCGGTCGAGGAGCTCTACGACGATCCGCGCCATCCCTATACGAAGGCGCTGCTCTCGGCGATGCCGTCGATGGACCCGGAAAACCGGACGATGGAGGCGCCGCTCGCCGGCGATCCGCCGAACCCGATCAATCCGCCGGAAGGCTGCCGTTTCCATCCGCGCTGTCCGCAGGCGCAGACGGTCTGTTCCAAGGCCAAGCCGGCGCTGACCCCGGTCGGTGCCGGCCAGCGGCTTGCTGCCTGCCACATGGAGATTCCCGGCTCCGGCCATAGCCGCGCCCCGGCGCTGGAGGATGCCGCATGACGACACCGCTCGTCGCGATGGAGAACGTCACCGTCCGCTTCAAGGGCGCGCAGACGGTCCATGCGGTCAATGGCGTCTCGCTGACGCTGGAGCCCGGCAAGGTGCTCGGCATTCTCGGCGAATCCGGTTCCGGCAAGAGCGTCACCCTGAAGACGCTGCTGCGCCTCCTGCCGGAGAGCCGCACCGAGATCGGCGGCAAGGTCATGGTCGACGGAAAGGACGTGCTGGCGCTTGGCGCACAGGAACTCTCGGATTATCGCGGCGCCGTCACCTCGATGATCTTCCAGGATCCGGCGCTGGCGCTCGATCCGGTCTACACCGTCGGCGAGCAGATCGCCGAGGCGATCGTCCGGCATGAGAAGCTCTCGGCGAAGCAGGCGATGGCGCGCGCGCTCGAGCTGCTCGAACTGGTGCGCATCCCCTCGCCCGAGCGACGCCTCAAGGCCTATCCGCACGAAATGTCCGGCGGCATGCGCCAGCGCGCCATGATCGCGCTGGCGCTCGCCGCCCGCCCGAAGCTCCTGCTCGCAGACGAGCCGACGACTGCACTCGACGCGACCGTGCAAATCCAGATCCTCCTGCTTCTGCGCCAGCTCCAGCGCGATCTCGGCATGGGCGTGATCTTCGTCACCCACGACATCGGCGTCGCGGTCGAGGTCTCGGACCGTCTCGCCGTGATGTATGCCGGCCAGATCGTCGAGACCGGCACGGTGCGCGAACTGCTCAGGGATCCGCGCCATCCCTATACGCGTGGTCTCCTTGCGGCGAACCTGCATGGCGCGAAGAAGGGCGAGCGGCTGGAGGCGATCCCCGGCGCGCCACCGCCGCTGAACGAGGCGCCTTCCTCCTGCTCATTCGCGCCACGCTGCAAGCAGGCGCAGGACATATGCCGAGCGAACTTGCCTCCTGCCGTGGCACTTGGCGAAGGCCGGCTCGTCCGCTGCGTTCAGGCCGAAGCGGCGCTTCAGCCTGCATGAGCGCCCAGCCGTCCGGCTCTTCGGTCAGCTGCCGTAGATGCGAACATAATCGCCCCGCAGCGCCTCACGGTCCTCCGGCCTGAGCGGCTGCGGAAACGGCACGTGAGGCGCTCTTATGCCGGCAGCGGGCGTTGGACCTGCACCCGGAAGCGGACGCTCGCGGCTCTGGTGGTGGACGCCGGAACTGGCGCCGTTACGGACATCCCCACTACGCGCTGGCAGGCGTGACGGTCTCCGTCCCGCGGCGCAAAACGCGCTGATAGGCGAGACCTATCGCGACGAGACTCCCGCCCAGACCGATGAAGGATAGGGCTCGTAGCAGCCCCTCCAGCCCCGACATGTCGACGAGAAAGGCCTTGCAGATCGCAATCGTGACGATGCCGAGCGACGCCAGGCGCAGATCGCGCGACCGGACTCGAAAACCCAACGCCAGCAGGGCCACGCCGTAGAACAGGATAGCGGCCGAATAGGCATAGAGCTCGCCGGCGCTGACATCGGTGCCGAACAGGTCGGCACCGACGAAGGCCCGCCGGACCTCCGTGACGACATAAGCCAACGCCCCGAGAATGGCGGCAATGCCATAGATCCGCACGATCAGCGGCCGGCGAAGATAGGCCTGCGACCAGGCGGCGGCCGCGAAGGCGAGCGCCGCCGGCAGCAAATAGCCGAGGAGCGCGTTGTCGAGGATCGGAATGCCTGCCAGAGGTTGGTCGGTCATCGCAGGACTTGCGATGAACGCGGCAACGGCGAAGAAGCCGCAAGACGCGAGCGTCGCGACCAGCGGGTCGATTTGCACACTGCGCCCCTGCCAGCGGACGGCGCCCGCGATCATGACCCCAATGGCCAGCATGAAGGCGAGTGAGGCGTAGATTCCGGATTCGGCCAGGGTGATCGGCACCTCGGACGAGAGAGTCGGGCCGTGCAGCCCGTGGCGCAGCAGCAGGAAGGCGCAGCCGATGGCGGCCGCGGCCGCGGCGAGTCCGAAGGCGCGCGAGAGCGTGGCGAAGCCATCGCGCAGCCACCATGCGGCGCCGGCAAGGGCCAGGGTCGTCAGGCCATAGCCCCAGAGAATGCGGTTGAAGATGACCGGTCCCTCGACCGCGCTTCCGTCGAGGAACGGGTTGCGGCCGAAGCCGAGAGCGAGCACGGCCCAGCCGATCGCGATGGCCCCCAGCGTCGAAACACTGAGACGCGCTATCAGGCCCGGCGCGGCATCATGCCAGAGCCGTGCCGCGGCGGTCAGAGCGATCAGCACGACCGTGATCATAACGGCCTCCGCATAGCCGACCGAGGCGCCGTCGAGCGGCGAGAGCTGTGGCCCGGCGAAGGCCTGCCGCGTGATCAGCACGATGCCGAGCGAGACCAGGAATGCGCCGCAGGCGCTGAGCGCATTCGCGACGGGCGAGCTGTCCTCGCGCCCCATGGCAAAGCCCAGCGCGCCGAGCGCGCTGCCGGCGACGACATACCAGAGCAACCGGTTCAGCACCGGCCAACCATCGACTGTGGTGCCGTCGAAAAGCGGATTGAGCAGGGCTCCGAGCCCGCCGACGGCGAGAAGGATCGTGAGCGCAGCGGCGGCCAGCCCTGCGATCCGGAAGGGAGTGTCGCCGACCAGGCGGCCGAGGCGCTGGAAACCGGCGCCGAGCAGGCCGGCTGCCATGGTCATGCAGGCAACCTCCTCGAACAGCCTGTTGCGGGGCTGGGCATAGTGGCCGGCGATCCAGGCCAGATCGGGCGTGAGATCCGGGCCAACGAAGACTTGATGGACCTGCAGCAGCACGAAGGCGGCGGTGAAGAAGGCGGCCAACGCCTGATGCACGATCTTCGGCCGATCCTGTCCGTCGCGCAGCGCCAGCGCGGCCACCCAGAAGCACAGGGCCGGCAGGGCATAGGCCGGGATCAGCCAGTTGAGCAGTGGCCACGCGCCCATGTCGGTGAGGATCGGAGCCCAGAGCCAGCGGACGAAGGCCGCGGTCGCGAGGCTGGCGGACATCGTCCGCAGCAGTGGGATCGGGCGGATGCGGGCGAGAATGGCGAGGCCGGCTGCGGAGATCGCGAAGCCCACCACCAGCCAGGTCTCGCGCAGGGCCAGTGCCACGGCAAGGCCGAGCGCGATCGCACCCGCGGCGGCATAGGCGGCGGAGCCGATCAGGGCGAGCGGATTGCCGCGCGATCTGGTTCTGGCGCGCTCGACCCGCAGCAGCAGCTCCGAGGCAAGGAACAACGCTGCGACCAGCAGCGCGGCCAGGGCTGCGAAGCCGGGCGCGCGCTCGAAGCCGTTGACGCGCAGCGTCGTCGCCAGCAGCAGGCAGACCGGCGCCAGCGCCGACGCGAAAGCCAGGCAGCCGCGCTCGACATAGCCGCCGGATCCGGCCCAGCGGCGCGTGGCCAGCGCCGCGAAGGGCAAGCCGGCGATCACTGCCGCAAAAAGGGCGGCGGTCCAGACCAGCCCCGGCCCGGCATCGGGGGCGATGCTCAGCCGGACGAGGTCGAGCAGGGTCGCGGGCGAAAGGCCGAGCGGCCCCTCCTCGCGGGGCCAGAGCAGCACCATGCCAACGGCGCCGGCTCCAGCGACGAGGGCGAGCGGCGCGAGATCGCGATGGCGCACGGCCGCCACGATGCCGACCGCGACGGTGACGAGAATCGCGACATGCAGTGGCCCCTGGGCACCCATCCCGACCCAGAGCACACCGGCGATGACCAGCGGCACGGCGATGGCCACGATGCCAGTGATGTCGAAGGAGACGAGGCGCCCGCGCACCACTTCGCTGCGGCGGAGCAGCAGCGGCAGCTCCTTCAAAAGCAGCCAGGCGAGCACGGCGCCGGCCATTGCGAGGAATGAGGGCCAGAGCAGCCCGCGCATGGCGAAGGCGATCATCACAGTCCAGGCGCCGTGGCCGGCGACAGCCGCCAGGGTGACAATTCGGCTCGGGCGCTGGGCGTGCAGCACGAAGGCCGTAGCCGTGACGAAGGCGATGAAGAACGAGAGCGTGGCGAAGGCCGGGACAGTGCTTGCGATCAGAAAGGGCGTGACATAGGAGCCGACCAGGCCGAATAGACCGAGTGCCGGCCCGTGAAGCAGCGATGCCGCGAGCGCCGACAGACCGATGAGCGCCATGATCGCGAAGGCGGGTGTCGCGCCGATGAAGCCATAGATGGCATGGGCGGCGAAGACGACCCCGAACCCGGCGAGAACGCTGACACCGGCAAGTACGGAGGGGATGTTGGCATTGAGCAGCACGCCCGGCGCATTGAACGGCAACGGCCCCTCGCGACGGCGCAGATACTCGCTTGCCCCTGCCAGCAGCAGGGCGAACGCCGCGCCCATCAGCAGCCGCACCCCGGGACCGAAGATGCCGGCCTCGATCGAGTAGCGGACGAGGAATAGGCCGCCGAAGGCGAGTGCCACGCCGCCGACCCAGACGGCCCAGCGCGAGCCGATGGTCTCCTCGATGTCGCGGCTTGGCGGTTGTGCTGCGGCCTCCGCGTCCGCCTCCGGCCGAACCTCCTGTTCGAAGCGGTCGGGGGGCGTCGGAGCAGGATCGGCCGCTGGCTCGGGAAGCGTTTCGTCGCCCGTCCGAGCCGCGAGTGCGATCGCTTCGGGCGGGACCTCATCGAGCGTGGGTGCGACAGGCTCGGGCGCCACGACAGGCCCGGCCGGTTCGTCGGCCTCTGGCTCGATCGTCACTGGCGGTGAGGGCTCGGCCGCGATCGCGGCGGCCTGGACGGACTCCACGCCTGTCGCTGCAACGCCGCTGAGCTTCAGGCTCGCCAGCTCCTCGCGGAGCGCGGCGAGTTCAGACTTCAGCTGTACGATCTGCTCGAGGGCGGCAGTGCTGCGACCGGATGCGCGAAGGGCCGCCCAAGGGACAATAACAAAGAAGAAGAAACCAAAGAGCAGGCCGAGAATCACCCATTCCATGACGATTGATCGGCCCCCGATCGGCGCAACATGCGAAGCGCGCGAACAGCCTATCGCGGCGGATCAGTGTTGTCATTGCGAGGACGGCCGCCGGCAAGGCAGGGCTTGACCAGTCTCAGCGCCTCCGCGGCATGCCGAAGGAACTCTCCGATCGAGTCCGCGCTCCTCAGGAAGAGGGCGTCGCAAGCGTCAATCTCGATCAGCGGTGGACAGCAAATGGTAAGCCCGGCCGCTTCGGCGGGCTTCAACAACGGCTATGTCATTGAAGTTCGTGGTGGGTGATGTAGGGCTCGAACCTACGACCCGCTGATTAAGAGTCAGCTGCTCTACCAACTGAGCTAATCACCCATACGCCACGAAGACGTTATCGGCGAGGCGTGGACCGCGTCCCGACGGGCGGCGATGTAGCAAACACCCCCGCCCCTGTCCACCCGTTTGCGACAGGAATATGCAAACTCGCTCGGGAGACTTTCGGCTTGCCGCGTGGCGGACTCGGAGAATGCCTGCCGCACCGAGTGCGGCAGGCCGTTTTCCGGGGGTTTTCAGGCCGCCGAGCGGCGATTCAGCAGATGATAGAGCGCGATCGCGGCGAAGGTCGCCGTACCGATCCCGCCGAGCTCGTAGCCGAAGATCGGCAGCTTGAGATCGCCGGCGCCGAGAATCAGCGCGGTCGCCACCGTCAGGAGATTCTTCGGCTCGGCGAAGTTCACCTTGTTCTCGACCCAGATACGGCCGGCGGTCGCCGCGATCAGGCCGAAGACGACGACGGCGAGCCCGCCCAGCACCGCCACGGGAATCGTGCCGATCACCGCGCCGAACTTGGGCGAGAAGCCGAGCAGGATGGCGATCGCGCCGGCAGCGACGAAGACCAGCGTCGAGTAGACCCGCGTCACCGCCATCACACCCATGTTCTCGGCGTAAGTCGTGACGCCGGTGCCGCCGCCGGAGCCGGCGATCATGGTGCCAACGCCGTCGGCGAAGAAGCCGCGCCCGATCAGCCCGTCCAGATTGCGCCCGGTCATCACCGAGATGCCCTTGATGTGCCCGAGGTTCTCCGCGACCAGGATGATCGCGACCGGCACGATCAGCGCGATCGCCTTCGCGTCGAACACCGGCGCGACGAAGTTCGGCAGGCCGAACCAGGCGGCGGCCGCGACCTTGCCGAAATCGACGGGCGGCGCGCCGAAGCTCGTCGCCGTCGCGGCGTAGAGGACATAGGCCGCAAGGCCGCCGATCAGCACCGGCAGGCGCTGGACCAGGCCGCGGCCATAGACCGCGATCAGCGCAACGGCGATCACCGTGAACAACGCGATCCACTTGGTATAGGCGCTGGCCGAGATCATGTTCATCGCGACGGCGGTGAGGTTGAGGCCGATCGCCGCGACGACGGCGCCGGTCACCACCGGCGGCAGCAGCGTCTCGATCCAGCGCGTGCCGACGCCCTGCACGATCAGGCCGATCAGGGCATAGACCGCGCCGCAGGCGATGATGCCGCCGAGCGCGACCGGCAGGTTGGCGTTGGGGCCGGTGCCGGCATAGCCGGTCGCGGCGATGACGACACCGATGAAGGCGAAGGAAGAACCGAGATAGCTTGGCAGCCGTCCGCCGGTGATGACGAAGAACAGCAGCGTCGCGATGCCGGAGAAGAAGATCGCGACGTTCGGGTCGAAGCCCATCAGGATCGGCGCCAGTACGGTCGCGCCGAACATGGCGACGACATGCTGCAGGCCGGCAATGATCGTCTGCCCGGTCGGCAGGCGCTCGTCCGGCATCACGTCGCCAGAGGTCTTCAGCGTCCAATTCGGAAAATAGCCAGCCATCTCGCCGCTCCCAGCCAACGCGCCTGCACGCACCGGGATTTAATAGTGGCAAGAATCGGGCCTGCGCCAAGCGAACGACACAAGCCGTCCACCGCAAACAGCGCGCTAGGACGCAGAACCGTGTTGAAAGCCGCTCTTCGCGCTCAGGATCGGTTGCCGAAGCGCCTCAGGGCACCACGCCGAAGGCGCGGTAGCGCTCCTCGGCCTGTGCGTCGAGCGCCTTGGCCCTGGCGAAATCGGCCGCCGCCTCCGCCGCATCGCCGCGGCGCTGATGCGCCAAAGCGCGGCCGTACCAGGCCTGGCCGAGCCGTGCGTCGAGCGACAGCGCCCGGTCGAAATCGGCGATCGCCGCATCGGTCTGGCCGAGCGCCGTGCGCAATGCAGCACGCGCCACCCAGCCATCCGGATCGGCTCGGTCAGCCGCGACGGCAGCGTCGAGATCGGCCAGCGCCCGCTCATATTCGCGCGCATGCTGCAGCAGCAGCGCCCGGTTGAGCAGGGCCGCGGCATTGGCGGGCGCGACCGCGACGACATCGTCATAGGCCTTGAGCGCGGCGCCGAGCTGGCCGCGCGCCGTCAACGCCCTCGCCCGCTGGAACAGCGCCTCGATCGAGCGCGGCTCGCTGCGCAGCGCTGCATCCGCATCGGCCTGCGCCGCAACGAAGGCGCCGTCGCGGAAATTCAGCCGGGCGCGCTGCACCAGTGCTGACGGGTTATCCGGCTCGAGCAGCAGGGCGACGGCAAGGTCGGCCCGCGCCTGCGCCTCGCGCTGCGGCTGGCCGATGCTGTACTGGGCTCGCCGGATCAGGCGCGGCACGTCGAAGGCGTCGAGCGCCAGCGCGGCATCGAGCGCCGCCAGCGGATTGGGCGGGACGGGCAAGGCAACCAGGGCCGCCTGCGGCTGCGGCCGCAACGCGCGATAGGCGCCCTGGAGCGCGGCACGCTCCCGCGTATAGCGATCGCTGGCGCTCCGCCACAGCCCGGCGAGGCGCGCCGGCCAGACCTCGATCGAGCGGCCGAGCGCCGGCAGCAGCTCCTCGCGCCGCTCGAGCGCCCCTTCATGCTCCGGATCGACCGCGAGCAGCGCGCCATAGGCGGCGGCGGCGGCGCTGCGATCGCCGTGGATCTCCTGCGCCAGCCCGAAGCCGAACAGGGTGGCGTGATCCTGCGGCTTCAGCGCGAGCGCGGCGCGATACGCCGCCAGCGCCGGGACCGGCCGGCCGAGCGCCAGCAGCGCGTCGCCGCGCATGCCATGCCAAGCGCCGGCATCATGGCCGGGACCGGCCCGGTCGAGATCGCGCAATGCCTTGTCGTTGCGGCCGAGCTGCAGCAGGAGCTGCGCGCGGTTGCGCAGCGCATTCCCGTCGCCCGGGACGAGCGCGATGGCGCGGTCGAGGTCGCGCAACGCCTCTTCGCGCCGGCCGAGCCCGGCAAGCAGGCCGGCGCGATTGTTGAGGCCGAAGGCAGCGTGGGGTTGGACCGCGAGCAGCCGGTCATAGGCCGCAATCGCGTCCTCGGCGCGGCCCATGCGCTGCAACAGGAAGGCGCGCCGGGACAGCGATGCCTCGTGCCGGCCGTCAAGGCGCAGAGCCCGCTCATAGCTGGCGAGCGCCGGGCCCTCATGCCCGAGCGCTTCGAAAGCCCGCCCGCGCTCCAGCCAGACCTGCACGACGGTCGGCTCCAGCCGCAGGGCGCCGTCGAAGGCGGCAACCGCCTCGCGCGGCCGCGCCAATGCGACAAGCGAGAGCCCGCGCCGGTAATGATAGGAGGTGACCTCCGGTTCCAACGCCAGGGCGGCATCGAAATCGGTGAGCGCCGCCTCATGCGCGCCCTCGTCCTGCCGGAACCGCGCCCGCGTACCGCGCGCCCAGCTATTGGACGGATCGAGGGCGATCGCATCGTCGAGATCGGCGCGCGCTCCGGCGATGTTGCCGGCGCGCTCGCGCAGCAGGGCCCGGTCGGCCAGCAGCGTCGCGCGCCCGCCGAGGACCATCGCCCGCTCGATCAGCGCTGCCGCTTCGGCATGCCGGCCGAGCTCGGACAAGGTGTGCGCCCGGCCACGCATGGCGGCCAGATGATTCGGCACTGCCTTGAGCGCCGCATCGAAATCGCGCAGCGCCTCATTGAGGGCATTCTCGGCCTCGGAAATCCAGCCGCGGCTGGCGAGCAGATCGGCGCGAACGGCGCGGTTGAACTCGCCGGTCAGGCTCTCGTCGCAGGCCGCTCGCCGCTCGGCGCTGCCGGCCTCGATGGGACCCATGCAGATGCGCAGGCGTTCCTGGACCCGTTCGGCCCGCTCCGGCGGCACGGCCGGCGCATAGGCCACGGCGGGACAGGCGGCCAACATGGCAAATGCGCTGACCGAGATAAGGCGCAGCAGGTTCATCAGGAACGTCTCGCGGTGATCCCAAGTGCCCATGAGAGCGACACCCGTTTTGCGAATCCAGACTTTGTTCCTGTGGAAAGCAAAAAATGAGCCGCTGTGCCGCGCTGGTCACAGCACGGCACAGCGGCTCCGGCTTCGACACCCGAAGATTACTCCGCTGCCTGCGCGTGCACGCGGCTGCCGCGCGCGACCAGCTTGTTGAGCGCCGCCAGATAGGCCTTGCAGGACGAGACCAGCGTATCGGGATCGGCGCCGCGCCCGGTTACGGCCGCGCCGTTCTGGCCGAGGCGTACGGTGACCTCGGCTTGAGCATCGGTGCCCTCGGTGACGGCATGGACGTCGTAGAGCTCCAGCACCGCTTCATGCGGCACCAGCGCCTTGACCGCGTTGAACACCGCATCGATCGGCCCGTTGCCCTCGGCCTCCTCGGCCACGACCCGGCCGTCGATGTCGAGCTTCAGCATGGCGCGCTGCGGGCCGCGCGTGCCGGCGATCACCGTCAGCGAGACCAGCTTCACGCGGTCATGGGCGGTGGCGAGGTTCTCGTCGACCAGCGCCTCGATATCCTCGTCATAGACATGCTTCTTGCGGTCGGCGAGCGCCTTGAAGCGGGTGAAGGCGTCCTCCAGCTGGTTGTCGCCGAGCGTGTAGCCCATCTCGGTCAGCTTCGAGCGGAAGGCGGCGCGGCCGGAATGCTTGCCCATCACCAGCGAGGTCTTGGTTACGCCGACCGAGGCCGGGGTCATGATCTCGTAGGTCTGCTGGTGCTTCAGCATGCCGTCCTGGTGGATGCCGCTTTCATGGGCAAAAGCGTTCCGGCCGACGATCGCCTTGTTGTACTGCACCGGGAAGGAGCAGGCGCTCGAGACCGCCTTCGAGGCGCGCATCAGATAGGTCGCGTCGATGCCGGTGTCGTAGGGCATCACGTCGCCGCGCACCCGCAGCGCCATCACGATCTCCTCCAGCGCCGCATTGCCGGCGCGCTCGCCGATGCCGTTGATCGTGCACTCGACCTGGCGCGCCCCGCCCTCGATCGCCGCCAGCGAATTGGCGACGGCAAGACCCAGATCATTGTGACAATGCGCCGAGAAGGTCGCCTTGTCGGCATTGGGTACGCGCTCGCGCACCGCCTTGAACATGGCGCGGTATTCGTCCGGCGTGGCGTAGCCGACCGTATCGGGCAGGTTGATCGTGGTCGCGCCGGCTTTGATCGCGGTCTCGACCGCCCGGCAGAGATAGTCGATCGGCGTGCGGGTCGCATCCATGCCCGACCATTCGACGTCTTCGACCAGGTTGCGCGCCTGCGTCACCGTCCGGGTGATGATCTCCAGCACCTCCTCCTCGCTCTTGCGCATCTGGTGCTGCAGATGGATCGGCGAGGTCGAGACGAAGGTGTGGATGCGCGGCCTGGCGGCATGGCGCACCGCCTCGCCGGCGCGGGCGATATCGGCGGGGATGGCGCGGGCGAGGCCCGCGACGGTCGCGCGCTTTATCCGGCCGGCGATAGCGGAAACAGCCTCGAAATCGCCCTCCGAGGCGATCGGGAAGCCGGCCTCGATGATGTCGACGCCCATCATGTCCAGCATGTCGGCGACCTCGAGCTTCTCCTCGAAGGTCATGGTCGCGCCCGGGCATTGCTCGCCATCGCGCAAGGTGGTGTCGAAGATCAGGACGCGGTCCTTGGCGGACACGGTGTTGCCTGCATTGCTCATCGGTCTTGTCCCTGGTCAGGGCGCGCCGCATTTCGGTTCGGGCTGGCGCGCGAGGTCTGGAGCTTGGTTCCCGTCATCCCCTGAGCGCCCAGGCACACGTGCCCGGCCGGCCCTCAGGGGCAGGTAAGAAGAAGCAGCTGACCAAGGAGCGAGGGGGCGCGTGACGGGACACACAGGCCGGCCGTCCGCGCAGCGGCGCGGTTCAGGCTCTCGGCATGGGTGGCGGATGCGGCCACGAACGATCCTCTCGACGACTTGGGCTGTCTACCGGATCGGAGGATAGGAAGGCAAGCCTCTAAGGTCTTGAACGTTCGTGCGCTGCCCCCTCTTCCTTCTCCCGGATGGGAGAAGGTGGCGCGGAGCGCCGGATGAGGGCCTGCCCTAACTGGCTAGGCCGCAGCGGCGCTGCTGCGTTCAGATGATCAGCGGCGGGCCCTCACCCCTGCCCCTCTCCCATCCGGGAGAGGGGTTCCCCGCGCACTTCATCCAGCCGCCCCGGCCCGCTCCTTCAGCGTCCTGGTCTCGCCGAACGGCCCCGGCCAGACCTGCAACCGGTAGAAGTCGTCCCCCTCCAGCCCGTCATCGCTCAGGTCGTCGAGGCCGACATAGGAGACCCGCAAACGGTAGCTCCCGGGCGCCAGCGAGAAGCGGGCCCGCTCCTGTGGCGCCCCTTCCGTGCAGCCGATCAGCATCATCTGGCCCGAACGCGCGCGGAAGGAGCACTCGTTGACCAGCTCCCATTCGCCGAAATCGGCCTCCGGCGCCTCATCATGGACCGAGAGCACGACGGGTACGTTCATATTCCTCGCGGTGGCGATGCCGACCGAGCAGTCGCCCACGGCGAGCATCCGCTCCACCGTCTCATCGGTCCAGAACGTCCCCCAATCCTCATCGACCGCCTCGTCCTGGAGATAGAACTGGAAGTAGTCGGCGAAGACTTCGAGCTCGGTGGTATGCAGCACGGTCATGACAATCAGGGTTCCGTCGAATTGTGACGGGAGTAAGAGGCTCTAAGAGTCTGTTTGGAAACTCAGCCCTCATCCTGAGGAGGCCGCGTCAGCGGCCGTCTCGAAGGATGCTCCAGATGGTTCCGGAGTCTACTGGAGCATCCTTCGAGACGCCATTCCCAACGGAATGGCTCCTCAGGATGAGGGCTCGGGGGAGTTTCCAGGCGGGTTCTCAGCACGCAGGGCCGACCTGCCTAACCGGAGTGGTTTGCCTGTGTTGCGCTATGATCGTCCAGCCGTCGGACTCGCCTTGGGCCTCTCGGGGCTCGCCGGCTTCGTCGACGCCCTCGGCTTCCTGAACATCGGCGGCTTCTTCGTCTCGTTCATGACCGGCAACACCACCCGCCTCGGCATCGAGCTGGTGGAAGGTCGCTTGGACGGCGTCCTGGTGGCCGGCATGATCATCCTTCTCTTCGTCGTCGGGGTGATCTGCGGCTCGCTCGTCGGCCATGTCGGCAAGCACCGGCGTCAGGCTGCCGTGCTCGCCTTCGTCACGCTGGCGCTGGCGCTTTCGGCCGGTCTCTACGGCGCCGGGCTGGCGATAGCCGCCGCCGGCACCCTCGCTCTGGCGATGGGTGCCGAGAACGCCGTCTTCCAGCGCGACGGCGAGGTCACGATCGGCCTGACCTACATGACCGGCACGCTGGTCAAGATGGGCCAGCGCCTCGCCGGCGCGCTGCTGGGCGGCCCCAAGCGCGCCTTCCTGCGCCATTTCGTGCTCTGGCTAAGCCTGCTCGCCGGCGCGCTGCTCGGCGCCTATGCCCACAGGCATGTCGGACTGGCGGCGATCTGGCTGGCGGCCATGGCAGCAGCCGTGTTCACCATCGTCGCCTTCTTCATGCCCAGTGAGGACTGAGCGATCAGATCCGTTCCATCGGGGACCTTTGCCTCGCGAATGGAATCAACCATGGTTCCGGTCCGACCAGCCGGAGCTCCGCTTATGCGCGTTGCCTTCTTCGCCGCCGCCCTCGGCCTCTCCCTCGCCGCCTGCCAAACGGCTGCTCCCCCGCCGGCACCATCGCCCGAGCAGGCGCCGACCGGCGTCACGCCCAACACCTTCCGGATGCCGACCGGCTCGGGCTGCGCTGGCGAGGTCGATCGCTTCCAGGCGGTGATGGACAACGATTTGCAGACCGGCCACACCACCAAGGGCGTCCACACCCGCGTCAGCGCCGAGATCGACACGGCCCGAAAGAGCTGCGCTGCGGGCAACGATGCCGGTGCGACCTCCCAGATCCGCGCCACGCGAGCAAAGTTCGGCTATCCGGCCGGCTGATCCCTCTGCTCTCGGGGGAGAAGGAAGCTCAGGCCGCCAGCCCCCGCTTCTCCAGGAGCGCGTCCGGCGTCGGCAGGCGGCCCCTGAACAGCGTATAAGCCTCGGCCGGATCGCGCGTGTCGCCGGCCGAATAGATGTAGCGCTTGAGCTTGCCGGCGACTTCCGGGGCGAAGACGTTGCCCGCCTCGATGAAGGCGTTGAAGGCGTCGGCGTCCATCACCTCCGACCAGAGATAGCTGTAATAGCCGGCCGAATAGCCGTCGCCCGAGAACACATGCGAGAAATGCGGCGTGCGATGGCGCATGGTGATCTCGGCGGGCATGCCGATCCGCGCCAGCTCCTTCGCCTCGAAGGCGAGCGGATCGACCTCCGCCGGCGCCTCCAGCGAGTGGAAGGCAAGATCGACCAGCGCCGATGAGGTGTACTCCACCGTCGCGAAGCCCTGGTTGAAGGTCTGCGCCCGCTTGATCTTCTCGATCAGCGCATCCGGGATCGGCTCTCCGGTCTCGGCATGCAGGCAGAAGCGCTGCATGACCTCCCTGGTGAGGAACCAGTGCTCGTAGAGCTGCGAGGGCAGTTCGACGAAGTCGCGCGAGACCGAGGTGCCGGCGAGCGAGCCGTAATGCACATCCGAGAGCAGGCCGTGCAGGGCATGGCCGAACTCGTGGAAGAGCGTGCGGGCATCGTCGATCGAGAGCAGCGCCGGCTTGCCTTCGGCCGGCTTGGCGAAGTTGCAGACGTTGACGATGATGGGGCGGACCTCGCCGTCGAAATTGCGCTGGCCACGATAGGCGCTCATCCAGGCGCCGGAGCGCTTCGAGGCGCGGGCGAAATAATCGCCGAGGAAGAGGCCGATATGCCGGCCGGTGGCGGTCTCGCTCACCTCGAAGACACGGACATCCGGGTGATAGCCCTTGAGGTCCGGGCGCTCGGCGAAGGACAGCCCGAACAGCTTGCCGGCAGTGTCGAAGGCGGCGGCAATGATCCTGTCGAGCTGGAGATAGGGCTTCAGCACGGCCTCATCGAGCGCATAGGTCTTCTGCCGGACCTTCTCGGCGTAGAAGCGCCAGTCGGACGGGCGGATCGGCGCGTTCTCCCCTTCGCTCTGGGCGAGCGCGGCAAGATCGGCCGCCTCCTGCCCGGCGCGGGCGCGGGCCGGCTTCCAGACCAGCTCGAGCAGATTGCGCACGTTCTCCGGCGTCTTCGCCATGGAATCGTCGAGCTTGAAATGGGCGAAGGTGGCAAAGCCGAGCAGCTTTGCCTTCTCGGCCCGGAGCTTGACCATCTCGGCGACGATGGCGCGGTTGTCGGTCTCGCCGCCATTCTCGCCGCGCTTGCTCCAGGCGCTGAAGGCCTGCTCGCGCAGCGCTGCCCTAGTCGAGAAGGTCAGGAAGGGCTCGATGATCGAGCGCGCCAGCGTCACCGCATGCTTGCCCTCCCGGCCACGATCGGCAGCGGCGCGCGCCATCGCCGCGACGACGAAGGGTGGCAGGCCATCGAGATCAGCCTCGTTCTCGATGATCAGCGCATAGCTCGCCTCGTCCTTGAGCAGGTTCTGGCCGAAGCTGGTGCCGAGGCCGGCCAGCCGCTCGTTGATCGCGGCGAGCCTCGCCTTGGCCTCGCCTTCGAGCCTGGCGCCCGAGCGGATGAAGCCGCGATGCGTCCGCTCCAGCAGGCGAAGCTGCTCCTCGCTCAGCCCGAGGGTCTCGCGCGCGTCGAACACCGCATCGACGCGGGCGAAGAGCTCGTGATCCATCATGATCGCCGACCAGTGCCGCGACATCACCGGCGACATCTCGCGCTCGATCGCCTGCAGCGCCTCGTTGGTGTCGGCCCCGGCGAGATTATAGAACACGCCGCCGAGCCGGCTCATGCCACGGGCGGAGCGTTCGAGCGCCTCGATCGTATTGGCGAAGCTGGGCGCAGCCTTCTCGGCCTTGATCGCCTCGATCTCGGCCCGATGCTGCTCCAGTGCAGCCGGATAGGCCGCCTTGATGTGCTCGGGCGTGATCTCGGCGAACGGCGGCAGGCCGAACGGCGTCTCCCAGGCGCGCCCGAATGGGTTGCCGGTGGGCAGGGCAAGGACTTCGGACGCGATCATGGGCTGGCCTTTCAGCATTACTGCATCGATCGAATAGAGTGGTCGTCCCGGGCGGAGCGAAGCGAAGACCCGGGACACATTCCTGAACCTCTCTTGGAAAGGCTCAGGAATGGGTCCCGGATCGGCGCGGCTTCGCCGCTTGTCCGGGACGACCGAGATCCAGGAGACGGATTACTCACCACCGAAGATATGGGTGAGATAGGGCATCATGAAGGGCGGCATGTCATAAGCCGCGCAATCGGCGAGATTGCGGACGATCACGATGTCGGACAACTCCGGCTCGTCCTGCAGTGCGATCCGCGCCAGCATCATTTCACGCGCCTCGTCAGCCGGCAGGTCGATCCCGACCGGGCGCATGAAGGCCACTCGCCCTGGCACAATCACCGCGGTCCAGCGCTCCTCGACAGAAATCTCGTCGAGCGTCAGCCCGGTCTCCTCGCAGAGCTCGCGGGTGACGCTGCCGGCAAGGTCGAGCGTGCCGTCCGGGCGGGCATCCTCCCGGTCGGGCGTGCCGGCGGCGAAATAGACCTTGCCCGGATTGGCAGTGTGGTCGCCCATCCGCCCGAGCAGGAAGGCGCCGTCGGCCGCCCTGAGCGCCGCCATGGCGAAGCCGTTGCGGATCGCCGGCCCCGGCTGGCCGAAATCGCGCCAGCTCAGGAAAGCGGCGTAATCAGCCTCGAAATAGCCGGCGTGGAACACCCCGCCCTCGATCGCGGCGCGGTGCTGCAGCATGACGCGGCCGTTGAACATCGAGGGCTTGCCGGCGCTGATCGCAGCCCAATGCGCCGCGATCTCATCTGCGCGCTCGCGAGCGAAAGCCCAGTCGTAAGCTTCGACCTTTGCGTCGACGCGATCGAGCGCGACGATCTCGCCATCGAGTACACCATTCACAGCAGCACGCCCTCGCTCATCACCACCGCCGCGCCGCCGATCGTCGCCGAAGCGAGCGCGCCGCCCGCGACCGTCAGCGTCAATTCGATCTGCGAGGGCCGGCCCATCTCGTAGCCCTGCTCGATAACGAGGCGGTGCGCGCCATCGCCCGGCTGGTCGAACGCCATGATCGCGCCGGCGAAGGCGGCGACGGCCGAGCCGGTCGCCGGATCCTCGGTCACGCCGGCCTCGGGCCAGAACATGCGGGCGTGATAGTGATGACCGGCCTCCTCCGTCTCGCGGCAATAGAGGAAGGCATTGCCGTTCTGGGCCGGCGCCATCACGCGTTCGAACGCTCCTGCGACGCGCGCCTTGGCAATCGCCTCGCGGCCAGCAACCGGAACCACCGTATAGGCGACGCCAGCCGAGAAGGCGCTCGGCCGATGCACCTCGAAGCCGAGATCAGCGGGTTCAAGCCCAAGCGCCTCCGCCAGCTCGGCAACAGCGATCGGCTGCGCGATCTGCTCCGGCAGCTTCGGCAGAGTGAAGGTGGCGCGGGCGCTCCGCGCATTGCCGAGCTCGATCATGCAGGGCACCAGCCCAACCTTCTCCTCCAGCACGAGCCTGTCCGCCGCCCGTCCCTCGGCCGCATCGCGCAGGGCCAGCAGCGCGGCGGTGCCGACCGTCGGATGGCCGGCGAAGGGCAGCTCCTGCCCCGGCGTGAAAATGCGGATTGCCGCGCGATGGGCGGGGTTGGCCGGCGGCGCGACAAAAACCGTCTCCGACAGGTTGAACTCGCGGGCGATCGCCTGCATCGCCGCGCTGTCCAGTCCTTCGCTATCCAGCACCACGGCGAGCGGATTGCCCGCATGCGGTCTTGCCGTGAACACGTCGAGCGTGACGAAGCGGCGGCTCATGCGGTCTCCTTCGGAATGGTAAGCTCGATCGTCAGCGGGCAATGGTCGGAGGCCTTGGGCCGGTCCCAGCCGACGCGCGGATAGCGGTCGCAGGTCAGGGCGAGCTTGGCCATCGAGCGATCGGCCTCGCGCGGATCGAGCGGCACACGGTACGGCAGGCCGCGCCGGATCAGCTGCATCGCCGGGTTCGGATTGGCCGCAGCGAGCGCCGGCGAGAGCAGGATGTGGTCGAGCGGCATATGGCTGTCGATCAGCGCCTGGCGCTCCTCCGACCAGTAGCGCCGGAAATGCGTCCAGCGCTCATGCGGCGGCAGGCTCTCCATCGGATCGACGGCGAAATCCTCCAGCAGCGGCTCGATGCCGCTGTCGCCCTCGTCGACCGGAGCGGCGAGCGGCCCGAGCCCGATCTGGTAGCCGTTGAGATCGCCGAGGATCGCCCAGTTCGCCTCGCGCCAGCCAGGACCGAACCAGTCCTTGATGATCGTCTTCACCGCCAGCGCTTCGGCTCGGCGGATCGGCAAGGTCGCCTGCCGGCCATCGTCGCGGCCATTGTTCATCGACTTGAAATGGCAGCCGAACAGGGTGAGCCGCCGGTCGCCGAAGTCGAGCTCGACCGCAAGGCAGTCGCGGGCGAAGACCTTGTCGCGCGGATTGATGCCGAAGGCGGCGATCCCGGGCGAGAACGCGTCAGCGTCCGCAAAGCTCATGCCCTTGTAGGAGCGCACCGTGACCTGCGGCGGCTTCACCAGATCGCGCCGTGCGGCGAAGCCGATATCGATATTGCGCCGGTCATTGCCGTCGAGCAGCGTGAAATGGCCGTAGCGATGGTCGGCGATGCGGTGGACGTAATTGGCGAAGAAGGCTTGCAGGCTCGCCAGCGAGTCGACCTCCTGCAGCATCCAGAGATCGGCATTGGCCTCGGCGATGGCGAGCGCCGTCATCTGGCGCTTGTCGTCCTCGAGCGCGACGGCGAGCGAGCGCTCGACCGCGTCGCGCTCGTCGGCGCGCGGGAAATGGAACAGCGACATCGCCGCCGCCGTCTCGGTCCGCCCGCCGGGCTCGAAGCGATGGCGCGTCAGCAGGTTCTCGACATTGAAGGTGCCGAGGCGCAGCTTCATGGCACGCCCATGATATTCCGCGGCATCCAACGCGAGCCCTCATCCTGAGGAGCAGCCGAAGGCTGCGTCTCGAAGGATGCTCCAGCTGGTTCCGGAGCCTCCTGGAGCATCCTTCGAGACGCCGCTGCGCGGCTCCTCAGGATGAGGGCTGAGGAAAGCACCAGCACCAGTCAGACCGCTTCGGCTGCGAAGAGTTGCGAGGGCGTGACGAACTCGTCCTGCGCCGCCACGGTCAGGATCTCGCGCGAGCCTGCCTCCTTGGTCCGCTTCAGCAGCCCGTAGATCGAGGAGGCCGCCTTGCCGAGCGCGCTCGCCGCCGAGCCGTCGCGCAGATAATGGACGAAGAACAGCGCCGCGATCGCATCGCCGGCACCATTGATGTTGATGTCGATTTTCGGCGTGCGCACCCGGTACGTCCCCTGCCCGTCCGCCGCCATCAGGTCGATCGAATCCGCCGGCGTCTCGTTGGTGATCAGCGAGGTCACCAGCACGACCTTCGGCCCGGCATCACGCAGCGCCTCGACGGCGCGATGGGCGTCGGCGAGCGTCCTGACCTCGACATCGGTGAGCAATTCCAGCTCGAACTGGTTCGGCGTGACGATGTCGGCCGCCGGTACCGCCTGCTCGCGCATGAATTCGGGGATCCCCGGCCGGACGAAGACGCCGCGGCCGACGTCGCCGATCACCGGATCGCAGCAATACCTCGCCTTGGGATTCGCCTCGCGCACTCTTGCCACCGCCGAGAGGATGGCGTGGCCGATATCGGCCGAGCCCATATAGCCTGACAGCACGCCGTCGCATTTGGCGAGCACGCCGCGCTCGCCGATGCCCGTCATCAACTCGTCGATCGTCGCACCATCGAAGACCTGCCCCTTCCACGCGCCATAGCCGGTGTGGTTCGAGAACTGCACGGTGTGGATCGGCCAGACCTCGACGCCGAGCCGCTGCATCGGGAACACAGCCGAGGCATTGCCGACATGGCCATAGGCGACATGGGACTGGATCGAGAGGATGTTCATGAGGGTAGGCCAGCCTTCGACGAGACGAGGCGGCGAACCTAAAGCAATTCCAGCAAAAGTGCGTAGCGGTTTTGCGGCCGGAATTGCGCGATGACGGCAAGATGGCTGGCGGGGCCCGCGCCAATTGAAAGCGGTGATGGGAGCGATGACGAAAGCGCTCAGCTCACCGCAGCAGCCGTGATGCGCGCTACCCCGGCCGTATCGGTGAACTGCGCGAGACTGCGCACCTTGCCGTCCTCGAAACTCAGCAGATCGAGCGTCTGGAAAGTTTCGGTGCGGCCGGTCGGCACGAAGGTCACATCGGCCTGCCAGTGATAGGCGGCTCGGTCGCCTTCGACGACGACATCCAGCGTCTCGAAATTCGTAAATCTGAAAGCGCCGATGAACTCGGCCATCTGACCGCGCACCGCTACGCAGCCTTCCAGCGGCCGGCAGATAGCCTCGCGCTCCGCCGCTCCCATGAGCTGAAACCGGCAATCGGGATGGAAATAGGTCATCAACGCGTCGAGATCACCTTTTACCCGTGCGGCATAGGCCTTCTCGATCAAGCCCTTGATCTCGGAGCGCTCAGTCATCTGACCTCTCCTTGCGTCATCGGACACAGTCTCGCGCCGTAGAGACTGCAAGTCCAGCGTGCAGTTGCGCCGCTCTCAAATGGAGATGGCGCCGCTTTGCAGCGGCGCCATCTTGGTCGGCGTCGCGCCGAAACGAGATCAGGAGCCTGCAGCCGCCTTCTTCGCGAACGAGTCGATGAAGGTCTTGGTCAGGTCGACATTGGAGTTCGTCAGCTCGGGGTCGAGCAGCTTGAGCGAGTCGTACATGCTCTTCATCGCATCGGCGGTCGGGATGCCGGTGCGCGAATAGCTCTCCTGCGAGTTCTTCACCGCCGTCAGGTAGAGCGGCTTGTCGCCGAGATGGTATTCCGCCGGGACGAGATCGGCGACATCCTCGGGCTTGGCCGTCTCCAGCCATTTCAGCGACTTCATCAGCGCGTTGACGAGTTTCTGCGTCGTCACCGGGTTCTTCTCGGCAAAGTCGTTCTTGAGATAGAGCACCGCAGCCGGATTCGAGCCGCCGAACAGCGCCTTGGTACCGGCCTCCGTGCGGGTGTCGATCAGCGAGACGATGTCGCCGTCCGATTCCAGCTTCGAGGTGACGGGGTCGAGATGCGAGATCACGTCGACCTGCTTCTGCTTGATCGCCGCGACCGCGCTGGCGCCAGCGCCGACGCCGATGATCGCGGCGTCGCTCGCCTTCAGGCCCGCCTTGACCATGGCGTATTGCGCGGTCAGCGCCGTCGAGGAGCCGGGCGCGGTGACGCCGATCTTGAGGCCCTTGAAATCGGCCGCGGACTTGACCTTGTCGGCAAGGTCCTTGCGTACCGCAATGGTGATCGCCGGGAAGCGCCCGAGCTCGATCACGGCGCGGATGTCCTGGCCCTTGGCCTGCATGCGGATGGTGTGCTCATAGGCACCGGTGACGACGTCGACCGAGCCGCCGACCAGCGCCTGCAGCGACTTGGCGCCCCCGCCGAAATCGTTGATCTCGACGTCGAGCCCCTGCTCCTTGAAGAAGCCCTTCTTCTCCGCGACGGTCAGCGGGAGATAGTAGAGCAGCTGCTTGCCGCCGACGCCAAGCGTCAGCTTGGACTTCTCGGCATTCTGGGCGAAGGCCGGCGAGAGGCCGAGGGCCGTGGTGACAGCGAGCGCGGCCAGCGCCGCACGACGAGTGAAAAACATCGGTTTCCTCCGGTTGAGCGATGACGCGCTTCGAAAAAGGCGCGATTTCGCGACGAAGATAGGCGCATTGCCGCAAGCGGGGCAAGCGCAGGCATGCCGATGCACAGCGCGCGAAGCCGGGGCCGATCGCCGCGGAAGCGACAGGAAAGATTCAAGGCTTGTTAAAGCCGGTCTTCCACACTGGCCGTCGCAGCAACTTCCGACGATGCCTCGACGACGGCTTTCGACCAGAACGGACGAAACAGGAGACGGTCATGGTGGACGCAGTAGCGGCCCGGACTGCGCCTTCCCCCTATGAGCTTCCGCAGAGCCTGCCCTCTGGCGTGCTGGCTCCGGATAGTGCGAGCTCTTCGCCTGCCACGGTGACCTCGGCAACGCCCGATCGGGACGATGCCGTCATCCTCGATCTGTCCGACCAGGCTCGCGCCGCCCTCGCCCAGGGCAGCACAAGCGGGCGGACACCAGGAGCCGGCGGGGACGACCCGGCCGAGCCGAGCTGGGTCGAAAAGCGCTTCAAGCTGATGACGGAGTACACGGCGCTCCAGCAGGAGCTCGTCTGGCTCAACGACCGCGCGATGGCCAATGCGCTCGACGAGATGTTCCAGGGTGGCGCCGCAGTAAAGGACGAGGGCGGCACGACGGACAAACAGGAGCAGTTCGACCGCGACATGCAGCGGCGCGAGGAGCTGATGCCGCGCTATGCCGAGCTGATACGGATGCTCGGAGCCTCGCCGGGCCAGAAGAGCACGGACGAATCGGGCTAGAGCATTTTCGAGCGAAGTGGACACCGGTTCGCGTGAAGAAAATGCGATAAAGCAAGGACTTAGAGCAATTTCGCGATTCAAAGAATTGCGGAAATGCTCTAGCGGAAGATGCGGCTCGCATAGAGCGCGATCGCGAAGCAGGCGAGCGCGACGCCGAGCAGGATCCAGTTCGTTCCCGTCGGGTTTTCCAAAGCCGCGTTGGATGGGTCCTGCGGATCGTAATGCACCTCGACCGGCGAGCCGGCCGGATAGCGATCGGCGATGCCCTGCGCAAAACTCGCCGAGCCCGAGACCTCAAGGCCGAGCTTGACCTGCCGGCTGTGCAGGCGGTTGCCCTCGACGATGTAGGCGAATTCGACGACAGGGAGATAGGTCGTGTGCGTCTTGCCGTTCTGCGTCGAGCGGCGCTGCTCTACGGTGCTGGAGACGACCTCCCCGGCAGTGACCGGCCAGGCATTGGCGCGGGCGAGATAGCGCCGGTGGCCGACGAAGAACAGCAGCGCCGCGCCGCCGAACAGGCCGGCGAACAGCATCACCGGGACATCCGCATCCGGCATGCGCGCCTTGAGGACTTCGGCCCCCTCGGTCGCCACCCAGTAAAGCCCCCAGACGAGGAGCAAGACGACGAGCAGCGCGAGGCCGCAACCCTTGACCGCGCCCTTCGGCGCCTCGCGCTCCAGAACGGAGTCGCTGGGATCGGCCGGGTCGTAATGGACGGTCACGTTCCTGCCCGCCGGATAGCGCGCCAGCGCCTCCTGCGCATATTTGCCGCTGATGTCGCCAAGGCTGACCCGCGTGCCCTGATAGGTCACTCCGCCGACCGAGAAGGAGTAGGTCACGGCGGGAACGTTGACGACGGTCCCGATCTCGTTGCCCTCGGGCGGGCGCCGCACGGCCATCTGTGAGCGGATGATGCGCCCCGGCGCCTGCGACCAGCTGCTGGCGCGCCGCACCTTGAGCATCGCATTGACGATCATGGCGGCGACCATCACCACCATCGGCAGCGCGATCAGCGCGATATTACCCATGGTCGTTCCGGCGAAAGGCAGCCGTTCGACCCAGCTCTCCGGCAGCACCTCCACGATCACGAAGATCAGCGCCAGCGAGGCGACGACGGCTATCACCGCCCAGGTCGGCGGCTCGCCTCTAGCCTCGGCCGCCTTGGCAGGCGAGACCTTGGGCTGCCAAGCCAGCTTGCCCCGCCAGGTCTTGTCGCCGCCGAGATAGGCGACGAGTATCCGCTTCAGCGTCGGAGCATCGACCGTCTCGGCCGCATCGAACCGCGCCTTGCCCGAGTGGTAGGCCAACCGGAACCGACCTCTCCCTTCCAGCCCCGCTTCGACATAGCCGTCATCGTCGGAGAGGGTGATGAACCAGTCGGGATCGTTGCCGCGCTGGTCGACGGCGCGGGTTATGTCCTCGGCCGTCGGATCGGTCGTTATGCGATCGCAGACATCGAGTTCCATGATCGCCCCCGATGATGGAAGGGCGAGCATGGCGCTCGTTAAGGCCTTAAATCAAGTCACGCTGACCCTACGTCGTGGTGGTCGAGCTCTGGCCCGGCCGCCAGACCAGAAGCCGGTTCTCGACCAGCGTCACGATCGAATCGATCAGGATCACGAAGATCGCCAGGATGAGCATGCCCGAGAACACGCCGGTGACGTCGAAGACGCTCTCGGCCTCGTGGATCTTGTAGCCCAGTCCGGCCGAGGACCCGAGATATTCGCCGACCACCGCGCCGACCAGCGCGAAGCCGACCGAAGTGTGCAGCGAGGAGAACATCCAGGTCAGCGCCGAGGGCCAGTAGACATGGCGGAAGAGCTGGCGCTCGTTCATCCCCAGCATGCGGGCATTGGCCAGCACGGTCGGCGAGACCTCGCGCACGCCCTGGTAGACGTTGAAGAAGACGATGAAGAACACCAGCGTGAAGCCGAGCGCCACCTTCGACCAGATGCCGAGGCCGAACCAGAGCGCGAAGATCGGCGCCAGCACGACGCGCGGCAGTGCGTTCGCCGCCTTGATATAGGGATCGAACACCGCCGCCAGCAGTTCGTTCCGGGCGAAGGCGAAGCCGAAGAAGATGCCGGCCGCCGAGCCGATGACGAAAGCGAGCACCGTCTCGGTCAGGGTGATGCCGAGATGGTAGTAGATATCTGCCCCGGTGAGCTGCTTCCAGGTCCGGGCCAGCACGTCGGCCGGGGTCGAGAAGAAGAACTGCGTCGTCTTGATGTCGCCGAACAGGCTGGTGGTGGTGACGATGTGCCAGATCGTCAGGAAGACGATCATGACCAGGATCTGGAGCGAGAGGAGCTTGACGCGGTTCATGACGAGGCCCCCTCGACCAGTTCTTTGCCTTCGCCCATCGCATAGGCCTTCTGGACCTCGACCCTGAGCGAGGCCCAGATGTCGCGATGGATCTCGTGGAAGGCCTTCTCCAGCCTGATCTCGGCGATGTCGCGCGGCCGCGCCAGCGGCACGCGATAGTCGGCGACGATGCCGGCGGCGGGGCCGGCCGTCATCACCACGACCCGGTCGGAGAGCGCGATCGCCTCCTCCAGATCGTGCGTCACGAAGATCAGCGCCTTCCGGTCCTTCGACCAGAGATCGAGCAGGAGATTGCCCATGATCTGCCGGGTCTGCGCGTCGAGCGGCCCGAAGGGCTCGTCCATCAGGAGGATCTCGGGATCGCGGATCAGCATCTGCGCGAGGGCCACGCGCTTGCGCTGGCCGCCGGAGAGCATGTGCGGATAGCGCTCGACGAAGGCGCGCAGGCCGACGCGCCCAAGCCAGTCGCGCGCCCGCTTGTCGGCTTCGGCATCCGAAACGCCCATCGGCTCCAGCGCGACCTTGACGTTGTCGAGCGCCGTCTTCCACGGCATCAGCGCGTCCTGCTGGAAGAGATAGCCGGCGCGGCGGTTGAGGCCGGACAGCGGCTGGCCGAAGATCGAGACCTTGCCGGCGGACGGCGTCAGCAGACCGGCGGCGGCATTGAGCAGGGTCGACTTGCCGCAGCCGGTCGGTCCGACCACCGAGACGAACTCGCCCGGCGCGACGGACAGGTCGATGCCCTTCACCGCCTGGTAGCGGCTGCCGCCCTTGAGATGGAAGGTGATGTCGATGCCGGCGAGCCTGACCGCCGGCTGCTCCGCTGCCGCGCCCCTATCGCCGGGCGGGCTGACCTTGGACTCCATGGATATCCCATCCCCTGCCGTCGCCAGCCTTCCGGCGCGCGGCTTATTTCCGTTCGTCGCGAACACTAGGCAATCAACCCGCGAAGGCAACCCGCCCCGCCAGCCTGCTAACTGGTAGCGAAAAAGCGACGCTTCTGCTCTATCGCTCCGGGTATCGTTCGCGCCGGCTTCAGGAGAATCGCCAGCCCATGCCCCAGCTTGAGCAATGGATGCACGAGCTTGTCGCGTTCATGCGCGTCAACCAGTACTGGGCGGCGCCGATCGTCTTCTTCATCGCCTTCGCCGAATGCGTCGCGATCCTGTCCTGGCTGGTGCCGGCGACAGTGTTCTTCACCGCTTTCGGCGCGATCGCCGGCGCCTCCGGACTCAACCTCGTGCCGCTCTCGCTTGCGGCAGCGCTCGGCGCGGCCTCGGGCTTCTGGATTTCTTACTGGGTCGGCCTCGTCCTCGGCCCGCGCGTCAATGACCACTGGCCGATCCGCAACAACCCGGCCCTGCTTCAGCGTGGCCACGACTTCTTCGAGAAATGGGGCGTGCTCGGCGTCGCTATCGGCCATTTCTTCGGACCCATCCGGGCGGTGATCGCGCTCGTCGCCGGCATCGTGAAGATGCCGTTCTGGCCCTTCCAGATCGCGAACTTCGCTGCGTCCTTCGCCTGGGGCTTCGGCCTGATCTACGGGGCCGGTCGCTTCTCCGAATACATGATGCAGTTCACCGGCAAATAAGGCCGCGCCAATCGCGGCGAAAACCCGGCGAGGAGCATAACGCCAGCTGAACGCTCGCCTCAGATCGCGTTCAGCCGCCCCGGCCGAAAGTCCAGCCATCGCGCCTGGACCGGATCCTCCGGTCCGTAACCGGCGCGGCGGCGCGGACGGCCCGGCATCCGCGCAGCTCCAGCTTCCCCGGGCAGGGCTTACAGGAGTCCACGCCATGACGATGTCTCGTTTCGCTATCGGCCTCGCCGCGCTCGCGCTCGCCGCCGGCCCGGCCCTCGCACAGACCGCGACCCAGCCCACCACCCCGGCCAAGCCGGCTGCGCCCGTGACGACGCCCGCCACACCGGCCGCCCCCGCGGCGAAACCGGCCGCGCCGACCACCCAGGCCCAGACCAAGAAGGTCAATATCAACACCGCCAGCGCCGCCGAGCTCGAGCAGCTCAAGGGCATCGGCGAGGCCCGCTCCAAGAAGATCGTCGAGGAGCGCGGCAAGGCGAAGTTCAAGAACTTCGACGATCTGGTGAAGCGCAGCGTGCTGCCCTCGAACGTCGAGGCCGAGATCAAGGATCACATCACCTTCTGATCCCCCTCAAGCGAAAAAAGAGCCGGCCGCTCTCGCGGCCGGCTCTGCCGTTTCCGGGCGGGCTAGATGCCATCGCCCTGCGCCTGCGAGGCATCAGCCTCCCGCAGCGCCTGGGCACAGTCGTTGCAGCAGACCTCGACGGTATTGCCGCCGATCGTGACCTTGATCGGGGTTTCGTCGAGTTCGCAATCGCAGGCTGCGCAGGTTCCCCTCATCGCCTTCCTCCTTCTCGCGGCCGCTCATTCGGCCGCCCTGAGAAGGACCACCCGGCCGCCCTCCGCGCTGTCGGATTCTTTAGCGATCCGCTCGGGTGAAACCGAGGTTCCGGCGCTCAGGCCGCGCAGCGCCTGATCCACGCTTTCCCCACCCGCAAGACCCCGCCGCTCCTCGACGCGCAGCGAGATGATGCCGGTCGGGTCGCCGAAGAACGGCGCCGCCGTGGCGTCGCGCAGATCGCTGTCGCGCAGTCCGAGATCGCGCAGATCGCGTTCGCTCATGTCGCAAAGGGTGCGATAGTCGCGGCGCGACTGCAGCCAATTGTCGAGCGTGCCGAGAATGCGGCCAAGCACGTCGAACATCGCGAGCACAGGCTTGGCCGATCCGATGATGAAGCTGATCATGACCTGTCTCCGTCGTTGTGAGACGGAACAGGACACCCTCTGGCTGTCAGCCGCTGTCAGAATCTTTCGCGATCAGTGACAGCGTCTGTCAGCGGAGATTGAGGGAGCGCTGGAACTCCGCCGGCGTGCGGCCATAGGCCTGCCGGAACGCGGCGCTGAAATGGCTGTGGCTGGAGAAACCGAGATCGAGCCCGAGCTGGGTCAGGTCGTCAGAACCGCCGAGCAGGTCGAGCGCCCGCGCCAGCCGCAGGCGCAAGTGATAGCGATAGAGCGGCACGGCCTCGACCTGGGCGAAGACCTGCGTGAGATAGACCGGGGAGACCCCGACCTCCGAGGCGATCTCGGCCAATGTCCAGCGCCGGGCGAGATCGGAGGCCATCACCAGCTTGGCCCGGTCGACCAGCTTGCGCCGCCCGGTTGAAGCCCCGGCAGTATGCGAGGTCCGTTCGCCCAAGGCACGCCGCACCAGCGTCAACGCCAGCGTCTCCGCTTCGAGCGGCTCGGAAATGCCGCGCTGCAGGCTGTGCCGCAACAGGGCAACGAGCACCTGCGCGCGCGGGTCGATCCGGCGGCGCTGCATCAGGAAGGAGCCCGCCCCCTTGCGCAACAGCTCTGCCGGCGCGAGTTCGTCCAGAATGTCTTGGCTGAGGCGCAAATCGAGGCAGGTATCGCCGCCGGCAACGGGGTGGCTGACCTGGTAGCCCTCATGCGGATTGAAGAACAGGACCTGATTGCTCTCCGCGACCGCGTCTTCACGCCCGACATGGCGGACGAAGATACCGCGATAGGGAAAGACCAGATGGGTGGCGCGCGCACACTCTTCGTCGCTGCGATGCCGGCACTCGCCGGAGCAGACGACGTCGCGCACCAGCACGATCTCGCTGTCGAGAAGCTTGCTCACCGAGAACTGCGACATGCCTGCCTTCCGCGGTGCCTCAAGACGAGCCGGCCGGGCCAGGCTGAGTTGGCTTAGCCCTGCCGGCTCTAGCGCCATCGCGAACTACAGCACGCCGAAGACGATCATTGTCAGCAGGGCGAACGAGGCGCCCAGCGCCAGATGTGCGAGCTTGAACTGAAACCCCTGGGACGCAGGCATCGACCGGATCGGTGTCATCATCGCCTCCATCTGTTCAGCTTGGTCTGTTTCGTCAGTGAATGCTTTCGCCGAAATTGGCGCTCGCTCTGTTAGGCCCACACCCCCGCGACGATCCAGCCGACGACCGCGAGCGCCAGGCCTGCGACCAGGACAACCAGCACTGGCCGGTCGAGGAAGCCTTGCCTAGCCTCCACCGGGGTCTCGACCGCCGGGTCGGCGCTGGAATGGACATCCGCCCGCATCGGCGGAATCGGATCGCCACCCTGCTCAGGAATGCGCGCCTCGCGCGCCTTGACGTCGTCTTGCATGACCGCCTCCATTTGCTCCTTCGCCATCAACCTCCGACGGCGCGGATGAGCACGCTCGCCAGCAGCGTGACGGCGAGAAATCCACCCAGGAGCAGGATCGGCAGCTGATCCTCCCACGAGACAGGCTTAGCGACATCGGCCAGCCCGTGCCGGGCATGGCGTTGATGCAGCCGTTCGATCGCCCTCTCTCTCAGTTCGTCCTGGCCGGTCATCGCACGCTCCTGCATGTATTGACTGGAGCATCAACGTCCAGCGCGGGGGCCGGTTCCCAAGCCGGGTTCCCTCAACGCGAAACGGGCGCCCGTCGAGGCGCCCGTTCCCTTTCAATTTCAAGCAATTGCAAGCTTTTCCGGAATCAGCTTGCCATCGCGTTGAATCGCGATGCGAAGTCCGGCGCTCGCCTCAGTTCTTGGTCTTGTCGACCAGGGCCTTGGCCTTGATCCCAAAGGCCCGGCGGCAGCCGGGCCGTCGCGAAATCAGGAAGCGTGGATCAACCCTCAGTTCTTGGTCTTGTCGACCAGGGCCTTGGCCTTGATCCAGGGCATCATGTCGCGCAGCTTGGCGCCGACTTCCTCGATCGGATGGGCGGCGTAGCGAGCGCGGGTCGCCTTGAACGAGGTCTGGTTGACCTTGTTCTCCAGCATCCAGTCGCGGGTGAACTTGCCCGACTGGATGTCGGTCAGCACGCGCTTCATCTCGGCCTTGGTCTCGGCGGTGATGATGCGCGGGCCGGTGACGTACTCGCCATACTCGGCCGTGTTCGAGATCGAGTAGTTCATGTTGGCGATGCCGCCCTCATAGATGAGGTCGACGATCAGCTTCACTTCGTGCAGGCACTCGAAATAGGCCATCTCGGGAGCGTAGCCGGCCTCGGTCAGCGTCTCGTAGCCGGCCTTGATCAGCTCGACCAGGCCGCCGCAGAGCACGACCTGCTCGCCGAACAGGTCGGTCTCGCACTCTTCCTTGAAGGTGGTCTCGATGATGCCGGCGCGGCCGCCGCCATTGGCCGAAGCGTAGGACAGGCCGAGGTCATGGGCGTTGCCGGTCGCGTCCTGATGGATCGCGATCAGGGTCGGCACGCCGCCGCCGCGCTGATACTCGGAGCGGACGGTGTGGCCCGGGCCCTTCGGCGCGACCATCAGCACGTCGAGGTCCTTGCGCGGCTCGATCAGGTTGAAATGGACGTTGAGGCCGTGCGCGAACAGGAGGGCGGCGCCCTCCTTCATGTTGGCATGCAGCTCGTCGCGATAGATGTCGCCCTGCAGCTCGTCCGGGGTCAGCATCATCATGATGTCGGAGACCTTGGCGGCCTCGGACGGGGTCATGACCTTGAAGCCGGCCTCTTCGGCCTTCTTGCGGGTGGCCGAGCCGGCCTTCAGTGCGATGATGACGTCCTTGACGCCTGAATCGCGCAGGTTGAGCGCATGGGCATGGCCTTGGCTGCCGTAGCCGACGATGCAGACCTTCTTGCCCTTGATCAGATTGATGTCGGCGTCGCGATCGTAATAAACGCGCATTGGATACGTCCTTCCTTGGGTTGATCTGTAGGTTTCAGGCTTTCGGTACGGCACCCTGCCGTCCGTGAAGGGCGAGGAACTGGTCGGTGGCCCGGGCCGCGTCGCGCTGGATCTCGGCCTTGCCGGAGGCGAGCGCATCGCCCAGCAGCAGCCTGATCTGGACGTCGCGGCCAACCAGGCCGAAGAAGGTGCGGAACGCCGTTTCCGCGTCATCGAAATCGAGCAGCCCGGCGGCGCGACCGGCTTCCAGAACCGGCTTCAAACGCTCGCCGATGGCGAAACGCCCGTTCGCCAGCACGATGCCGCCGAGATTGCTCTTGCCGGAAGCGGCATGGCCGATGGCGGCGCGGTTGAGCGCGATCGAGGTCTGGCTCGTGATCACGCTCAGCCAGTTCTCGGCGAAGTCCCGCAGGCTCTTGCGCAGCGTCGCCGCGTCGAGCGCCTGGCGGTCGTAATTGTCGGCGCGGACCTTCGAGGCCTGCCATTGCACGGTCGCGGTCAGCAGCCCGTCGCGGTCACCGAACCATTTGTACAGCGTCTCCTTCGAGCAACTTGCGCGCCGCGCCACCGCGGTCATGGTCAGCTGGTCGCCCTGCTCCACCATCAGTGCCAGCACGGCGTCGAGCACGGCCTGCTGCCGCTCGCTCAGCGCCTCGCCTTGGCTATGGTTCGCGGTGTCGTTCATCGATCTGGAGAGTACCGTACGTTACGGTTCTGGCGTCTACCGCACGGCTTGCCGGGGCGCAAGGGCACGCCGGAGAAATTTCATCGCCACTTGGGCTGTCAGGGCACCTATATCTTCCCCGCAAGACAGCCTCGCCGGAGCCTACGATGCCACAGACGACCCCACCTGAAGCCGCCGAGGTCCTCGCCTTCTGGCGGGAGGCCGGCCCGGACAAATGGTTCGCCAAGGACGAGGACTTCGACGCCGAGATCGCCCGGCGCTTCCGGCCTTTGGTCGATGCCGCAGCGCGCGGCAGGCTTGCGGATTGGGAGGACAGCCCGGAGGGCGTCTATGCGTTGCTGATCCTGCTCGACCAGTTCCCGCGCAATCTCAATCGCGGCTCGGCCCACGCCTTCGCCGCAGACCCGCTGGCCCGCGAGGTTGCCAGCCGGGCGATCGCGCGCGGCTTCGACGAGGCCTTCGAGAATCCGGAGCGGCGCTTTTTCTACATGCCGTTCATGCACTCCGAGGACCTTGCGGACCAGGAGCGCTGCGTGGCCCTAAGCAAGGCTTCGGGCGATGACGACTCGGTCAAATACGCGATCATCCATCGCGACATCATCCGCGATTTCGGCCGTTTCCCGCACCGCAACGCCGTCCTCGGCCGAGAGAGTTCGGCCGAGGAGCAGCGCTTCCTCGATGATGGCGGCTTCAGCGGCTGATCAGTCTCGTGTTGCCCTTCGATGAGCCTCGGCCAGTTCGGCCATGCTCTTGAAATGGAAGTCGACCTTCGGCTGGTTCGCGGGGATCTGCGTCGCGCCGCTCCCAGCCATGCCGAAGCGCCGGTCGATCCAGGCACGCGCCAGCCCGGCCCGCTCGGCCGGGACATGATCATGGAACAGGCTCTGCGCGGTGTGCAGGACATCGCCGGGCTTCAGGCCGAGATCGGTGTCCAGATGCGCCAGCAAATGGGCGAAGTTGCGCGGGTCGGGCTTGTAGGAGCCGATATCCTCGGCAGTGTAGATCGCGTCGAAGGTCACGCCGAGCTTGCGGTTGCTGGCCGCGAAGCTCGTCCGATCGACATTGGAGAGGATGACTAGCTTGTAGTGGCGCTTGAGATAGGCGAGCGCCTCGGCCGAATCGGGGAAGGCCGGCCAGTCCGGCACCGAGCCGCCGAAGCGCTCGTTGAGATCGGCATGGATGTTGACGCCGAGATCCTTGGCGAGCCGGGCATGGACGGCGGCGAGCAATGTCGAATAGCGCAGCGACGGCCCCGCCTCCTCCAGCTCGCTCTCGATCTTGCCGAAGCGCGCCAGCGCTTCTTCGCGCTCGAGGTTGAGTCGGCCGGCGCTGATCAGCGGCTGCAGCGCGTTCCAGATTCCTGTCTCCCAGTCGATCAGCGTGCCATAGCAGTCGAAGGTCAAAACCTTGAAATCGGTGAGTTTCATCGCGGGTGATCCTCATGGATGCGGAGTTGCATCGACCATAGCGAGCGCCCGCACCGCCGTGATGAGGCGAAGCTCCGAACGACTTGACCGAAGCTGCGCTTCTTTCCGATCCCCATCCTTCAAAACTGATTGTGCGCTGGTCGTCCCGGGCGACCGCAGGGAGACCCGGGACCCATTCCGGAGCCTTTGTCGGCAACGCTCCGGAATGGATCCCGGATCGGCGCCGCTAGCGCGGCTTGTCCGGGATGACCGCGCGTTTGATGGAAGACGAAGGCAACGAGAGCTTAGCCACTGAGTCGGCTCGCGGCACGGAATTCCGACGGCGTCAGGCCGAAGCGCCGCCTGAACTGCCGGTTGAAGGACGAGGCGTTCTGGTAGCCGAGACCGTAGGCGATCTCCGAGACCGGCAGCGCTGTCTTGACCAGCAGCTCGGCGGCTTCGTCGAACAGCCTGGTCAGTTGCGCCTGCTTTGGCGACTGCCCCGTGGTCGCGCGGAACAGCGCATGGAACCGGCTCTGGCCGAGGCCCGCGGTCCGCGCCATCTCCGCGACGCTCCCTGCCCCGTCAGAGTGCGCGACCTCGATGACCCGGACCTCCGCCCGCGACAACGGCCGAGGCATGGCACACGGCGCAACCAGTTGGAGTCCCGCCATGGCCATTTGGGCGGCATCGCTCGGCCGGCAGGCGCCGGCCTCGACCTCGGCGCCCAGCTGCCGGAACATCCGCCACAGCCAGGGCTCGACCCGCGTCAGCGACGGCACGGGGTCGCGCAGCAGCGCCGGCTCGGCCTCGCCGGCGAAGGCTCCCGCCTCGACATCGAGGATGAGCATGCTGCAATCAGCCGTCGGCTCGAAATCATGCTCGTGCTCGCGCGGGATGATCGCGACGCACTGGCTCGACACGACGCTGCGATGCCCCTCGACATCGAGCCGCATCGCGCCCTGCATCGGCAGCAGGATTTGGCTGTAGTCGTGGCGGTGGCGGTCGCCGCCGCGATAGCTGCGGAGTTCGAGATGGATGGACATCACCTGCTCAGGCGCAAGAGAGCATCATGCAGCCCACTTTGCCGCCGATCGGCGAAGGCGATCAAGAGCCTCAGCCGCCCGCCGCCTGCTGCGCCGCGATCCGCTGCAGAAAGATCGCCGCCACCGTCAGCACGAAGCCGGCCCACCACAGCGGCGAACGCAGGCTCTTGCCCGAGCCCAGCGGCTCGGCCTCGGCCTGGCCGGTCAGGCGCCGGTAGATCGGCCAGGCGAAACAGGCGAAGCCGATGCCGCCAAGGCCGAGCGAGATTTCATTCAGTCCGATCGTCACCGCTCAGCCCTCTCCCCGGCCAGCGCCGGACGATCGCTTTCAGCAGCAATCGCGGGCTCCTTCAACCCCAGCCGCCCCAAGGGATCGCCGATCAAGCCGGCGACCAGCAGCGCCAGCATCCGGTCGATGCCGGGCAGGCGCGCCAAGGGCGGAACCACCCGGTCGCGGATCAGTGGCAGCAGGGTGCTGTCCGACTGGTAGAACGGCGTGAACATCCGGCTCGCCGCCTGATAGAGCCGCACATGCCAGCGGCGGAGCTGGGCATAACGGCGCAGCGCGGCGTCGAGATCGACGGTATCATCGAGCGCCACCGCCAGCGCATGGGCGTCGAGCAGGGCCATGTTCGCCCCCTGCCCCAGCTGCGGGCTGGTCGAATGCGCGGCGTCGCCGATGAAGGCGATCCGCCGGCCATGAGGCAGCGGCAGCGTCTGGTGGCGATAGCTCGCGAAGGTCAGCTGCTCCGGCGCGACGATATGCGCGAGCAGCGGCGCGGTCGCCGCCCAGATCCGCTCGACCTCGGCTTTCCAGGCCGCCAGCCCGGCCTTGCGCCAGGCATCGAGCGCATGCGCCTTCAGGCTCCAGAACAGCGCCGCCTGCGGCTCTAGCTCCTCTCCATGCCGTCCGATCGGCAGCACGCCGACCATCACGCTGGCGCGGCGATAGCGCTGTTCGAGCGCGTGACGATCGAAGTCGGTTCCGGCGAGCGGCACATTGGCCCAGAGCGCGCCATAGCTCAGCGGCGTGCGGCTCACAGGGCGAGCGGCATGGCCGAGCAGGGCTGAGCGCGTTCCCGACGCATCGACGACGAGGTCGAACGGGCCGATGCGGCGGCCACTCGCGGCGATCAACGAGACCTTGCCGCCAGCAGAAGCATCGATGTCGCTGACCTCGACCCCGGTCTCGATCGCGACAGTTCGCTTCTGCACGGAAGCGAACAGCGTCTCGAACAGCGCCGCGCGGTGGATGCCGACGCCGAAGCGCTCGCGCTTCAGCGCGGCGTAGCGCACATCGAGCACCACCGAGTCCGTGGTGGCATTCAGACCGAACAACCGATCGATCCGGCTGCCAGTGGCGATCAGCGGCGCGGCCAGGCCGAGTTCGTTCAGAACGGCGAGCCCGCTCGGCTGCAGGATCAGGCCGGAGCCGAGCGGCTGCGGCTCGTTGAAGCGCTCGACCAGCGTGACGGTGTGGCCGACCCGTTCGAGCAGCAGCGCGGCCGCCAACCCGGCGGTTCCGCACCCAATGATCGCGATCGAAAGGCTGCGACTCATGCCGCAACCAATCTAGCGAGCTACATCGCCTCCGCGCCGCGGCTCATCGCCGCGATGCCGGTGCGCGAGACTTCCGTGAGGCCGACCACCGTCATCAGCTTGATGAAGCGCTCGATCTCGTCGGTCGCGCCGGTGAGCTCGAAGACGAAGGAGGTCAGCGTCGCGTCGAGCGTGCGCGCGCCGAAGGACGCAGCGAGTCGCATCGCCTCGACGCGGTAGTCGCCCTTGCCGACGACCTTGACCAGGCAGAGCTCGCGCTCGATCGCCTCGCCCTGCAGGGTGAGATCGACGACGCGATGCACCGGCACCAGCCGGTCGAGATGCGCCTTGATCTGGTCGATCACGTTCGCCGTGCCGGAGGTGACGACGGTGATGCGCGAGAGATGCTTCTCGTGCTCGGTCTCGGAGACTGTGAGGCTCTCGATGTTGTAGCCGCGGCCGGAGAACAGCCCGGCGATGCGCGCGAGAACGCCCGGCTCGTTGTCGACGATCACCGCCAGGGTGTGGCGGGCGATCGGCTGGGCGGTCGGGGCGGTCGGATAATGCGTCGTGTTCATGTCTGGGCTCGGCTTCGGCTGAGATTTGGACGGAAATCGGTGAGGATCGGTTCGTCGAGCTCGTCGACGGTTACGATCCACGGCTCGGCCAGAGCGGCCTCGCGCCAGGCCTGGAAGCCAGCGGTGCCCTGTACCGCCTCGACAAAGGCGGCGCTGACCGGATCGAGCGCGATCGAATAGGTGGTGAAGCGGGTCGCCACCGGCGCGAACATCGCATCGGCAGCGCTGAATTCCCCGAACAGGAAATCGCCGCCGGCACCGAAACGCTGGCGCGCATCGCGCCAGATCTCGGTGATGCGCGCGACGTCGGCCGCGACCGCCTCACCGCGATCGCGCGCCGGATGCACCCAGGCGAGGTTCATCGGGCAGGCGCCGCGCAAGGCGCCGAAGCTGGAGTGCATCTCGGCGCAGATCGAGCGCGCCAGCGCACGCGCCGACCTGTCGCGCGGCCAGATCGGCAATTCCGGATGCGTCTCGGCAATGTATTCGATGATGGCGAGCGAATCCCAGACCGCGATCGCTCCATCGACCAGCGAGGGAACCTTGCGGGCCGGCGTGTACTCGGCGACCGTGCGCTTCCAGCCGGGATCGTCCATGGTCGGCCCGAATGGGATCAGGATCTCCTCGAACGGGATACCGAACTGCTTGAGGACAAGCCAGGGCCGCAGCGACCAGGACGAGTGAGTCTTGTTGGCGATGATCAGCTTCACGCCGCCTGCTCCATCGCCAGCGTGAAGTCGAGCGCAGCCTCGACATGCAGCGCCGTGGTGTCGAAGGCCGGGAGGTCGAAATCGGCCTGCGAGACCAGGAGCCCGATCTCGGTGCAGCCGAGGATGACGCCATCGGCGCCCTGCTCCCGCACCGCCCGCGCGACGATCTCGCGATAGCGCGCCTTCGAGGCCGGCAGGACCACTCCGCGGCAGAGCTCCTCATAGATGATGCGGTGGACATCCGTCCGTTCGGCCTCGTGAGGCACCAGCGTCTCGACGCCGAAGGCGCCGAGCCGGTCGCGATAGAAGCGCTGCTCCATGGTGAAGCGCGTCGCCAGCAGCAGCGGACGGCGCGAGGCGGTCTTGCGGATCGCCTTGGCGGTGACGTCGGCCAGATGCAGGAAGGGCAGGTTCGTCGCCTGGGTGATGTGGTCGGCGAGCTTGTGCATGGTGTTGGTGGCAAGAACGATGCAGACGGCCCCACCCTGCTCGAGCCGGCGGGCGCTCGACGCCATCGCCGCCCCGGCGCGGTCCCAGTCGCCCTTCGCCTGCATTTCGGCGATCGGCGAGAAGTCGACCGAATGCAGCAGGACATCGGCCGAGTGAAGCCCGCCCTGCCGCGCCCGCACGCCCTCGTTCAGCAGCCGGTAATAGACCGCCGTCGATTCCCAGCTCATCCCGCCGATCAGGCCGATGGTCGCCATGTGGTCCCCCAACTCAATTCCGCCAGGTCATGCCGGGCGAGCACTGCTCGACCCGGGATCCATTCCTGAACGGTTCCGGCATTGGATCCCGGATCGGCGCCGCTCCGCGGCTGGTCCGGGATGACCCGTATCAGGTCTAGCTCAAACGAGCTGCTTGCCCTTGGCGTCGATGATCTCGCCGGTATCGCCCTCGAAATCGGGCAGGATCATCTCGTTATGCGCCTTGCCCGACGGGATCATCGGGAAGCAGTTCTCTTCCTTCGCCACCAGGCAGTCGAAGATCACCGGCCCGGGCGTCTCGATCATCTGCATGATCGCAGCGTCGAGATCGTTCGGGTCGGAGCAGCGGATGCCGTGCCCGCCATAAGCCTCCGCCAATTTGACGAAGTCCGGCAGCGAGGCCGAGTAGCTCTCCGAGTAGCGCCCGCCATGCAGCAGTTCCTGCCACTGGCGCACCATGCCCATGTACTCGTTGTTGAGGATGAAGACCTTGACCGGCAGCCTGTACTGCACCGCCGTCGACATCTCCTGCATGTTCATCAGGATCGAGGCCTCGCCGGCGACGTCGATGACGAGCGCATCGCGATGCTTCATCTGCACGCCGATCGCCGCCGGCAGGCCGTAGCCCATGGTGCCGAGCCCGCCTGAGGTCATCCAGCGGTTCGGTTCCTGGAAGCGCAGATACTGCGCCGCCCACATCTGGTGCTGGCCGACTTCGGTGGTGAAATAGGTGTTGCGGTCCTTGGTCAGCTCATGGAGCCGCTCGAGCGCGTATTGCGGCTTGATCACCGAGCCGGACTGCTTGTAGCCGAGGCTGTTGCGCGCTCGCCAGCCGTTGATCTGCGTCCACCAGGCGGTGAGCGCGGTCTTGTCGATCTGCGGCGAGGTCTCGCGCCAGATCCGGACCATGTCCTCGAGCACATGGGCGCAGTCGCCGATGATGCCGATGTCGACCTTGACGTTCTTGTTGATCGACGACGGGTCGATGTCGATATGGATCTTCTTGGAATGCGGCGAGAAGGCGTCGAGCCTTCCCGTGATCCGGTCGTCGAAGCGCGCACCGATGTTGATCATGACGTCGCAGTCATGCATGGCGAGGTTCGCCTCGTAGGTGCCGTGCATGCCGAGCATGCCGAGCCACTGCTTGTCGGCGGCCGGGAACGCACCCAGCCCCATCAGGGTCGAGGTCACCGGATAGCCGGTCAGGCGCGCCAGCTCCCGCAGCAGCGCCGAGGCGTGCGGGCCTGCGTTGATGACGCCGCCACCGGTATAGAAGATCGGCTTCTTCGCCTTGGCGATCAGCTCGACCGCGGCCTTGATCTTGTTCAGGTCGCCCTTCACCACCGGCCGATAGGTCTTGTGCTGGTTGTCGCGCGGGCGGCTATAGGCACCGGACGCGAACTGGATGTCCTTGGGGATGTCGATCACGACCGGACCCGGCCGGCCATTGGCCGCGACAAAAAACGCCTCGTGCAGGATGCGCGGCAGGTCGGCGATGCTCTTCACCAGATAATTGTGCTTGGTGCAGGAGCGGGTGATGCCGACCGTGTCGCATTCCTGGAAGGCGTCCGAGCCGATCAGATGCGTCGGGACCTGGCCGGTGATGACGACGAGCGGGATCGAGTCGAGCAGCGCGTCGGTCAGGCCGGTGACGGCGTTGGTCGCGCCCGGGCCCGAGGTGACGAGGACGCAGCCGACCTTGCCCGGCGCCGAGCGGGCATAGCCCTCGGCGGCGTGGACGGCGCCCTGCTCGTGGCGGACGAGCACGTGCTTGACCTTGTCCTGCTGGAAGATCGCATCGTAGATCGGCAGTACGGCGCCGCCGGGATAGCCGAAGAGATGCTCCACGCCCTGGTCCTGGAGGGCGCGAACGACCATCTCGGCGCCGGTCATCATCTCGCTCATAACGGTCTCCTGCGGAGGTCTGTCTGTCGGTGTCGGTCGGAAAAAGGCAATAAAAAAGGCCCTCAGAGGGGCCTGGGCGTGCGCTGGCGTCGGGGACGCCCGGTTGTTGAACCGGCCCCTACCAGCGCACCTGTACGATAATAAGCTTGCGCATGTCGCAGCCCTGTCGAAACGAAAGTTGCCGGACGCTAAACGAGCAGCGTCGTATGGTCAAGCAGGATTAGAGCCGGCAATCGAGGCGTCGCTGGCCCAAGCCGCGATCGCGACATCGAGCGCTGCCTTCGGCGCGACCGCGGTCCAGCCCTCCATCTGGTGGCGGAACCATGTCACCTGCCGCTTGGCATAGGCGCGGGTATCGGCCTTGCCCCGAGCCACCGCCTCGTCCAGCGAGAGCCTGCCGTCGAGATGGGCGATCAGCCCGGGCACGCCATGGGCGCGCATCACCGGCAGCAGCGGATCGAGCCGGCGCTCGCGCAGGGCCGCGACCTCGTCGAGCGCGCCCTGGTCCATCATCACATCGAAGCGGGCGTCGATCCTGGCGCGCACCAGCTCCCGCTCCGGGGCGAGGAAGAGCTTGAGCAGCTCCTGTCCGGCCAGCGGCCCCGGCCGCCTCGAACCCTGGAATGTCGCCAGCGAACGCCCGGTCGCTTCGAATACTTCCAGCGCCCGCATCACCCGCAGACGATCGCTCGGCCGCAGGCGCGCCGCCATTTCCGGATCCCTGCCGGCGAGCTCGGCATGCAGCTCGCCGGTCTCGCGTTGCTCCGCCCGAGCACGGAACGTGATGCGGACATCCTCGGGCACCGGCGGGATATCCGAGAGCCCCTCGGTCAGCGCCTTGAAATAGAGCCCGGTGCCCCCGACCAGCACGGGCAAGGCGCCCTGCCCGGCCAGCTCCTGCAACAGCGCACCGACTTCCGCCGCATAGGCCGCTGCCGAATGGTTCACTGCTCCGTCGACATGGCCATAGAGACGGTGCGGTACCTCGCCCATCTCCTCCGGCATCGGCCGTGCAGTGATGACCTGTAGGTCACGATAGACCTGCATCGAGTCGGCATTGACCACGACTCCGCCGAAGCGCCTGGCGAGTTCGACCGCCAGCGCCGACTTGCCGCTCGCGGTCGGACCTGCGATGAGCACCGCGCTGTATTTCACTTGGTCTCCGGCTCCGTCATGACGCTCGTCGCCACCTTCGTCTCCGCCCATGGTCAGGCCCTGCTCGACGATGGCCTGCTCGCCCGCCTGCGCGCCGCGGCGCCCGCTCCGGCGACGGTCGAGCGCCTCGACGGCGAGATCGCGGCCGACCTCTTCGCGGAAGCGGGCGATGGGCGCAAGCTCGAAGCGACATTGCGCGAGGCGCTGGACGGCGCCCCGGTCGACATCATCGTCCAGCCGGCCGCGACCCGCCGCAAGCGCCTGTTCCTCGCCGACATGGATTCCACCATGATCGGCCAGGAATGCATCGACGAGCTCGCCGCCTATGTCGGCCTGAAAGAGAAGGTCTCCGACATCACCGAGCGCGCCATGCGCGGCGAGCTCGAATTCGAGCCGGCGCTGCGCGAGCGCGTCGGCCTGCTGAAGGGCATCGCGCTCGGCGTCGTCGACGAGATCATCGCCAACAGCATCACGCTGACGCCGGGCGGCAGCGCACTGGTGCGCACCATGCGCGCCCATGGCGGCTATACCGCGCTGGTCTCGGGCGGCTTCACCGTCTTTACCGGCCCGATCAGCGCGACGATCGGCTTCGACGAGCACCGCTCCAACATCCTGCTGAGCAAGGGTAACCTGCTCTCGGGGCTGGTCGCCGAGCCGATCCTCGGCAAGCAGGCCAAGCTCGACGCGCTGATCGAACTGCGCACCCGTTTCGGCCTGCCGGACGAGGCGACGCTCGCCGTCGGCGACGGCGCCAACGATCTTGCCATGCTGGGCGAGGCCGGGCTCGGCGTCGCCTATCGCGCCAAGCCGGCGGTGGCCGCCGCGGCCGATGCCCGCCTCGACCATGCCGACCTTTCCGCCCTGCTCTACGCTCAAGGCTATCGCGGCGACGAGATCGTCAGGAACTGAGCCTCAATCCACGATGAACAGCCGCGCCCCGTTCGGCGAGCGCGAGCGATGCGGCTCGGCCTTGTCGGCAACCTGGTAGCTCATCCCGGCTCGCAGCCACATCACCCGGCCATCCGCCAAGGTGGTCTCCAGCTCGCCTTCCAGGCAGAGCAGGATATGCCCCTTCTCGCACCAATGGTCCGAGACATAGCCGGGCGAGTATTCGACCATCCTGACGCGGATCGGATTGTCCGCCGGCCCGAAGCGGCGCGTGCGCCAGGTGGCCTGCCCCTCCTCGCCTGGGAAATGTTCCGGCTCGACGGAGGACCAGTCGGTCGTGCCGAAGGGAATCTCGCTCATGCGCATGGACAGTCGCTCCGAAGCGTGTCCCGGCACCCTGCCGAAGAGGTTATCGCCCGACCAATGCAAAATGCTTATCGCGGCCATCGCCCGGGACAATCACCCAATAAAAAAGGCGGCCCGCAGGCCGCCTTTCGTTGTCTCTGGATCAGGCTGACGCGATCAGCTCATGGTCACCGCGACGAAGCGGACCTCGCCCTGCGCGTTCGAGACCAGCAGCAGGGCCGACTTCTTGCCCTCCTTCTTCAGGGCGTCGAGCCGCTTGGTCACGTCCTCCGGCGAGTTCACCGGCTCCTGGCCGACCTCGACCACCAGCTCGCCGACGAGGATGCGCTTGTCGGCGGCGTTGGAGTTGGCATCGACCTTGGTGATGACGACGCCCTTCAGCCCGTCCTTGATCGAGTAGCGCTTGCGCAGGTCGTCGTTCTGCGCCGAGAACTCGAGACCGAGCGCCGAAGCGGTCACCGGCTTGGCGGGCTCGCCCGCGGGCTTGTTGGCAGCAGCCTGCTGGACCTTCTCGCCATCCTCGAGCCGGGCGAGCTTGACCGTCTTGTTCAGTTCCTTGCCCTTGCGCATCACCTGGATCGGCACGTCCTTGCCGACCGCAGTGCCGGCGACGATGCGCGGCAGCTCGCGCGAATCCTTGACGTCCTTGCCGTCGAACTTGACGATCACGTCACCGACTTCGAGGCCGGCCGGCTTGGCCGGGCCCTTCTCGTCGATGCCGGCGATCAGCGCGCCGCGGGCGGTGCCGAGGCCGAGCGCCTCGGCGGCGGCGTCATCGACGTTCTGGATACGCACGCCGAGCCAGCCGCGGCGGGTCTCGCCGAACTCGCGCAGCTGATCGACGATGTTGGTCGCCAGCGACGACGGCACGGCAAAGCCGATGCCGACCGAGCCGCCGGTCGGCGACAGGATCGCGGTGTTGATGCCGATCACCTCGCCGGCCATGTTGAACAGCGGGCCGCCGGAATTGCCCTTGTTGATGGCCGCGTCGGTCTGGATATAGGTGTCGTAGGGACCCTGGTTGATGTCGCGGTTGCGGGCCGAGACGATGCCCGACGAGACCGAGCCGCCAAGGCCGAACGGGTTACCGATCGCCATCACGGGATCGCCGATCCGCATCTTGTCGGAATCGCCGAACTTGACGAAGGGCAGCGGCTTGTCGTGCTTCACGCGCAGCAGCGCGAGGTCGACCTTGGTGTCCTTGCCGATGACCTCGGCCTTGAGCCGCAGGCCGTCGCTGAACACCACGGTGATCTCGTTGGCATCGCCGATGACGTGGTTGTTGGTGACGACGAGGCCGGACGGATCGACCACGAAGCCCGAACCCGCCGATTGCGAGCGGCGCTGCTGCGGCGGCTGGTTCTGGTTCTGGCCCTGCTCGCCGCCGCGGCCGCGGCGGTTGAAGAATTCCTCGAACAGGTCGCCGAACGGGGTGTCGGGCCCGAGCTGCGGCAGCTGCGGCAGGTTGCGGCCGCGCGTCTCGCTGGTCGTCACCGCCGCGATGTTGACCACGGCCGGCATCACCCGCTCGGCGAGATCGGCCAGCGAGATGGTGGTGCCGTGGGCCTGCGGCGTGGCCTGGACGTTGCCAGGCGCCGGCGTCACCTGGGCGAAGGCGGGCACCGTCGCGAACGCCATGCCGGCAACCGTCGCGACGCGCGCCAGGCGGTAGGCGTGGGAATGTGTGAATGCCATCGATGTCCTCATGATCATGATGATGTCGCGCCAAGAGACCGAGGGTGACGGGGTCGCCTTGACGGCATTGCAGCGCAGCCGGAATCCGAACGCAACTTAAGAACGCCAAAATACGGCGGAAGGGCGACGCAAGATTGCGTCATAATGCCGTGATCGCCGGAAAACGGCTCGGAGCCTGGGCAGAACCCGAGCGGCTCCCGTTTGAGGCCCTCAGAACAGAATCCGCCCGGCTCGCAGCGCAAGCCGGGCGGATCCGGTTTCCATCAACTGCGAGCCAGCCAGACCAGGCCGACACCGACGATCGCCGAGACGATGCCGATCAGGCGCATCCGGTCCGCCGGAGTCTCGGAGGCGCTGCGCAGCGCCTCCTTGGCGATCTCCGGTATCGACGCGAAAAGCAGTCCCTCGATGGCGAAGACCAGGCCGAGCGCCGCGAGGAAATCTGTCATGCGCAACGCTCGGTCATAGGTCAGGGCTGTGGAGCCGCGGGCGTGGCCGGGGCTGCGTTCGTCGCCGCGCCGGCGCGCTTGCCGGACGGGTCGTTGAAGAAGCGGAAGAACGGCGAGTCGGGCGTCAGCAGCATGCGCGTATCACCGGACTTCAGGCTCGCTTCATAGGCCTGCATAGAGCGGTAGAAGGCGAAGAACTCCGGATCCTTGCCGAAACCCTCGGCGAAGATGCGGTTGCGCTCGCCCTCGCCCTGGCCGCGGATCTCGTCCGACTTCCGCTGCGCTTCGGCGACGATGATGATCGCCTCGCGCTCGGCCCGTGCCCTGATCTCCTGCGACTGCTGGCCGCCCAGGGCGCGCGCTTCGGCCGCCTCGCGCTGACGTTCGGTCTGCATGCGCTGGAACACCGCCTGCGAGTTGGCCGCCGGCAGGTCGACCCGGCGCAGGCGGACGTCGACCACGGTCATGCCGAACCGGCCTGCTTCGCGGTTCACCTCGTCGCGGATGCGGTTCATCAGCCGCGAGCGGTCGTTGCGGACCATCGATGTGAAGGTCGCCTCGGCCAGGACCGAGCGGACTGTACCGTTGACGATCGAGGCGAGCTGCGAGTTGGCGCGCGGGATGTTGTTGACCGCCTGGTAGAAGCGCAACGGATCGGAGATCCGGTAGCGCGTGAAGGCGTCGACCACGAGCCGCTTCTGGTCCGAGGCGATGATTTCCTGCGCCGGCAAGTCGAGATCGAGGATGCGGTTGTCGAGATAGGTGACCTGCTCGAACGGAGCCGGCAGCTTGAAATAGAGCCCCGGCTCGGTGACGACGCTGCGCACCGCGCCGAAGCGCAGCACGATCGCCGACTGGGTCTGCTGGACGACGAAGGTCGCGGCGTAGAAGACCACCGCCGCGATGGCGATGACGGCCAGGACGCCGATGCGAAGGAAGCCGCTCATCGGGTCGCTCCCTGCTGGGCCTGGCCCTGGTTCTGGCCGGCCGGCCGGCGCTGCTGCTGGCCGAGCTCTCCGAGCGGCAGATAGGGCACGACGCCGTTTCCGGTGCCGTTCTGGTCGAGGATCACCTTGTCCATGCCGCCGAAGACGCGCTCCATGGTTTCGAGGAAGAGGCGCTCGCGGGTGACGGCGGGCGCGTTCTTGTACTGCTCATAGACCGAGTTGAAGCGGCTGATCTGGCCGAGCGCCTCATTGACCGTCTGGTCCTTGAAGGCCTCGGCCGACTGGAGGAGCTGCGCCGCACGACCGCGCGATTCGGGCACGACCTGGTTGGCGTAGGTCTCGGCCTGGTTGCGCAGGCGCTCCTGGTCGGCGCGCGCCGCCTGGACGTCGCGGAAGGCGTCGATGACCTGCTGTGGCGGGTCGACCTTCTGCAACTGCACCAGCCGGATCAGCACGCCGGCCCGATAGGTGTTCAATGTGTCCTGCATCAGCTGGCGCACTTCGGTCTCGATTGCGGCGCGGTCGGTGGTCAGCACCGGCTGAATGTTGCGCCGGCCGATCACCTCGCGCATCGCGCTCTCGGCCACGGCCTTCACCGTGCCCGGCGGGTCCTGGATGTTGAAGACATAGGCCTCGGGCGCGCCCGGATCGATCTGCCACTGCACGATCACGTCGATGTCGACGATGTTCTCGTCACCGGTCAGCATCAGGCTTTCCTCGCCGACATCGGTCTGGCGCGAGGTGCGGGCCGATTCGACGGTGCGGAAGCCGACCTCGGTGGTGATGACGTTGGTCACCTGCGGCTTGATCACGCTGCCGATCGGATAAGGCAGGTTGTAGTTCAGGCCCTGCGCGGTCTTTCCGACATATTTGCCGAAGATCAGGTTGAGGCCGACCTCGTTGGGCCGCACCGTGTAGACGCCGGTGGCGAGCCAGAGCAGCACCAGGCCGAGACCGACGAGCAGGAGCCCGCGCCCGCCGAGATTGCCGCCCGGCATGAAGTTCTTCAGCCGATCCTGGCCGCGCCTGATGATCTCCTCGAGATCGGGCGGAGTGTTGCCGCCGGAAGGACCGCCGCCGCCCCAGGGACCGCCGCCATTGCCGCCGCCGCCGCGCTGGCCCCAGGGACCACCGCCACCGCCGCCGCCACTGCCGCCGCTTCCACCGCTCTGGTTACTCCAAGGCATGCCTCAGCCGTTCCTCATTCTTTGCTTCGACCGTGCATAGCTGAACGGTTGAACGCTGTCAGCGCCATCAGGCGCAATGGGCGTTGAATTGGGCATCGGCCACGGATTCGTCAACGACGCAAGCGCCTTTGGTCGTAGACCCTTCGTCGCAGTCGTTCATTCGACGGCTTGAGCAGCTCACTCGGGCAGCGTTCCGCGAGGGCATAAATCCGCGCTGTCGCCGAACACCCGCGCCAGAATCAGCACCATTGCGTCAATCACGGTTCTGCAGCCGCCGGCTTGCATTCGATCGTCGGCATCTTCAACCCTCGCCGATATTCGGTGGCTGCCGGGCATGCCAAATATGGCCGATCTTGCAGTCCCATGCCACATGCCATATGTAGGTACGTGCCTACATGGAGCTCAGCCATGGCCCGGATCACGATTTCAAGTCGCGAGCTGAACCACGATGTCAGCAGCGCCAAGAAGGCCGCGCAGGAAGGCCCCGTCGTGATCACGGACCGTGGCAAGCCCTCGCATGTACTGATGACCTATGGCGAATTCCAACGCCTGAGCGGCAAACGCCGCAGTCTGGTGGAGGCGCTCGCCATGCCCGGCCTGGCGAGCATCGAGTTCGATCCACCGCGCACCGAGATCGCGCCGCGCAAGATCGACCTGTCTTGAGCTATCTGCTCGACACCAACGTCGTCTCTGAGCTCCGCAAGATCGGTGACGGCAAGGCCGACAGCCGTGTCTTGGCCTGGATCGCGGCGGAAGACGCGGCGCGTTTCTTCATCTCGGCCATCACCATCCTCGAACTGGAACGAGGCGTGCTCGGCGTTCAGCGCCGGGACGCCGCGCAGGGCGCGCGCCTGCGAGCCTGGCTCGACAATCATGTCCGTCCGGAATTCGCCGGGCGCATCCTGCCCGTCACTGCCGAGATCGCCACGCGCTGCGCACACCTCCACGTCCCCGATCGGCGCAACGAAGTGGATGCGCTCATCGCCGCCACGGCGCTGGTCCACGGTCTGGCCGTGGTGACGCGCAATGTCCGGGATTTCGAAGGTGCCGGCGTCGTCGTCATCGACCCGTGGCAGGGTTGACCGGATTCCCGACCGAAAACTCAAACCTGCTTGTCAAACGATGCGAAACTGAAGGCATGCTCGTCCTCCGGGCCCGCCGGATGCTCGCTGCGGGCGCTCTCGCGGAAGGATTTGCGGTCGAAAGCCGGGAAGATCGCATCACCCTCGGGGCTGACGTGGACGAAGGTCAGCTCCAGCCGGTCCGCAAAGGGCAGTGCCTGCGCATAGACCTCGCCGCCGCCGGCGACGATGACGGCGCGCGCGCCCATCGCCTGCCCCAGCCGCTGCGCCGTCTCCAGCGCCTGGTCGAGTGTCGGCACGACGTAGACGCCGTTCGGCCCGAACTGCGGATCGCGCGACAGGACCACGCTCTGGCGCCCCGGCAAGGGTTTGCCGATCGACAGGAAGGTCTTGCGGCCCATGATGATCGGGCAGCCCATGGTCAGTTCGCGGAAGCGGCGCAGATCGGTCCGGAGCCGCCAGATCAGCTGGTTGTCGCGGCCGATCACGCCATTGTCGGCGATCGCGGCGATCAGGACGACGGGAAGCTTGCCCACTGGCTCAGCCCCCGGCGGCGAGCTTGCGCAGCGCTTCGCCGTCGACCCGCTTCACCGTCCACTCGCTCTGCGCCACCGCCCCGATCGAGCGATAGAACACCCGCGAGGGCTCGTTCCAGTTCAGCACCCACCAGGCGAAGCGCGACAGCCCCTCGTCGACGCAACGCTTGGCGAGGCGCACCATCAGCGCCTTGCCGATGCCGCGGCCGCGCTGCTCGGGCCTGACATAGAGGTCCTCGAGCCATATCCCGTGCCGGCCGGTGAAGGTCGAATAGGTGTAGAACCAGATCGCGAAACCGGCGGGCGCGCCGTCCCATTCGGCGATGTCGCAGAACACCCTGGGCTCGGGCCCGAACAGGGCGGCGGCCATGTCGGCCTCATCGGCCTCGACCTCGTGGAGCAGCTTCTCGTATTCGGCGAGCTCGCGCACGAAGGAGAGCACCAGCCCCTCTTCGCCCGGCCGGGCGGGACGGATCGTCAGCGTCATACCGCGATCGGGGCCTTGATCGCCGGATGCGGGTCATAGCCCTCGATCGCGATGTCCTCGAAGCGGAAATCCTCGAGCTTGCGCACCGCCTGGTTGAGCCTGAGGGTCGGCAACGCCCGCGGCGTCCGCGAAAGCTGCTCGCGCGTCTGGTCGAGATGGTTGAGATAGAGATGCGTGTCGCCGAAGGAGTGGACGAAATCGCCGACACGCAAGCCGGTGACCTGCGCGACCATATGGGTCAACAGCGCATAGCTCGCGATGTTGAAGGGCACGCCGAGGAAGACGTCGGCCGAGCGCTGGTAGAGCTGGCAGGACAGCCGCCCATCGACGACGAAGAACTGGAACAGGCAATGGCACGGCGCCAGCGCCATCTTCGGGATGTCGGCCGGGTTCCAGGCCGAGACGATCAGCCGGCGCGAATCGGGATTGCGCTTGATCTCGTCGACCAGCCAGGCGATCTGGTCGATCGTACTGCCGTCCGGAGCCGGCCAGGAGCGCCATTGCCTGCCATAGACCGGGCCGAGATCGCCGTTCGCATCGGCCCATTCGTCCCAGATGGTGACGCCGTTCTCCTGGAGATAGCGCACATTGGTGTCGCCGCGCAGGAACCAGATCAGCTCGTGGATGATCGATTTCAGATGCAGCTTCTTGGTCGTGACCAGCGGAAAGCCGTCCGACAGGTCGAAGCGCATCTGGTGGCCGAACAGAGCGAGCGTGCCGGTGCCGGTCCGGTCGTCCTTGCGGACGCCTTCGTCGAGGACGCGCTGCAGAAGGGCGTGATACTGGTGCATTGAACCCGAATTCGAATCTGAAAAGCGCGCGACTTTAGCGCCATCCGTGCCGGCGCGCTCCCCACCCGCCGCAGCTCTCAACCGCTTTTCACGCAGCCCTGGCGGCCAAGTCTCACGGCATCGAAAGAAATCGTGATCGCTGCGGATATTGCAATGCCGAAGCGCCATCCCGATGTGAATGCCCGGTGAACAGAAGGGGCGCTTCGGGCCTGCGCTTGGAGCATCGGACGAAGGTGGCTTCCGGCTTACGGAACGACCCGATGCTCCATCATGAGCCCGGCTGATGAGGATCGTATCATGACCAGACTATCCATGCTGGCCGCGCTGCTTCTGGCAGTCGGCCTGGCAGGGCATGCTTCGGCGTCGGCTTCGGCTGAAGCCAAGCCTCAAAACCCGGCGACTGCCACCGCGCCGAAGATCACGGAATCCCAGGCGCGCTCGATCGCCTTCCGCCACGGCCTCGTCCACATCGAGGAGATCGCCCTCTCCGATTGGCGCTGGGAGATCGCCGGGCGCGCCCAGGGCGGTGTCGAGGTGACGCTCGATCTCAATGCCTATGATGGCTCGGTGGTCGGTGGTGCTGCAGCGCCCTGAACCCGGCTTCGGCTCCCGAAACAATGCGAAAGCCGCGGGAGTTTTCCGCGGCTTTCGCGCGCCTGCGCAGAAATTAGCCGGGAGGGCCTCCTGCTCTCTTTCCCCGCGCGCGCTCAGTGCCTATATTCGCCTTGCCGTCCGCAAGGCCGGCTATGGCGATAAACGGACTTCGGAATAAGCCTTTCGGACCCGGGGGCGGTACCCGGCGCCTCCACCACAGCCCTGCGGCGCGAGCAGCAGGGGACTTGCAGCCACAAGGTTGCAGGGCTGCGGCGGGGGCGAAATAGGATCGACGAGGGTGTAAAGGTTGTTCTTTTGCTCGGCATGGTACCGCCGTTATCGGGCCTAAAGCATAGTTGCCAACGACAACAATGCTCGGGTTGCTGTCGCCGCGTAAGCGGTGCTGGTTCCCAAACCAAAGCCCTTGCGTTTAGCCGCGTAAGGCGGGGCTCGGAGGCGCCTGGCAACAGAAGCCTCCACTTTTTTATGCGGCTGAGGCAGCCGGTGCGGAGCAGCAGAGGAGGTCTTCCTTTGCATGAGAAGCGCTCTAAACTAATGGAATCGGTCACGTTTTTCGTTTCGAGGAGCTTCCCTCCCGTCGTGGCGTGATCTAGAGGAGCGGAAACGGAACCCGGACCCGATGACCAAGGATATTCTCCGCTACGACCTGATGGTGCAGGACGCGCTCAAGGGCGTCGTCCGCAAGATCCTGGCCGAGGCGGGCCGTGACGGGCTCCCGGGCGAGCATCATTTCTACATCACCTTCCGGACCACCGCGCCGGGCGTGCGGCTGTCGCAGCGCCTGCGCGAGAAGCATCCGGACGAGATGACGATCGTGCTCCAGCACCAGTTCTGGGACCTGAACGTCAGCGACCACGCCTTCGAGGTCGGGCTCTCCTTCTCCGGCGTGCCGGAGCGGCTGCTGATCCCCTATGACGCGATCACCACCTTCTTCGACCCGTCGGTCCAGTTCGGCCTGAAGTTCGAGACGCAGGACGCCGCCGGCGAAGCGCAGGCGAGCGAGCCCGCCGCCCCGGCGAAGGCGCCGCGCGGCGCGGCCTCCGAGCCCAGCGTCGCCCCGGCC
>NZ_LNCQ01000036.1:0-126512 GCF_002831785.1 Allobosea sp. FBZP-16 | reverse complement strand
CGCCCCGCTGGCGCCCGCGCCGCAGGAGCCGCTGCGCGGGCGCTCGGCTGCCGGGCGCTGCCTCACCGCGGCAGCGGGAATGTCGTCTTCGTGGCGCATGACCGGCGCGGGCTCGGCCCGAACGACGCGGCGTGGCGCCCGCTCTGCTGGCTCGGGTATCTGGGCTGTCCGCGCGGTCGGGGTTGTTTCCGGCAGCGGTCGGACTTCCCGCTCCTGCGCTGGGGAGTGCCTGCGCGCCGGGTTCAGCAGATCGGCGATGCGCGGCGAGCGATTGCGCCATTCGGCGACGATGGCACGCAATCCGACCAGGTCGCGCAGGCGCTGATGCACCAAAGCGAGCCCATAGGCGGCCGGTTCGTAATTGCGATCCCAGGAGAGGGCAGTCTCAAACCAGGTTTCGGCCGGGGCGATCTGGCCGGAATTATAGGCGTACCAGCCGAGCCCGGCGCCGCCTGGCGCATAGCGATCGACGCCGACCGTCTTGGCGATACGCTCGACGACGGCGCGCTCGAGCCGCGGCGCCGGCTCCTGCGCGATCAGCGCGGTCGCGACATCGAGATAGGCCTTTCGGTTGGCCGGGCCGGCGTCGAGCCATTGCGCACCGAGCGTCTCCGCCTCCTGGTGTTTCTGCTGGGCGCCGAGGGCGAGCACGGCGCCTTCCGCCGCCTTAGCGCCACCATTGCGCGCCAGCGCAGTCTGGAACCAGGTCACGGCCTTGGCCGCGTCGTTGTGGTGGAAACTGTAGAAACCGAGCAGGATCGCATCGTCCGGCGTCGTCGCTGCATTGGCGAGCGTCTCGATGCGGTGGAGCTCCTCGGGCGTCGCGGTCAGAGCCGGCTCTTCCGCGGCCTTGCCGATACGACGCCGCGCGATCTCGTCGCGAATGCTGGAGAACTCGCTCTGCTTCTCCTGCGCCAGCAAGGGACCGACCAACGCCTCGGGCAGGCTGGCGAGCGCCTTCTGCATGGTGCCGACCCGCTCGGCCGGGGTGGTGCAGTTGGTCAGCACATAGGCATAGGCGTCGCGCGCGCGCTCGGGCGCGCCGGTCTGGACGAAGGCCTCGGCCACGCGCCAGAGCGCGTCGACATTGGTGCAGGTGAGCAGCGCCGGAATCTCGGTGCCGATCCTGATCACCTGCTCCCATTGCCTGGCGTTGGAGGCATTGACCAGGCGCAGACCAGCCTCGGCCCGGTCGAGCTGGGCGAGGAGATCGGCCGGAGCCTGCCAGGTCGCATCTGTGCTGCTGCGCTGGGCGATTGCCGCGCGCGCCTCGCCGAACTTGCCCTCGGCGAACAGCTTCCAGACTCGCTCCAGCTCGGGATCGCCGGCCGGCAGTGGCGAATTCAGATCGGTCGGCGGCTTCCATTCCGGATAGAGCGCGCGCAGCCGGGCAAGTTCCGCCTCGTAACGGCGAGTGTCGCCCTGGCTGGCGAAATAGCGCAATGCCGTCTCATCGACCTTCTGCGCTGGCCCGGGTGGCGGTGCCGGCCGCCCCGGCGCTGCAGGAGCTTGAGCCAGTTCGGTCTCCAACTGACCCGCAGGGGCCGGTTGCGACGGCGGCGTCGGCTCGATCTGTGTCTCCGCCTGCGCCTGGCGCACGGCCGGCACAGATGCCGCCGGCCAGCTGAGGTCATGGCCATAGCGGCCCAGCCCGTAGAAGGCGGCGCTCGAGGCTGCGACGGCGATCAGCACGGATTTCACATGCATTGCGGATACCTCTCGCTGAGCATCGAGAGAGCAAGCAGATGCAGGGTCGACGGATAGTAGAGCGTCGGCTGGAAGGTCTTGAGCTCGGCCGGGATCGGCGTGCGGTCGAGCGCGCAGGCCATCGCGGCGTTCAGGATGCGATAGCCGGCATCGGGCAGCGGCTCCGCCGGCTTGCCGCTGGGCACGTCGATCACCGCCGTGCCATTGGCCCAGGCCTGGCGGAAAGGTTCGAGACGCTGCTTGTCGGCAAGGCCGGCCCGCAGGAGATAGAGCGGGATGCGCAGCGCGTTATAGCCGAACTGCGGCGGGAAGCCGTCGGCGGGCTTCGGCTCGCCCTTGAGCGAGAGCCAGTCGGCCGCCGGGATCTTCCGCCTGGCGAGCTCGTCCAGCAGCTTCAGTCCGCTGGCCTGTACCTGCAGCCAGCTCTGATCGCCGGTGAGGCGGGCGAGGATGGGGAAGCTCTCGAACACCCAATAGGACGGGTTGATCACCGGCCCGTCCGGCCGCTCCTGCTCCGAGAAGCCCTTCGCCGCAGGCATCAGCCAGGTTTCGCCGCCACGCTTCACAATTGCCACCTTGGCCAATGACCGGGCGATCTGGCGGGCCGCGGTGGTGTAGGCCGGCATTGACCAGCGCGTCCCGGCGCAGGCGAGGGCTTCTGCGATCAGGAGGTCGCCGTCGCTGGCGTTGTTGATGTCGCTGATGCGCGGCGTGGCCTTCGGGTCCCAGCGCCAGGCCGCCAGGCCGTCGTCACGGATCAGGAATTCGGTCCGGATGAAGGAAAGGATGCTGGCGAAGCTGCCGCGATCGCCGGCGAGGCAGGCCAGCAGCAGCCCATAGCCCTGGCTTTCGCTGTGGCTGATGCCGCCATTGGCGTCATCGACGACCCGGCCCTCGGCGGTGACGAATTTCTGCCGGTAGAGCTCCCAGGCGCCGGCGGGCAGGGCAGCCTGAGCCCCGGAGGTCAGGCTGAGCAGCATGGCGGTCAGGGTTGCGCGAAGCCGTTTCATGAACGCCTCCCCAGCCGGCCGAGCATCAGAAAGGTTCCGATGCCGAGGCCGATGCAGGCTCCCAGCAGGGTCAACGCATAGATGCCGATATTGCTCGACATCCAGTTGGCGAAGACGAGGCGCATATTGGCCAGGCTGAACGCCCGGGTCATGACGAAGGTCGTGCTGTCCGCCGAGAGGATGTGGTTGTCCTGCCCGCTGCGGAAGGCGGTGAGCTTGCCGGCCATCCCGGCCCAGTTGCCGGGGGTGACGAGCCTGTCGACGGTCTTCTCCAGTGCCTCTTCCTGGCGCACGACGAAGGCGGTCCAGACCTGGCGCGTATCGGGGTCTGTCGCTTGGGCGGCGATCAACTCGGCCCCTTCCGCCGGCTCATAGAGCGTTGGTGCGCGTGTGGGTGAGCGCAGCTGCGCGAAGGAAAGATCGAAGGTCCGCTGCAGCCATCGGTCGAAGCTGATGAAATAGCGCGCGAGGGGACCGCCGAACGAGCCACGCCAGCGATCGCGGGTCGCCTCGGTGCTCGGTGCGACGCCGCCGGAATCTTCGGGCGTCGTCTGCCGCCCCTGGAAGCGGTTGATCACCGCATCGAACACGGCCGTGCCTTCGGTTTCCGGCACGAGGACGACGGCATCGGCGCGCTGCGGCCAGGTGTTGCGGACGTTGTCGGCGATGCCGACGCGCGGCAGCAATCCGGCGGGCAATTGGCCGGCGGCGCCGACGATCAGGGCGGGGCGGTTGCCGATGGCGGCGGCGCTGCCGATGACATCGACCGGGAACGGCCGGTCGGCGCGCTGGGCGAGCCTTGCGAGCAGCGTCGCGGCGGCGCCCAGATTGGGAACGTCCAGACGGCCGACGAGCAGGGCGATCTGGGAGGTTATCGAATAGGGGAAACCGGTTCCCGCCACGGCCGCCAGATTCGGGTTGACGCCGATCTTGGCGAAGTTCGGGATCGCCAGGGCCGTGGTGTCGAACAGCGCGAAGCGGTTCTTGCCGGGCAATGTCGCGCCCGGCCCGCAGGCGAGGTCGGACCTGGCTGGCGTCACCGCCTCGAGCCAGATCTCATTGATGCCGGGCCGGAAATGCCTGAGCGGTATCGTGATCGGGGTTTGCTGGAAGAGGCCCCCGCTCGTCGTATTGAGCGGGACGGTCGCCGCGACGTTGCCGTTGACGAAGATCTCGATATGGCTGTCGCCCGGCAGAACCTCGGAATAGGCGCCGTCGAGATAGAGTGTCGCCTCGCCATAGGCATTGGCGTAGAAATCTCCCGGCATCGCGAGGATGGCGCGCACGCGCATGCGCCGTCCCGAAGATTCCTGCGTCGGAACGCCGAGTTCCGAGAAGCGCAGCACCTGACTGTCGGAGACGAACGGCGCGTCGGGGACATGCCAGCTCGCCGTGGCCATCGTCTTGCGGTTGATGTTGGTCGGCCGGGAGACCGGCCCGGTCAGGAGCCTGGCGATGGTGGCCTCGAGATCCTGCCAGCTCTCGCCGGTGACGAGCAGGGCGGCAGGTCCGAGCTTCGGGTGCGTGGTGAAGCCCACGAAGCTGCCGACGCCAGCCTCCGCCGGCAAAGTGCCGATGAGGTCGCGCAGTTCCTTGCCCGTCCCGAGCAGCACGGTCAGCATGCCCGGGCGGACCCTGTCGGGCAGTTTCTCGGAGATTCGAATGGCTGCCTGACTGTAGCGGCCGCGTAGTGCAACGCCTTGAGCTACGGCAAGAATGCTGTTCGCGGCAACCGCGCTCGCTGCGCTCGGCGCGACGATCTGGATCGTCGTCTGCCCGGTCTCATCGGCGCCGACGGCTGGCAGGTCGTCGATGCTGCGTAGCCGCGATTGCTGCGCCGGATTCCTGAAGCTGAGCCGCGTGCCGGCGCCGTCGACGCGCGTCCACAACTCATAGGTTGAGGCGATCGTGCAGTCGGTGCGGTGGCGCTGCACCGCCTCGAAGCGGATCGTGTTCTGGCCGGGCCTGAGAAGCCCCTTGCGAATCGCGGTGGAGGTGCGCTTCAGGCGATCGGAGGAGGCGATCGGCGCTTCCATGATGCGCTCGCCGTTGATGCGCACCGTCAGGCGCGAGGCCTCCGGCATCACGACCAGCGCATTCTGGAAGGCGATGTCGAGATTGAGGTCGGCGCCGGCCTCGTCCTGGGTCAGGTAAAAGGCCCAGCTGCGTGCATCGCCTTCACCTTCGAGCATGACGCGGGCGGCCGGCAGCAGCGGCTTGAAGGCGAAGCTGGCGGGAATGGCGGGCGTTGCCGGGGCTGGTGCCGGCTCTGCCTGCGGTTTGGGTTCCACCGGGCGGGCGGCCGCAGGTTGCTGGGCAGGTGGGGCGATCATGAACGGCGCCGGCTCGTTCGGCGGCGTCGGCTGGGGTTCCTGTGCCCAGGGCGCGGAGCCCGGGGTCAGGATCGGAAGAGCTGCCGCCGCGGCCAATATGGGCAGGAGGCGCGTCCTCATTCCGCCGCTCCCCGCGTCGGATTGGAACGGGCAAAGCGGGCGAGGCCGAAGAAATAGGACAGGCCGCGGCTGGTCTGGAACACGGCGAGGCGCAGGAAGCGCAAGGTGCCGTAGATGACGCCCATGTTCTGGCGCCGCGCCTTCTGGAAGCTGCTCCAGATTCCCGCATCCGAGAAGGCGAGGTCCGCGATGATGCGGCTGTGCAGCGGCTCGTTCGGCTCGTAGCGGCAGCCGAGCACCAGGCCTTTTGCGTCGGGAGCGAGGCGCACGACGCGTACGGGCAGGGCGCCTGCCGGCATCGCGATCGAGGTTTCGAAGGCGATCTCGCCGATGCTGTTCACTGGCAGCCTGTCGAACTCCTTGGACAGCACCCGGATGGCGACGCCGTCGACGGAGACGTTCTCGGTGACAACGGGCGCTGTCTTGCCATCGATGCTGATTTGCCCGCGGCGCTTGACCGGGAAACGCCGGGCGCCGCGTCCTTCCGGCCGCTCCGAGACCACGCCGAGGGCGCAACCGGCCATCAGCAGGTTGAGGATGTTCCAGAGCCCGACCACGAGGGTGGTGTCGGCATTGTAGGGCTGGGTGATGATGCGCCAATAGGTGGCGACGACGCCCAGCGCCAGAACGGCAAAGATGATGAAGAAGGGCAGGCCGAGCTCGGAGACACGACGCGTTCCGAGCTCCTCGCTCTTGGCGGTGACCTTGAAGGTCGGCTTGCCGGGATTGAGGATGACCGAGATCACTGCCGGCAGCAGGTAGACCGACTGGATGAATTCGTAGAGCTCGGAGATCCAGGGCCAGCGATAGCGGCCATAGAGATAGTTCTGCATCATCAGGTTCACCGCCATGTAGCTGAACACGTAGGCGATGAACTCGGCGCCCGAGGCGGTGAAGATCTCCAGCCCGAAGAACAGGTAGAACAGCGGCGCCACCAGGAAGGTCAGGCGCACGAAGGGGAACAGCCAGAACAGGGCCGAGGACGAGTAGCACAGGCGCTGCGGCAGCGAGAGGCCGCTTTTCAGCATCGGGCGGTGGTAGATCAGGATCTGCATCATGCCCTGCGCCCAGCGCGAGCGCTGGCCGATGAAGCTCGCGAAGGTCGCCGGCTGGAGCCCGGCGATCAGCGGCTTGTCGACATAGATGCTGTTCCAGCCGGTGGCATGCAGGGTGATTGCGGTCTCGGCATCCTCGGTGATGCTGCGGCCTGAGAAGCCGCTGGTCGTCTGCAGGGCCGTGCGGCGCAGCACCGCGGCCGAGCCGCAGAAGAACGAGGCGTTCCACTTGTCGAGACCGCGCTGGATGATGCCGTAGAACATCTCGTTCTCGGACGGCATCGCCTTGAAGGTCTTGAGATTGCGCTCGAGCGGATCGGGATTGATGAAGAAGTGCGGCGTCTGGACGAGGAACAGCTTCGGATCCTCGCCGAAATGGCCGATCGTCTCGGTCAGGAAATTGCGCGCCGGCGCATGGTCGGCGTCGAAGACGACGACGAGGTCGCCGCTGGAATTGGCGAGGCCGTTGTTGAGGTTGCCGGCCTTGGCGCTGATGTTGCGCTCGCGCGTCAGATAGGTGCAGCCGAGTCCGGCGCAGAGCTTCTGCAACTGCGCCCGGCGTTCCCGCGCGGCACTGGCCGCGACGAAATTGTCGGCATTGCATTTCTCGTCGGTGCCGCCATCGTCGAGCAGGTAGACGGTGAGACGATCCGCCGGATAGTCCATGGCGAGCGCGGCCGAGAGCGTCGTCGCCAGGAGTTCGGGCTCCTCGTTGTAGGACGGCACGAAGACATCGACGCTCGGAGCGTCGGCTGGGATCGGCGGCGCGCTCGTGCGTCGCGGCAGCGGCATCGCCACCACGAACAGGCTGAGAAACAGCATGCCGATGTTGTAGAGCTCGGCGAGATAAAGGATCAGCCCGGGGATGAAATCCTCGAGCTGGTTCACCGGCGGCAACGTGCTCGTCGTGCGCCAGTAGATGTAGCGCAAGACCATCGCCGTGCCGAGGCCGAGCGCGATCAACCGCCAGACGCCGTAGGGGCGCAGGAATTTGAGCAGGATCATCGCCCCCACCACGATCGTCCCGGCGATCAGATGCGCCTGCAGGCTGATCGGCAGCGTGATCAGCGCCACGACCACTGCCGTGGCGATCGCCCAGAAGAAGACGTAGATCGCGGTTCGCATCGGCTCTCGGCGCGCTCGGCTCTCAGGGTGTCGTGGGCGGCGGTGGAACGGTCGGGTATCCGGCTAGCGGCCTGTCCGGGACAGGCTGCGTTTCCGGGAGACGCTCGGATTCGATCCGGGGCTGCCTTGCCGGTCGCGGACGGGCAACCCGCCGAGGGGCCGGCATGTCGTCGATCGAAGCCTGCGGCAGCGGGTAGATCGGCGCGCCCGCCTGGCCGAGGCCGGGTGCGGGCGCCGGCGCATCCCCGGCCGGGCCCCAGCCGCTGCGTCGCAAGGAGGCGTTGAGCGAATAGTCATAGGCGAGGCGCAGCAGCGCGGCTTCGCTCGCCTTGGGGTCGCAGATGCGCATGCGGACCGAGACCGCGCCCGATTTCGGCCGGAAGATGCTGTCGCCATCGGCGATGCGCTGCCAGGCGTAGAGGCAGGCCTCGCCGCCGGTGCCGCGGCCGAAGGCGTAGCCGAACGGCCCGTATTTGTTCTGGACGAATACGGCGGAGGGCGCCATGGCGACGCCCGGCAGGCGCTCCTCCATGTCCTGCGCGACGGAAAAGTCGTCGATCCCCGGCAGCTTGAGCAGGTTGCCCTCGACGCCGGCACTATCCGGTAGATCGGCCGCTGTGAAGAAGGCGACCTCGACCCTGTTCTCGCCGGGCGTTTGGCCGCGCGTCGCCAGCGAGATGGTCTGCGCGATCGCATTCGCATAGCTGCGCTGGGTGATACCGATCACCGGCTGGCTGCCCGGCGGCAGCACGATCATCGCCCGGCCCGGGTCGACGGAGAGCGAGCGCGTCGCCGTCACCAGTTCCGAATCGGCAAGTCTCTGTTCGCCGCATCCAGCTATGGCCAGGCACAGGCCAATGGTCGCGACAGATATCGCCGCGCGCTTCCGTGGCGGATGGCGCCGCGCGGAACGTATGGCCGGACCCTGTCCTGCGACGTTCATCGGCGCGCCGGTCCATGTCTGGTCGGCATCGTCATATGGTGACCATCGATTAATACAGGTTAACGCGAGCCTACCGTCCGCTGCGCATCAACAATGCGGTCCGAGCATCTGAATCCTGTCGGCAATACAGATGATTCGCGCGGCTATTCCAACCGCTGATCGTACGAGATCGTCGCATGGCGATCCGCCGACGCTCTTCCGGCGACCAAAAAAATCGAGGCGGGACGCGGCCTTTAGACAGGAAAACGGCTGCCCTGCAGTTTGCTGGGGATGACGGCGTCCGGTCGCCCGGGCCTTGACCGAGATCGTTGGGCCGACTCAGGCCGGCGATCGATCGAGGCGTTGCGCAGCATTCCTCAGTCCCAGCAGGGCGACGGCCAGCAGCCCGAGGGAGGCGAGCGCGTTCCAGCCGGCGAGGGAGAGGCCAAGGAAACGCCAGGCGGCCTCCGTGCAGGAGACGATCCGGGTCGTCTGCAGCTGCTTCATCAGGTCCTGGACGCCGGCGGCCGCCGGGGCGGGCGTGCCGCCACAATCGTTCGGCCCGGCGAAGACCCCCCACTCGACGCCGGAATGATAGACGCCGAGCCCGGTGCTCCAGGCCATCAGCAGGGCGAGGACGATCAGCACCGCGATCTGCAGACGGCGCGAGCGGGCGAAGATCAGTGCGAGCGTCGTGAGGCCGATCACGGCGTAATGCGGCGCCCGCTGTTCGAGACAGAGCTTGCAAGGCCGCAGATGCAGGACGAGCTCGAAGAACCAGGCACCCCCGATCAGGGCGAGGCTGGCGAGCCCGATCAGTGCGATCAGGCGGCGGGGATCGGCAAGGAGCCGCGAGGCAGGGCCGGGCATGGCGACACTCAGCAGGAGAGGAGCTGGCCCGAGCCTGTCAGCAGCTTGAGGCCGAAATAGAGCAGGATCAGGAGGGCGGCACCGCCGAGCGCGATCAGCTTCAGCCGCTTCTCGATGAAGTGGCGGATCGTCTCGCCATAGCGGCGTAGCAGGAAGGCCAGGGCGAAGAAGCGGGCGCCGCGGGCGATGACGCAGGACAGCACGAAGAAGCCGAGCCCGATATGGACGGCGCCGGCCAGGATCGTCACCACCTTGATCGGCGGCAGATGTGCCAGGCCTGAGGTGGTGAGCAGCAGCAGAGTCATGTCCGGGGTGGCACAGGCGCGCAGTTGCTCGAAGGCGCCGAGCTTGCCGTAGAAGGCGAGCACCGGCCGCGCCAGCGCGTCGAAGGCGCAATAGCCGAGCGCATAGCCGGCTATGCCTCCGAGCGTCGAGAACACCGTCGCGATCAAGGCGAGGCGATAGGCCCGCTGCGGCTTGGCCAGCGCCATCGGCACGAACAGCACGTCGGCCGGGATCAGGAAGAAGGAGCTCTCGATGAAGGCGACGACGGCGAGCCAGACCTGCGCGCTGCGGCGGGCGGCAAGCGAGAGCGTCCAGAGATAGAGGCGTTCGAACATCGCCGGCCCTTAGAGCATCGGACCGAAAAACGGAAACCGCTTTTCGGAGGCAATCCGATGCATGACAAAGTGATAGATCGCCATTTTGCGTCCGAAAGGACGCATGGCGATCTAGCGGGCGCCGGGCCGTCCGTCCATGGCCGCGACGTCGTTGGAAAAGCCGTTCACGCGAGATTGACCGGCCTTCGGCTATCGCTATAGTCCGCCCCGCCTGAAAAGGGCCCCTGTGGCGGAATTGGTAGACGCGCTCGACTCAAAATCGAGTTCCGCAAGGAGTGCTGGTTCGATCCCGGCCAGGGGCACCATTGTCGACGGCAGCTTGCCGGCTGCTCGATGCGCTAGGCCCGCCGCCCTAAAATCGCCTCTCGCTGCCGCTCTGTCTTGCCCCGAATCGATCCTTACGGGCAGCCGAGGAGTCTCAGCATGAGGGCAATTGCCATCACCATCGCAGCCAGCATTCTCGGGGCCGTTCCGGCGTTCGCCGACGAGCTTCCGCAGCGCAAGCCGGGTCTCTGGGAAAGCAAGTCGACGAGCGCCGAGGGCGAGACCAGCGCCAAGCAATGTGTCGGTGCTGGCACTGACCGCGCCATGGTCGGCGGCATGGCAGGCGCCGCCTGCTCGAAGATGGAGGTGACGAAGACCGCGACCGGCTACGCGGTTGCGACCGAGTGCGCGATCGGCCAGATCAAGGCGGTCGGCAGCAGTACCGTCACCGGTGACTTTCAGGCGACCGTGCGCACCGAAGGCACCACCACGCTCACCGGCATGCCTGGACAGGCCGGGCCGGTCGAGCGCAAGCTCGTGGTCGAGGCCAAGCGTGTGGGCGATTGCGGACCGGGCCAGAAGCCTGGCGACATCATCATGCCAGACGGCAAGGTCATCTCGCTGCCGGGAGCGGCCGGCGCGAAGCCCTAGCTCCCGTTGCCGGCCGAAACGGCAACTCGCATTCGCCGAACAAAAATTCGGCTGGCATGTCACATCTCGCCGAGCCGGTTCGTCCTGCTGGAGAGCGCTGCAGCGGCCATGCCGTCCTGTGAAGCGCGCTTCACCGGACGAGGACGGACATGGCAACGGACACCATTCTGGCTGGCGCAGAGAGCGCCGCCGTCGCAGGGCGGCTGCTTCTGGGCGGGGCCTTCGCCTTCGCCGGCCTGCGCAATATCGTCAACAGGAGCCTGCTGGTGAGCCTGATCGGCGCGCGCCGCGTGCCGTTGCCGGCCGTCACCCTGTGGCTCGGTATCGTCTTGCAGATCATCGCCGGGCTGATGATCGTCTGTGGCACCAAGGTCCCGCTGGCCGCGCTGATGCTGCTCGCCTTCCTGGTGGTGGCGACGCCGATGTTCAACAATTTCTGGGATCATCAGGGCCCGGACCGGGCTAACCGCATCAACGGCTTCGTCGCCAATATCGCGATCGTCGGCGGCATCCTCGGCCTGATCGGCCAGGCCTGAGCCGCTCAGCCGGGCTCGCCGGCAATCACGCCCTTGCGGAACAGGAAGCAGCCATAGGGGCGGGGATCGCCGACCTGCACCACCGCGAAAGCCTGCTTGGCCGCTTCGTAGAAGGCGAAGCGCTCGATGCCGCCGAGCGGCTCGGGGCGGCCGAGCGCCTGGTCGAGTTCGGCCTGGACCTGTGTCTGGACCTCGGGAATCGCCATGGCATCGCCGACGACCAGCATGCGCCGTGCCGGCTGTGGCTCGAAATCGTCGATCGGCAGCACCGAGAGGATGGCGCGCGCTGCCCGCGCCATGGAAAGACCTGGCAGGCGCACCAGCCGACCGCTGGTGGTGGCCCGGGCGATCTTTTCGGCTGGGTGGTTGGCGTCGACCAGGGCGAGGTCATCGCCATGGCCCATCGCCGCGAGCACCCAGAGCAGGTCGGCGGAGAGGACCGGGTCGATATTCTTCAGCATGTGACTGTCACCCTTGGTACGCTTCACCGCCGTTGCGAGCGCAGCGAAGCAATCCAGGAAGACTTGGCGCGGCGCCCTGCCGCCCCTGGATTGCTTCGTCGCTGACGCTCCTCGCAATGACGATCAGCATCAGTTATGTCCGCGCTGCGAGAGATAGAGCTTTGCGGCATTGCCGCCGAAGACGGCAATGCGCTGCGCTTCCGTGAGGCCGGCGAGCAGCGTTTCCGCCGCCTCGACCCATTGCGCATAGGAGGCACGCAGCGTCACCACGGGCCAGTCGCTGCCGAAGATCAAGCGCTCCGGACCGAAGGTCGCTAGCAGGTGCTCGACGACCGGCCGGAGCGTTTCCAGCGTCCAGTCCGGGCCGGCCTCGGTGACCAGCCCGGAGAGCTTGCAGGTCAGGCGGGGATCCGCCGCGAGCGCCGTAATGCCTGTGCGCCAACCAGCGAGGTCGCCGCTGACGAGATCGGGCTTGGCGCCATGGTCTATGACGCAAGCGAGATCGGGATGCCGCTCCAATACGGTGATCATCGCCGCGATATGGCGTGGCTTCAGCAGCGCGTCGAAAACGAGCCCGTTCGCGATCATCGCCTCGAAGGCCGATGTCAGCTCAGGACGCGCCAGCCAGCCGTCGTCGGGGATATCCTGGACCATGGGCCGCAGGCCGACGAGCAGCGGGTCGGCCGCCAAGGTGGCGATACGCTCCGCTACATCAGGCGCATCGAAATCGGTCCAGCCGACGACGCCGGCGACGAAGGGTGTCTTCTCGGCGATGTCGAGCAGATAGGCGGTCTCGGCCTCGGTCGGCGCCGCCTGCACCAGGATGGAGCGTTCGATGTCGTGGACGGCAAGGAGCGGTGCGAGGTCGGCGGGACCGAAGTCACGATGGATGACGCCCAGCGCCGGCGTCAGCCAGCCATAATCGCCGCGGGCGAGGCTCCAGAAATGCTGATGGGCGTCGATGCGCATGAGGTTAGACCGGAACCGGGACATCGGCGCCGAGCAGGCCCTCGGCTTTCAGCTCTGTCCAGAGGGCGGCTGGAACCGGCGCTGAGAGCTCGGCGACCTGATCGGCGACCTCTTCCGGCTTGACCGCGCCCATGACCAGGCTCGCCACCGCCGGGTGGCCGAGCGGGAATTGCAGCGCGGCGCGGCGCAGCGGCACGCCATGGCGGGCGCAGACCGCCTCGATCGCCGCGACGCGGGCGAGGACCGCGGGCGGTGCCGGCTGGTAGTTGTACTTGGCACCGGCGATCGGGCCAGTGGCGAGAATGCCGGAGTTGAAGACGCCGCCGAGCATCAGGCCTATGCCCTTCTCCCGCGCCAGCGGCATGAAGGAGGCGAGCCCCGGCTGCTCCAGCAGGGAGTAGCGCCCGGCGAGCAGCATCGTGTCGAAATCGCCGGCGCGAGCGAAGCGCTCGCACATCTCGGCTTCGTTGACGCCGACGCCGATGGCCTTGACCGCGCCAGCGGCGCGCAGCGTGTCGAGGGCGCGATAGGCGCCGTCCATCGCCTGAGCAAAGCGTTCCTCGATTGCGTCCTTGCCATGGGTCCAGACGTCGACGTCGTGGATCAGCACGACATCGATGCGGTCGACACCGAGGCGCAGCGCCGACTGCTCCAGCGAGCGCATGGTGCCGTCATGGGTATAGTCGAAGCGCAGGCCGTGCGGCAGGCCGCCGAGATAGCCGGAACCGTTGCCGCGCCCGGCGAAGGGCTCGGCGACGCGGCCGACCTTGGTCGAGATCGCCACGTCCTTTCGGCCGGAGCGCCGCAGCGCCGCGCCGATCCGGTGCTCGGAAAGGCCATGGCCATAGAGCGGCGAGGTATCGATCAGGTTGATGCCGGAGGCGAGCGCCGTCTCGACCGTCGCGATCGCGCCGGCTTCGTCGAGATGGGCATAGAGATCGCCGAGCGGCGCACCGCCGAAACCGAGCGTCGTGACCTCCAGGCCGGAGCGGCCGAGCGGTCGAACGGGAAGCGTGGAAGTCGTCATTGAAGCTCGGGTGCACGGTCGTGGTGCATGACTATGTGCACGTCAACATGTTAGCTTGCAACCGCATTCGTTCCGGACTAGCGTGCGCACCATTCCGGTAGGCGTGGCCATGCTGAGCTCACCTGCCGGAACCGGATCAAGACGGCCTGAAACGGCCGCGCATTCAGTCCAGGGGAGGACATCCATGACCGAGATCTTGAAGCCCACACGGCGTGGCCTGCTGCGCGGCGCCGCCGCGCTCGGCGCCACCGGCGCCATCGCCTCGCCGCTGGTATTGCGCGAGGCGCGGGCCCAGGCCGCCTTCAACTGGAAGCGCTTCTCCGGCCAGTCGATCGACGTCCTGCTCGTCAAGAACCCGCGCTCGGACCTGTTCCAGGCCGCCGAGAAGGAGTTCACCGAGCTCACTGGCATCAAGGTCTCCTCCGAGCAGGTGCCGGAGCAGCAGCAGCGCCAGAAGGCGGTGATCGAGTTCGCCTCCGGCAAGCCGAGCTTCGACGTCAGCGCGATCTCGCTGCATGTGCAAAAGCGCATGGCCGCCAAGGGCAAGTGGTTCGCCGACCTCTCGCCGATGATCAAGGACGCCTCGCTGACCTCGCCCGACTTCAACTTCGAGGATTTCGGCGCCGGCGCCGTGGCCTATGCCCGCCAGGCCGATGGGGCGCTCGATACGCTGCCCTATTTCGTCGACTACTGGATGCTCTACTACAACAAGGAACTGTTCGACGCGAAGGGCGTCGCCTATCCCAAGAGCATGGACGAGATGGCGGTTGCCGCCGCCAAGCTGCACGACCCGGCCAAGGGCGTCGCAGGCTTCGTCTCTCGCGGCTTGAAGAATGCCAATGTGCCGGTCTGGGCCTGCCTGGTGCTCGGCCAGGGCATCGAGACCACCTCGGCCGAGGGCAAGCTCCTGACCGATACGCCCGAGGCGATCTGGGCCGCCGAGCTCTACAAGAAGCTCAACAAGGACACCGGGCCGGTCGGCTCCGTCGGCTTCAACTGGAACGAATGCCAGACGACCTTCATGCAGGGCCGCGCCGCGATGTGGCTCGACGGCATCGGCTTTGCGACGCCGCTTGAGGATCCCAGCAAGTCGCGCATCGTCGGCAAGGTCGGCTATGGCGTCACGCCGCCCGGGCCGAAGGCGCATCATGCCGGCATGTTCGGCGACGGCATCGGCATCTCGCGCGGCTCCGCCAAGAAGGAGGCGGCCTGGCTCTATATCCAGTTCATCACCAACAAGGCGCAGCAGCTCGCCATGCTGAAGGCCGGCGCCGGCGCTCCGGCCCGCTCCTCGGCCTATCTCGACACGGCGACGATCGAGGCCTCGAAATTCGGCAAGCAGTATTTCGACTGCCTGCTGAACTCGGCCAAGATCGCCCGGGCCGCACTGCCGCAGATCGTCCCGGTCACCGAGTTCCGCGACGTCTTCGGGGTGGCGCTGACCAATGCGATCGGCGGCGCCGATGTCGCGGCCGAGCTGAAGAAAGCGACGGAAGCCTTCGCACCGGTGCTGGCCAAGAGCGAGCAGGGCTGAGGCTGGCCGGCCAGCCATGAGACGCGTCATGGTCGGGCTTGTCCCGACCATCCACGTCTTCCTGCGGGCTGGCCTGAGTTCAAGACGTGGATGCTCGCCACAAGGGCGAGCATGACGGCGTGAGTTTCCAGAGCAGATAATGACCAGCACAACCTTGCCAGCCAGTAGCCTGACGAGCCCGGCGCAAGCTCCTGCGGCCGACTCGCGGGATTTCACCCCGCGCTACTGGCTGTTCTCTCTGCCGGCGGTGCTGATCGTCGCCGGCGTGATCGTCTTCCCCTGGCTGTTCACGCTCTATATGTCGACGCAGGACTGGAAGATCGGCGGCGGGCCGGAATTTGTCGGCCTGCAGAACTTCGCCGAGCTCTTCCGCGATGCGCGCTTCATCGAGTCGATGGGGCACACTTTCTACTACACGGTGCTCGCAGTCGTGCTGCCGATCCTGTTCGGCACGGCCGCGGCGCTGGTCTTCCATCGCGAATTCCCGTTCCGGGGGCTGCTGCGCACCATCTTCGTCATGCCGATGATGGCGACGCCGGTCGCAGTCGCGCTGGTCTGGACGATGATGTTCCACCCCCAGCTCGGCGTGCTGAACTACCTGCTCTCGCTCGTCGGAATCGGTCCGCAGGCCTGGGTCTATTCGCCGAACACGGTGATCCCGACGCTGATCCTGGTCGAGGTCTGGCACTGGACGCCGCTGGTCATGCTGATCGTGCTCGGCGGCCTCGCGGGCCTGCCGCGCGAGCCTTACGAATCCGCGCTGATCGACGGCGCCAATGCCTGGCACATGTTCCGGCACATCACGCTGCCGCTGGTCTGGCCGTTCATCATGGTCGCGATCGTGATCCGCACAATCGACGCGCTGAAGGCCTTCGACACGATCTTCGTGATCACCCAGGGCGGCCCCGGGACGGCGTCCGAGACGCTCAACATCTTCCTCTATCTGCAGGCCTTCCAGTTCTACAAGATCGGCTACGCCTCCGCGGTCGTGGTGATCTTCTTCGTGATCATCATCATGCTGTCGCTGCTGCTGCTCTATGCGCGCCAGAAGTCGAAGTGGAACGCGTGATGAAGCGGTTCCTCTCCAAATTCGGCTTCTACGCCTCCGTCTTCGTGCTGGTCTCGCCGGCGGTACTAGTCTTCCTCTGGATGATCTCGCTCTCGCTGAAGAACGAGCTCGACAACACCGCCTTCCCGCCGGTGTTCATCCCGAACCCGCCGACCTTCGCCAACTATCTCGACGTGTTCGAGAAGAACAATTTCGCGCTCTATCTCTGGAACTCGATCCTGGTGACGGGCGGGGCGGTGCTGGTCGGCCTCGCAGTCGGCGTGCCGGCGGGCTACGGCATCGCCCGCGGCAAGGCCCACAAGTTCGCGATCCTGATCCTGGTCGCGCGGATGACGCCGGCGCTGTCCTACCTGATCCCGCTCTTCCTGCTCTTCCAGATCACCGGCCTCGTCGGCACGGTGACGGCGCTGGTGATCACCCATCTCGTCATCACCATCCCGATCATCGTCTGGATCATGATCGGGTACTTCGAGAACGTGCCGATGGAGCTGGAGGACGCCGCCCGCATCGACGGCGCCACCACCTGGCAGGCCTTCCGCCATGTCGCGCTGCCGCTGGCGCGGCCCGGCATTGTCGTCGGCGGCATCCTCGCCTTCATCTTCTCCTGGAACAACTTCATCTTCTCGGTGGTGCTCGGCGGCAAGGCCAGCCGCACGCTCCCGTCCGCCGTCTACAACTCGCTGACCTTCGAGCAGATCTCCTGGGGCCCGCTCGCGGCCGCCGCTCTGCTCGTGACCTTGCCCTTCCTGCTGCTGACAGTCCTCGCCCAGCGCGAGATCGTCGCCGGCCTTTCCGCCGGAGGGCTCAAGGATGGCTGACATCGCTGGCGCCGATCTTGCTGCGCGCCCGACCCCTTCAACGCCTCGATCGCTCATCTCACGGAAAGACACTTTGCAATGGCTCTGAACCCCAACCGCTTCGGCCTCTCCTGCGCCATCACCACGCCGATGCGGGAAGGCGGCGCCATCGACCTGCCGCGGCTCGTCCACCACGCCAGGCATGTCCTCGCCAATGGCTGCGACAGCGTCACACTGTTCGGCACGACCGGAGAAGGCGCGGCGCTCGGCAGCCCGGCCCGCACCGCCATGCTCGGCGCTCTGGTCGGCGCCGGCATCGACCCGGCCAGGCAGATCTATGCCGGCGTCGCCGCCGCCTCGCTGCACGAGGCGGTCGACCAGGCGCAGACCGCGCTGAACGTCGGCGCCAAGGGCCTGCTGGTCGCCCCGCCGTTCTACTTCAAGGGCGTCGGCGATGAGGGGCTCTATGCCTGGTTCTCGCAGTTCTTCGAGAAGCTGGGGAGCTCCGCCCGCGACACCATCCTCTATCACATCCCCTCGGTGACGGCGGTCGAGATCTCGATCGGCCTGGTCGAGCGGCTCAAGAAGGCCTTCCCGGGCATCGTCACCGGCATCAAGGATTCCTCCGGCGACTATGCGACGACGGAAGCCTTCCTGAAGGCGCATGGCGAACTCGCCATCCTGGTCGGCGACGAGCGCCTGCTCGGCAGGGCCGTGCGCAATGGCGCGCAGGGCTCGATCTGCGGCGTCGCCAATCTGGTGCCGCATCTGCTGCGCCCGGTCGTCTACGAGGGCGCCGAGGACGCCACGGTGAACGCGCTCGTCGACGAAATCTGCTCCTATCCGGTGCTGCCGGCGGTCAAGGCGCTGGTCGGCCATCTCCACGGCGACGCCGGCTATGGCCCGATGCGGGCGCCGCTGGTTGCGCTCGACGAAGGCCAGCGCAAGGCGCTGTTCGCCGCCTTCGACCGGATCACCCGCGCCAAGGCGGCCTGAGGAGGACGCGATGAGCCAGTCCGAGCCGGACCGCGACGGCGAGCCGCTGAAGCTTAGGGAGCGGGCTTATGCCAGCTTCACCGAGCGGCTGCTCGCCCGCGAGATCCGGCCGGGCCAGTTCGTCACCCAGCGCGAGCTCGTCGCCATGACGGGCTTCCCGCTCGGGGCGATCCGCGAGCTGATCCCGCGGCTGGAGGCGGAAGGGCTGATCAAGACCGTGCCGCAGCGCGGCATGCAGGTCGCCCATGTCGACCTCAACCTGATCCGCAACGCCTTCCAGTTCCGCCTCTTCCTCGAGAAGGAGGCGACGGCCGCCTATACCCGGACCGCGACCGACGAAGAGATTGCCGAGCAGCGCCGGCGCCACGAAGCGATCATCGGCCGCGCCGAGGCCGGCGGCGACGAGACGCTGATCGAGGATGCCGAGGATGTCGACCGGCTGATGCACGAGGCGATCATCGATCATCTCGACAACGATATCGTCAGCCAGGCCTTCCGCGTCACCTGGCTGAAGATCAGGCTGATCCGGCAATACGAGACGCGGATCCAGAACCATATCCTGATCCCGGTGATGCAGGACCATCTCAAGATCATCGCCGCGATCGAATCGCGCGATCCCGAGGCGGCTGCGGCCGAGATGAGCACCCATATCAACAACGCCCGGACGCGGGCGATGAGCTACTGACCAGCGATCAGGCGCCGATCGAAACCAGGCGCTGGAACGGCGAGCCGGAAAACCGGCCGCTCAGGGAGGAGAGCAACGATGACCAAGCTGACGAAACGTGCCTTTCTCGCCGGCTCGGCTGCGGCCGGCGCCATGATCGCGATGCCGACCGTGCTGCGCGCGCAGGCCACCGTGCTGCGCTGGGGCGAGATGCTGCCGACCACGCATCCGCAGGTGCAGATGGTCGACCGGATCGCCAAGGAGGTGAAGGAGAAGACATCCGGCAGTGTCGACATCCAATCCTTCCCCGCCGGCCAGCTCGGCTCCGGCAAGGACATGATGGAGTCGGTCGCCTCTGGCGCGCTGACCATGACGACGGACGGCGCCGCGGCGCTCGGCTCGTTCCTGCCGCAGCTCTCGGTGGTCGAGGCGCCCTATCTGTGGCGCGACCCGGCGCATATGGCCAAGGTCGCCAAGGCGCCGGTCTTCACCCAGATGAACGAGGAGCTGATCAAGAAGCGCGGCCTGCGCATGGCGGCGGTGACCTATTACGGTAAGCGCCACCTGACCACCGGCTCCAAGGCGGTGAAGAGCGCGGCGGATGTCGCCGGCCTCAAGCTGCGCGTCCCGCCGGTCGACACCTTCCGCGCGATGGTCGAGGCCTGGGGCGCCAAGGCGACGCCGGTCAACTTCAACGAGCTCTATCTGGCGCTGAGCCAGGGCGCGGTCGACGGGCAGGAGAATCCGCTGCCGACCATTCACAGCGCCAAATTGCAGGAGGTGCAGAAACACCTGATCCTGACCGGCCACATCATCACGCCGCGTCTGATCGTCATCAACCAGGACTTCTGGAAGGGGCTGAAGGACGCTGACCGGACGATCCTGGAAGCCGCCATCGCCAATGGGGTCGCCTGGCAGGATGCCGAGCTGGCGAGCCAGGAGGGCAGCCTCGTCGCGACGCTGAAGGCGGCAGGTATGAGCGTCACCGAGCCCGATCTCGAAAGCTTCAGCAAGCCGGTGCTGGCGAGCCTGCCCAAGCAGTTCGAGAGCAAATGGGGCAAGGGCACCTGGGACGCGCTCGCGGCGCTGTGACGGGCGCTTCGACAGTCGTGATGGGCGCAGGGAAACCTTCTCCCGTGTGGGAGAAGGGCAGGGATGAGGGCCTGCCCTCACCGCAGAAGGCGCCGCGGCACCTTCGTACCCCAGCAATCAGCGGCGGTCCCTCACCCCTACCCCTCTCCCATCCGGGAGAGGGGACGCCGCGCCCCCATGGTGGACGCTCATGAAATCCCTCGTCGCCTTCACCGACCGCCTCGTCCGCGCCGCAGCCGTCGGGCTCTTGCTGGCGCTGCTCGTCGCGGTCCTGCTCGGCGTCGCCTCGCGCCAGCTCAATGCCCCATTGGCCTGGACCGATGAGCTTGCGCAATACCTTCTCGTCTGGACCGGCTTCACCGGCTGGATCATCGCGGCGAGGCGGCGCTCGCATATCCGCATCACTGTCTTCGCCGACCTGCTGCCGAAGCCGGCCGGGCGGCTGCTGGAACTCGTGACGCAAGGATCGATCATCCTCTTCGCCGCCATCCTGATCCGCTATTCCTTCGGGCTGATCGAGCGGACCTGGGATGTCGACTCGATTGCGCTGCCGGTGTCGAGCGCGGCGCTCTACGTGGTGATGCCGCTCGCCGGCCTCGCCCTCATCCTGCAGGCGCTGGCCGAGATCGGCGACGTCATCGCCGGCCGCAAGGTCGACACCGCCGAGCCCGGGACGCAGCCGCTATGAGCACCCTGATGCTGCAGATCCTGCCGGTCTGGTTCATCGCCCTTCTGATGGGCGTGCCGCTCTTCGTCTCGATGGGGCTGGCGGCGGCGGCCTTCGCCTTCTTCGGTGGCTTCCCGCTCGGCATCGTGCCGCAGAAGATCGCGCAGTCCGCCAATTCCTTCCCGCTATTGGCGGCCCCGCTCTTCATCCTGATGGGCAACATCATGAATTCGGCGGGGATCACCGACCGGATCTTCGCCTTCGCCACGGCCTGCGTCGGCTGGCTGCGCGGCGGGCTCTGCCACGCCAACATCCTCGCTAGCGTGATCTTCGCCGGCATGTCGGGCTCGGCGGTGGCCGATGCCGGCGGCGTCGGCACGCTCGAGATCAAGGCGATGCAGGACGAGGGCTATGATCCGGAGACGGCGGCGGCGATCACCGCCGCTTCCGCGACGATCGGGCCGATCATCCCGCCCTCGCTGCCGATGGTTATCTACGGCGTTTCGGCAGACGTCTCGATCGGCGGGCTCTTCCTCGCCGGCGTGATCCCTGGCCTGCTCATGGCCGGCGCGCTGATGGCGATGGTGGTCTATGTCGCGAGGAAGCGCGACCTGCCGCGCCATCCCTTCCCCGGCGCGGCGCAGCTCTGGGTCGCCTACAAGGAGGCGCATTGGGCGCTGATGACGCCCGTCATCCTGTTCGGCGGGATGATGGCGGGCATCTTCACGCCGACCGAGGCGGCCGCGGTCGCGACCGCCTATGCGATCGTGCTCGGCCTGTTCGTCTACCGCAGCTTCTCGCTGAACGACCTGCCGGAGCTGGTGGTTCAGACGGTCGAGACCACCGGCGTCGTGCTGGCGCTGGTGATGACGGCGGCGGCGCTCGGCTGGTGCCTGTCGATCTCGCGCATCCCTCAGACGGTCGGGCCGATGCTGGTCGACCTCGCCGGCAATCCGCTGGTCTTCCTGCTGATCGTCAACCTGCTGCTGCTCTTCGTCGGCTGCTTCATGGAAGCGCTGGCGGCCATGCTGATCCTGATCCCGATCCTGACGCCGGCTGCGGCGCAGTTCGGCATCGATCCGATCCAGTTCGGCCTGATCTTCGTGCTCAACCTGATGATCGGCACGATCACGCCGCCGGTCGGGGTGGTACTCTTCGTGACATCGAAGATCGCCAAGATCTCGTTCGAGGCGATGTCACGTGCGATCGTGCCCTGGCTGCTGCCGTTGCTTGGCGTGCTGCTCGCGGTGACGTTCTGGCCGCCACTGACGACCTGGCTGCCCAACCTGGTGCTCGGCAAATGAGAACTGATCAGACCGTCCGCGTCACCTTGGAGAGGTGAGGCGGGCGGTCGGCATCGAGGCCGCGGCTTTCAGCAAGCGTCGCGAGCGCGCCATAGAAGGCGCGAACCTGCGCCAGAGGCAGCAAGGCGGTCGGCAAGTCCGGCGGCAGAGGCAGATTCTGTCCCGCGCCGCCGCCGGCATAGGCCAGATCGGCACCAAGGCTAGAGAAGGCCGTGGCCGCGGCGCGCACGCTCTCGCTGCCTTCGTCGCCGGGATCGAGCGCCAGCGCCGGGAACCCCTGTCCGACCAGAGCGAGCGGCCCGTGCAGCACCTCTGCGGCGCTGAAGGCCTCGGCATGGATCCGGCAGGTTTCCTTGAACTTGAGCGCGATCTCCTGGGCGATGCCGAAGGACAACCCCCGGCCGATCACATAGAGGCTGCTGGCCTCGCGCCAGGAGAGCAGGACCGGCGTCCAGTCGCAGCGCCCGGCGGCATCGAAGGCCGCGGGTGCCTTTGCCAGGGCGGCGTACAGGGCTTCGTCCTGCGCCCATTCGGCCGCGAGATGCAGGAAGGCGAGGCAGGTGGCGAGGAAGCTCTTGGTCGCGGCGACGCTCCGTTCTGTCCCAGCCCGCAGCGGTACGAGCACGTCGACCATGCCGGCGAGGGGCGAGGCTTCGTCGTTGACGAAGCCGACGACGAGCGCTCCGGCCCGCTTCGCCGCCTCGGTCAGCAGCAAGGCATCGGGGCTGCGGCCGGATTGCGAGGCGGCGATGAACACGGCGCGGGAGAGGTCGAGCTCACCGCCATAGACCGAGGCGAGGCTGGGGCCGAGCGAGGCGACGGGCAGGCCGAGCGTGCGCTCGATCAGGTATTTGCCATAGCTCGCGGCATGGTCGGAGGAGCCACGCGCGCAGGTCGCGACGAAGGCCGGGCGCTTGATGCGCAGGCGTGTGACGAGATCGGCGATGATTGCGCCATTTTCCGCGCGCTGGCGGCGTGCGACGGCGGCGGCCTCGGCCGCCTCGCGAGTGAGCAGGGCTTCAACCATGGCGGCGCAGAGGCTCTTCAAGCAGTTGGTCGGCGACAGCGGCGACCTGGCGCGGATCGAGCTCATGGCCGGCGCCGCCGACACTCTGGACCGAGAGCGTACCACAGGCGATACCTTCGGCGAGGGCGCGTTCGGGGGAGCTCCCACCGAGCCAGGCCGCGAGGAAGCCGGCGTTGAAGGCATCGCCCGCGCCGGTGGTGTCGAGCACGCCCTGGCAGGGCGCAGCCGGGAGCGCGAGGCTCTCTCGCCCTTCGTAGAGGCGGGCGCCGTCGCCCCCATCCTTGATCACGACCAGTGCGAAGTGCTGGGCGAGCCGCCGGCCAGCCGTGTCGAGATCGTCGCAATCGGCGATCGCACGCGCTTCGGAGGCGTTCGGCAGGAAGATGTCGACGCCGTTGCAGAGTGCGACGAGATCGGGCGAGCGGATCAGCGCATCGTCCCAGCTCGGGTCGAGCGAGACGGTGAGGCCGTGATGCCTGGCATCGGTGACCAGATGCGGGATCTCGGCCAAGGTCGCGAATTCGGCGATATGGAGATGGGCCACGCGGACATCGCCGAGCGCGGCGGGCAGCGTCGCCGGGCGAGCCGATCCGGCGCGGCGCGAGAGGAAGGCGCGCTCGCCATCCTGCACCATCGCGACGGTGAGCTGCGGCCCGGCGTCAGGAGCGCGCTCGAGGAAGCCGAGCTCGACGCCGCTGCGCGCGAGCGCCGGCAGGAGCGATTGCGAGAGCGGGTCTTCGCCGAGGCGCGCCAGCAAGGCGGCAGGCCGGCCCAGCCCGACAAGATGGGCTGCGGTGATGAAGCCGCCGCCTCCGGGCACGATCGCGAGATCGTCGGCGAAGCGCTCCTCGCCGAGGTGCGGCATTGCCGTGAGTCCGCGGAAGACGAGGTCGCAATAGAGCCGGCCGGTGCTGAGGACGAGCCCGTCCGGTCGTGACCGCCGCGAGGTCACAGAGCGCGCTCGCTCTTGGCGTCGAACAGGCGCAAGCCCGCGGCCGAGGCGCCGAGCCGGACGGCGCTGCCGACGGCGGGCGGATGCTTGGCCGGGGCCGAGGCGAGCAGCAAGCTGCCTTCGGCCTCGACATGGACGAAGGTCTCGGGCCCCAGCGGCTCGACCACGGCCACCGTGCCGGCGAGGGTGAGATCGGCGGCTTCGCCCTCGCCCAGAACGCGCAGTTCCTGCGGCCGGACGCCGACGAGCACATCGGCCGGGAGCGCGGCAGGCCATGCCATCGGCGTCTCGCCGAGCTGCAGCGTGCCGTCGGTAGCTTTCGCCGGCATGATGTTCATCGTCGGCGAGCCGATGAAGCGGGCGGTGAAGACATCGGCCGGCTTCTCGTAGAGCTCCATCGGCGCGCCGACCTGGAGGATATGGCCGTCGCGCATCACCACGATCCGGTCGGCCAGCGTCATCGCCTCGACCTGGTCATGGGTGACGAAGACGATGGTGGTCCCCAGCCGCTGGTGCAGGCGCTTGATCTCGAGCCGCATCTGCGCGCGCAATTGCGCATCGAGATTGGAGAGCGGCTCGTCGAACAGGAAGACGGCGGGGTTGCGCACCATGGCGCGGCCGATGGCGACGCGCTGGCGCTGGCCGCCGGAGAGGGCGGAGGGCCGGCGCTCCAGCAGCTTGGTCAGGCCGAGCACCTCGGCGACCTCCTCGACGCGCTTGCGCTTGGCGGTCTTGTCGAGCTGGGAGGTGTAGAGGCCGAAGGCGATGTTTTCGGCGACGCTCATATGCGGGTAGATCGCGTAGTTCTGGAACACCATGGCGATGTTCCGCTCTTTCGGCTCGAGCCGGTTCACGACGCGGCCGCCGATCGAAATCGTGCCGTCGTTGATCTCCTCGAGCCCGGCGATCATGCGCAGGGTCGTCGACTTGCCGCAGCCGGAGGGGCCGACGAAGACGACGAACTCGCCGTCCTGGATGTCGAGGTCGATGCCGTGCACGACCTGCGTCGTGCCGTAGCGCTTGACCAGCTTGTCGATCGCGATCCCGGCCATCAGGCGGCTCCTGCGAGGGCGGTGAAGGCGGCGTCCAGTTCGCGGCGAGCTGCCTCCTCGCGCCGGGCGATCGCGGTGGCGGCATCCTCGGCTGCGGCGAGCTCGCCGCGATAGCCGGCGAGGGCCTCGCCCAGCACCTTCGGCCCCGGCCCGCCGAAGCGCTCGCGCAGGGCGACGAAGTTCTCGGGCGAGACGGCGATGGCAAAGTCCTCGCGGCTGAGAGCAGGCTCGCGGCCGGCGGCATGGCGGAAGGCGTCGGCGAAAGGCGCGTAGCCGTCGCGCGGCAGGTCGCCATCTGCAGCGACGACCGCACGCGCCACGGCGGAGGCGACCTCGTGCGCTGCACGGAAGGACAGGCCTTCCTGGCGCACCAGCGTGTCGGCGAGCTCGGTGATGGTGATGCAGGAGCGCCGGATCGTCTCGGCGACGCGGCGGCTGTCGACCGAGAGCGCCGGCAGCAGCGCCGCGAGCAGGTCGAGCACGCGTCCGCCGCTCTCGAAGGTCTGGTAGCCGGCTTCCTGGGTCTCGCCCTCCGAGTCGTTCATGTCGGTGAACGGCGTGTTGTGGACGATGTCGCGGACCATGCGGGCGCGACTGACGCTCTGCGAGGCGAGGTGGCGCAGATGCTCGATCGGCACCGGATTGCGCTTCTGCGGCATGATCGATGAGATCTGCACGAAGGCATTGGGCACATAGACCTGCCCGACCTCGAAGGCGGTCCAGAACTGCAGGTCCTGGATCAGCCGGCCGAGATGCAGGAAGACCAGCTCGACCGCGCCGAAGACGCCGGTGACGTAATCGACCGCGGCGATGCAGCCATAGGAATTCTGCAGCGGCGCCTTGAAACCGAGGAGTTGGGCGGTGCGGTGACGGTCGAGCGGGAAGCCGGAGGTCGTGATCGCGGCCGCCCCGAGCGGGCAGAGATCGATGAGCTCGCGCGCCTGCATCAGGCGCTGGTGGTCGCGCAGCATCACCTCGATCGCGGCGGAGAGGTAATGCCCGAGCGTCGAGGGCTGGGCCGGCTGGCCATGCGTATAGGCGACGATCAGGGTTTCCTTCTCGCGCTCGGCCAGCGTCAGCGCCGCCGCGATCAGGGCGCGCAGCTGCGCCGCGAGCCTGTCGAGCCTCGGCTTCAGCGCCAGCTTGAACAGGGTGTGCTCGATGTCGTTGCGCGAGCGGCCGGTGTGCAGGCGGCCGTTGTCGTCGGGCTTCAGGCGCTTGCGCAGCTCGGCCTCGACCAGGAAGAAATAATCTTCGACCTCGCCGGTATAGCTCAGCGTCGCCGGGTCGATCTCGCGCTCGATCTCGCTCAGGGCGCGGGCGATGCCGGATGCCGTCTCGCGCGACAGGATGCCGGTCTCGGCCAGCATGACGAGATGGGCGCGGTCGACGGCGCGGAAACCCGCGACATGATGCGTCTTCACCGCGTCGAAGAGCGGGCGCAGCACCGTCTCCTTGTAGACCGGATCGGGGAAGACGGACTTATCGGTCGTGCGCGGATCGGTATGGGTGGTCATCGTGTTCATCCCTTGAGCCCGGCGAGCACGACGCCGCGGACGATGTAGCGCTGCAGCAGCAGGAAGATGGCGAGCGTCGGCAGCGTCGCGAGCGCGGCGCCGGTCATGATCAGCTCCCACTGGATCTGCGATTCGACTGCGAAGGAGGCGAGCCCGACCGGGAGCGTGTAGAGTTCCTTGCTGGTCGTGACGATCAGTGGCCAGATGAAGGCGGTCCAGTTGCTCAGGAAGGTGAAGATCGCCAGGGCCGAGAGCGCCGGCGTGACCAGCGGCAGGGCGATGCGCCAGAAGATCGTGAACTCGTTGAGCCCATCGACGCGCGCCGCTTCGAGGAAGTCGGTCGGCACGGTCTCGAAGAACTGCTTCATCAGGAAGGTGCCGAAGGCGGTCATCATGCCCGGGAACATGATGCCCCAATAGCTGTCGAGCCAGCCGAAGTTCTTGGCCATGACGTACCAGGGGATGACCAGCATCTCCGTCGGGATCATCAGGGTCGAGAGGATCGCCAGGAAGACAAGATAGCGGCCGCGGAACTGGAACTTGGCGAGCGTGTAGCCGACCAGGCTGTCGAAGAAGACGTTCGACAGGGTGACGATCGTCGCGATCGCCAGCGAATTCCAGAACCAGCGCAGGAAGCGCCCGTCCGAGAGCACGGTCCGGTAGTTGTCGAGCGTCGGCGCCGCCGGAATCAGGCGGAGGTCGTAGATGTCGGCCGAGTCCTTCAGCGAGGTCGAGAACATGAAAAGCAGCGGCGTCAGCATCAGGAGGCCGCCGGCGAGCAGCAGCAGCCAGGCGATGACGCGCCCCGGGGCGAAGCGCGGGGAGAGGGCGGCGCCGGTCATCAACGGTCCCTCAGCAGGCGCAGCTGCACCAGCGAGATGCTGAGCAGGACGAGGAAGAGCACGACGGTCTGCGCCGCCGCATAGCCCATGTCGAAGGAGGAGAACGCGGTCTGATAGATCATCAGAACCAGCGGCTTGGTCGCGTTGAGCGGGCCGCCGGGATCGCCGCTGGTCATGTTGTAGACCTGGTCGAAGATGCGCAGGAAGCCGATAGAGGAGAAGACGACGAGGAAGATGATCGTCGGCTTGAGTAGGGGCAGCGTGATCTTCCTGAGGATGGCGAAGTCGGAGACGCCGTCGATGCGGGCGGCTTCGTAATAGGTCGTCGGGATGGCGCGCAGGCCGGCGAGGAAGATCACGACCTGGAAGCCGAGCCCGGCCCAGATCGCCGGTGCCAGCACTGCCGGCAGCGCCTGCGTCGTCGAGCGCAGGAAGGGCTGCTGCGGCAGGCCGACGGACGAGAGCAGGTCGTTGATCAGGCCGATCGGCACCGGCTGGTAGAACCAGCGCCAGACCCAGGCCATCGCCGTCGCCGTGGTCAGGAAGGGCAGGAAGTACAGCGCCCGGATGAAGCCATGCATGAAGCGGACGCGGTCGAGATGGTAGGCGATGGTGAAGGCGAGCACGAGGCTGAGCGGCGCGCCGATGATCAGATAGAGGAAGGTGTTGCGGAACACCTGCCAGAACACCGGATCGGCCATCAGCCGCTTGAAGTTCGCCAGCCCGACATAGGAGGGCGAATTCATCAGGTTCCAGTTCGTGGTCGAGATGATGAAACCCTCGACCGTCGGGTAGAAGCGGATTAGCCCGTAGAACAGGATCGGCACGGCAAGGAAGCCCCAGGCCCAGACCACCTGCTTCTGCTGCAAGGTGAGGCCCTGCCAGAGGCGCCCGCCGGAGCGGGCGACGTCGGTGTCGGCGGTCATGGCGCGTCCTGCCGTGTCGGAATGCTTCAGGCTGTCGCGATCGCGTCCTGCGCCATCACTTCTTGTAGAAGCGGTCGAGGATCGCCTGCTCGGCCTTGGCCGCCTCGGCCAGCGAGGCCTTGGCGTCCTGGTTCTGGATGAACACCCGGTTGGCCATGTCGAGCCCGACCTGGCGCTGCGCCAATTCGTCGACGAAGACCGTCGCCTGCGAGTAGTTCAGTGCCTTGAGGAAGGGACCATAGATCGGGTGGGCGAGGTTCTTCTCTGTCTCGGCCGCGGCCTTGCGGGCCGGGAGCTCGCCGACCATGTCGAGCCAGACCTGCATCGCTTCCGGCGAGGTGGTGAAGGCCATGAACTTCTTGGCCGCCTCGAGCTTGGCGCCGGTCGGCTTGGCGGTGATGGCGTTGACCCAGTAGCTGGCGAAGTTCGAGCGCTTGCCGTCGGCGCTCGCCGGCAGCTCGGCGACGCCCCATTCGAAGTTCTTGATGCCGCCGAAGGCGCCGAGGCGGAACGAGCCGTCGACCGTCATCGCGGCGCGCCCGGCGCGGAAGGCGGCCTGGCCCTCGTCCATGAAGCCGGCCTGGCCGACCTTGTGGATGCGCTGCAGGTCGGCATACCAGTTCAGCGCCTTGGCGCCGGCCTCGCTGTCATAGGCGACGGTCTTGTTGTCGTCGGAATAGGGCTTGCCCCCCATCTGGCGCAGCAGCACCTCGCGCCACCAGTGCAGGTCCTGGCCGGGCATGTCGATCACGGCGCCGGCCGAGAGCATGTTGCCGGCAGCGTCGCGCTTCACCGTCTTCTTGGCGGCCTCGAGATACTCGTCGAGCGTCTGCGGCGGCTTGTTCGGGTCGAGCCCGGCCTCCTGGAACAGCTTTTTATTATAGAACAGCGCCAGCGTGCGCACCGCCGTCGGCAGGCCGTAATACTCGCCGTCGCGCTTCATCGTCTGGACGATGGGGTAGAATTCCTTCTCGATCACGTCGTGCGGGAAGGCGTCGCGCGGCAGCGGCTGGATGAACTTGGCGCCGACGAAATTGTCGAGCCAGCCATAATAGAGCTGGACCACGTCCGGCCCCTGGCCGGCCGGGACGGCGGCGGCGATCTTGGTCTGGTAGTCGGCATAAGGGAAGGTCGTGTGCTTGACCTTGATGCCGGGATTGGCGGCCTCGAAGCGCTTGATCAGCTCGTTCATCGCCTTGATGCGGGCGTCGAACACATATTGCCAATACTCGATCTCGACGGCCTGGGCGCGCGCGCCGGCAATGGCGCCGATCGACATGGCAATGCCCAGGACTAGTCCGCGAAAGCCGCGCATGGGTCTTCCTCCCCGTCTGGTTGCGACGCCCGCCCGCATGCTCGCTCCCGGCCGCCGGACGTTCGGCGGGCATGCTTTCCCGCAGCTTGCTTGCTGTCAACAGATTAATTCACTTGAGTTTGATTAATGGCCAGCGCAGCCTGCGGCACGAAAGAGGCTGCCCATCATGCCGCATCGCAAGCTCCCGGCCGCGCCCAGCGCCGCCCTCGGCACCAATCCGGAGCGGGCGCGCCGCCATAACCGGCGGGTCGTGCTCGAGACGCTGCGTCAGCATGGCCGGCTCGGCCGCTCCGACATGGCCAGCCTGACACGGCTGACGGCGCAAGCCGTCTCCAACATCGTCGCCGAATTGCTGGAGGAAGGCTTTCTGGTGGAGCTTGGCCGCCGGCGCACGGCGCGCGGTCAGCCGCCGGTCGAGTTCGCGCTCAATGCCGATGGCGGCGTCACCGCCGGCCTGGAGATCGCCGCCGACCACATCACCACTGTGCTGGTCGATCTCACCGGCGAGGTCAGGGCCCGGCGCGTCGAGCCGTTGCCGGATCTCTCGGTTGAAGCGGTGCAGGCGCTGGCGGCGGCCGAGCTCGAGCAAGCGCGAGCGACGAGGGGTCTGCCGGAACGCCTGCTCGGCTGCGGCGTCGTCATGCCTGGCCCGTTCGATTTCGAGGGCACGATCACCGTCGGCTCGACGGCTCTCCCCGGATGGACCGGGCGTGACGTAACGGCCCTGATGAGCGCCGCGCTCGCGACCTCGGTGACGGTGGAGAACGATGCGACGGCGGCGGCGGTCGGTGAGCATCTTTATGGCGTCGGCCGCAATCTCCGGCATTTCTGCCTGGTCTATTTCGGGCTCGGCCTGGGCCTCGGGCTGATGCTGGGCGGAGAGCCGTTTCGCGGCGCCCATGGCAATGCCGGCGAACTCGGCCACGTCCCGGCCGTTCCGCAGGGCGCGCCTTGCATCTGCGGCCGCCAGGGGTGCCTCGAACGCTACGTTTCGCCGCCGGCGTTGCAGGACAGGTTGCGCCGGGAGGGTGTCGCCGAGGTCGACGCGACGAGCATCGCCAGGCTTCACGCCGAAGGGCACCCAGCGATCGCAGGCTGGATCGCCGAGGCCGGGCCGCTGCTCGCGCCGGTGCTCGCCATGCTGGAGAACCTGTTCGATCCGGAGACGATCATTCTCGGCGGCGGGCTGCCGGACAGCGTCATCGATGCGCTGATCGTGGCGGCCGAGCCCTTGCCGCTCTCCGTCGCAAGGCGTGATGGCCGCATCATCCCGCGCATCCAGCGTGGCACGACCGGCCAGTTCACGGCGGCGCTCGGCGCGGCGGCGCTGCCGCTGCTCGACGCGATCGCACCCCGGCTGGTACGCAATCCGGCAGCAGGCGAGCCGGTCGAGACCGAGCAGGCTGCCTTGGCGTGACGGTCGCCGGCTTGCGCGGACCTTTCACAATTGCGATTCGATCGGCAGGAAGCGGACCAGGGCCGCCGTAAGCCGGCGCCCGAAACCCGCTACGGGCTCCTGCTGCAGATGGCCGTCGCGTTGCGACCCTGCGTGCCAGCACAGGCGGTCACGATCGAGGCCGAGCCGGAACGAGCAATGCGGCGCGGTCTCCTGTGCAAAGATCTCGCGCATCTCGGCGACGAGGCCGTCATCGACGACGACCACGCCCATTTCCGTGTTCAGCGAGACCGAGCGCGGGTCGAAATTGAAGGAGCCGATGAAGCCGGTGTGCCGGTCGACCGTGAAGGCCTTGGTATGGAGGCTTGCGCCCTTCGAGCCGAAGAGCGAGACGCCCGCTGGCATGAGCTCCGGGCGCAGTTCGTACAGTTCGACGCCGAGCTGCAGCAGGCGCTTGCGATAGCCGGCATAGGCACCGTGCACGGCGACGACGTCGGTGGCGGCCAGCGAGTTGGTGAGGACCGTGACCTTCGCGCCGCGTGCGACGAGGGCCGAGAGCGCCTTGAGACCGCGTTCTCCGGGGATGAAATAGGGCGAGGTGATCTGCAGTTCGCTCCGCGTCTCGGCGATCGCCCGATAGAGCCGGCGGGCGAGCCAGCCCTCCGCTCCGGCGCCGAGGGCCTTCTCCGGCGGATCGGAGAGGATCTGGACCTCGGCGACCCAGCGCAGCCGGCCCAGGACCTCGGCCAGCGCCGCGTCCGCGTCGAGCGTTTCGACGATGCGCGGCAAGGCGGCCACATTGGCGCGGTCTCGGGCCGTCGGCGGTATCGCACGGCTCGGCAGGCGCCGGGCGATAGGGCGGCTGAGCGAGGCGATCGGGACCGCGGTCGGACTGTTCCAGAAGCGATCGAAGATCGTCTCGGCCTGAGCGACCGCCTCGCCGGCGACGAGCAGGTCGAGATCGTGGAAGTTGCTGGTTTGCGCCGCGTTGAAATAGGCGTTGCCGATGTTCCTGCCGCCGATGATGGCGAGGCGGCCATCGGCAATCCAGGCCTTGTTGTGCATGCGGCGCGTCACGCGGAAGGCGCGCAAGGCGAGCTCGAGGCCGCGGCGGATGCCGGTCGCGCGGTTCCGGCTCGGATTGAACAGCCGGACCTCGATGCCGGGATGCGCATCGAGCTCAAGATAGCTCGAATCGTTGCCGCGGGTGTTGATGTCGTCGATCAGCAGTCGGACGCGCACGCCGCGATCAGCCGCAGCGACGATCTCGCGCATGAGCAGGCGGCCGGCGGTATCCTTGCGCCAGTAGTAATATTGCAGGTCGAGGCTGCGGCCGGCGCTGCGGGCGGTGAGGGCCCGTGCAGCAAAGGCTTGCGCGCCCTCCGAGAGCAGGACGACGCCATCGAGTCCGGGATGGGCCGTCAGCAGCGGGCCGAGCGCCCGGTCGATCGCGGTGTCGGCATCGGCCGGCGGCAGCGCATGCGACGGCGGAGCGCTGGTGTGGCGAGCGAAGCGGCCATAGGAATAGGCGGCCGTCACCGCGGTGAGCGCGATCAAGGCAAGGGCCGCGATCAAGACTTCGAGAAATGACATTCAGCGACTGCCGGAACTCCGTTTTTCCTATAACCCCTATCTCCGCGAGTCGTTCGTTCCATCCAGATCGAACCGTTGCCGCTTTGGGGAATTGATCATGGCAAGGCTCTTGCTAAGGGCCTTCTTGCTGAGAGCCCTTGTGCTGGAGCCCGTTCGATCGAGCGGGCCTTCGTGGAGATGCCGGCCGGATGCTGGAATTCGAAGGGCGCGGCCTGCGCCGGATCAGGGTACTGCGGCCGCCGCAGATGTCGAGCTGGACGCGCGAAGCCACTGGCCAGCCGGCGTTCGCCAGCACGCCGCCGGCGACCGAACTCAGGATCGCCTCCTACAACATCCACAAGGCGGTGGGCCGCGATCGCCGCTTCGATCCCGACCGGATCATCGAGGTGATCCGGCAGATCGACGCCGATGTCGTGGCGCTGCAGGAGGCCGACCAGCGCTTCGGCGAACGCTCCGGGCTGCTCGACCTCGCCCGCCTCGAACGTCGCACCGGCCTGAAGCCGGTGCCGGTGCAAAGCGCCTGGCAGGGTCATGGCTGGCACGGGAATGTCGTGCTCTTTCGGGATGGCGCGGTCACCGCTACTCGGCAGCTCGTCCTGCCCGGCGTCGAGCCGCGCGGAGCGCTGATCGCTGATCTCACCGTCTGCGGCTCGCCGATCCGGGTCGTCGCGGCACATCTCGGGCTGCTGCGCCATTCGCGCTCGCGCCAGGTCGAGACGCTGATCAACGCTTCGAAACCGACGGACGGGCGGCCGATCTTCCTGATGGGCGACCTCAACGAATGGCGGATCGGCAAGAAATCGAGCCTGCACGGGCTGGCGCCGAAATTCGGCCCGCTACAGGCGGCGATCCCGAGTTTCCCGGCGCGCTTCCCGATCTGGGCGCTCGACCGCATCGTCGCCTATCCCGCCGAGACGATCACGCAGGTCCAGCTGCACGACACCGACTTGTCGCGGCTGGCCTCTGATCATCTGCCAATCAAGGCGGTGGTGCATCTCCCGGGCGAGGAGCGCCAGGCGCACTGATCCGGCGCCGGCCGCGGGACAGGCTTGAGGCATCCTCAAGTGACGCGTCGATGGGGGCATGCCACGATGGCGGCCCCATCAGACCGGATCATGCCCAATGACGACCGAGCCGCGCCGCGCCCCTGCCTACCGCACCCAGAACTGGAGCCTGACCAAGCCGTCGGCGCGCGGGCGCAAGGGCGTCGTCGTCTCGCAGAACCATGAGGCCGCCGCCGCCGGCGCGGCGATCCTCGAAGCCGGCGGCAACGCTGCCGACGCCGCAGTCGCCACCGCTTTCGCCTTGGCGGCGATCGAGCCCTGGAACAGCGGACTCGGCGGTATCGGCTTCGGCGTCGTGCTCAAGGCCGGCGAGAGCAGGGCGCAGGTCGTCGATTTCGGCCCTGTCGCGCCGCGCCGCGCCGATCCGGCCGACTACCCGCTGACCGGTGCGATGAAGTTCGACCTGTTCGCCTGGCCGGAGGTCGAAGGCGATCGCAACATCCATGGGCCGTTGTCCTTCTGCGTCCCGTCTTCCGTCGCCGGCTACGCCAGGCTGAAGGAGACATTCGGAACGAGCATGCCCGTTACCGAGCTGCTTCAGCCCGCGATCGCCCTGGCCAAGCGCGGCTTGGCGCAGGACTGGTACACGACGCTCAAGATCGCCTCCTCGGCCGCGGTGCTCAGGCTCTATGAGGAGAGCGCGCGCATCTATCTGCCCGGCGGCCTGCCGCCGGTGCCACCTTATCAGGGCGTGCCGGGCTTCCGGACGCTCGGCAATCTCGGCGCGACGCTGGAACACCTCGCCAAAGCCGGGCTCGACGATTTCTATCGCGGCGATCTCGCAAAGCGATTGGCAGCCGACATCGCCGCAGTTGGCGGCGTTGTCGATGCGCAGGATCTCGCCGATTGCCACGCGACCGTGCGCGAGGCGCCGGTGATCGACTGGCGCGGCACGCATCGCATTCACACGGCCGGCGGCTTGACGGCGGCGCCGACCCTGCAGGCGGTGGTCGAGGGCATGGCGGCAAGCCCGCCCCCGGAGGGCGGGCCGGACTCGGCCTGGTTCGCCAGGCTTTCGCAGGTGATGCGCGAGGCCTATGCCAGTCGGCTCGAGGGGCTCGGTGCCGCACAGATGGCGAAGGAGCCGGGCGAGACCTGCACCACGCATCTCACTGTCGTCGACGGCGAGGGCACCATCGTCGCGCTGACCACGACCTTGCTGTCGTCGATGGGCAGCCGCCTCGTCCTGCCCGAGACCGGCGTGCTGATGAATAACGGCATGATGTGGTTCGACCCGCGCCCGGGCAGCGCCAATGCCATCGCGCCGGGAGCCCGCCCCTTGTGCAATATGTGCCCCGTGGTCGTGACTCCCGCCGATGGCGGCTATCCCCGCCATGGCGCCGGCGCTTCCGGCGGGCGGCGCATTCTCGCCAGCGTCTACCAGATGCTGGCCTTCACCCTCGACAGCGGCATGAGCCTGGAGGATGCGGCCCACCAGCCGCGCATCGACGTCTCCGGCCCCGACGGCACCAGCGCCGACGCACGCCTGCCGGAGGGCACGCTCGATGCGTTGGCTGCCGTCGGCCCGCTGACGGTGGTCGAGCACGGCGTGCTGCCGCTCAACTTCGCCTGCCCGAACATGGTGCGGAGCGGGCAGGACGGGCAGGAAGGCATCAGTGACGCCGCCTCGCCCTGGTCGGCGGCAGTGGCGGCTAATTGAGGCAGGCGTCATGCTCTGGCCTGACCCGAGCATCTCAGGCCGGAGAGGTCGTCTGCTAGCGTCTTACCGTCATGAGTTTCTCGGGTCGGCGCTGCGCGCCGCCCGAGAATGACGGCGAAATCTCACCCTCGCTTCAGCCCCCAAGGATACGGCGCCGAGCCCGGCAGCATGCCGGTCAGGCCCTTGCGATAGGCCGTCTTGATCACGAACTGGCCGAGCGGGATGGTGGCGCATTCCTCGAGCGCCAGCCGGCCGAGCGCGACCGCCACCTGCTTCTGCTTGGCCTCGTCCGGCGCGTAGAGCCATTCCTCGGCCATTTCCTCGGCCTTGGCGTTGGTCCACCAGCCAAACCAGCCCTTGTCGCCGGGGCCGCGCACGAGGTTGGACAGGGCCGGGTTGCCCCAGCCGACGGCCGCGCCGGTGGTATGGAAGATGCTCCAGCCGCCCTTCTCGACCGGCTCGCGGCTGTTGCGGCGCTGGATCACGGTGCCCCAGTCGCTCGCCGCCATCTCGACATTCATGCCCATCGACTTCAGCAGCTCGTAGGTGACGTCGCCGAGCGGCCCGATATCGGGGAAGTCGGTCGGGTTGATGATGACGACCTTCTCGCCGTTGTAGCCGGACTCCTTCAGCGCCGCCTTGGCCTTGTCGAGGCTCTGCGGCATCAGGTCCTCGAGTTCGCCGGTGTAATAGGGCGTGCCGCGCCACCACAGGTTCCGGCAGACCTGCCAGGTCGTGGTGTCGTCGCCCTGCGACGCCCGCATATAGTCTTCCTGGTTGACGCCGAGGCGGATCGCGGCGCGGACCTTGGGATTGTTGAAGGGCGGCTGGAGATGGTTCAGCCGCATGATCGAGCCGCGGCCGTTCTTGTCGATGACCTCGCGGACGACATCCGGGCTCCGCGCGAGCAGCGGCTGGAGGTCGGCGAGCGGGCGCTCCCACCAGTCGATCTCGCCCTTGGTCAGTGCGGCGGCGGCGGTCGCCGGATCGGGCAGGATCGGCCATTCGATCCGCTTGAAATGCGCGACCTTGCCGCCCGCGTTGCGGCTCGGCGGCTCGCTGCGCGGCTTGTAGGCCTCGTTCTTCTCGTAGACGACGCGGCTGCCCGAGACATACTCGCTGGCGACGAACTTGTAGGGGCCTGAGCCGGTCATCTCGGTGACCTGCTTGGTCGCCTCGGTCTTGGCCAGGCGTTCGGGCATGATGAAGGGCGGGTTGTCGGCCTTGGCCATGCAGTCGAGCATCATCGGGAAGGGCCGGGTCAACTTGATCTCGATGGTGCGCTCGTCCGGCGCGCCCCAGGCCTCGACGGCCTTGATCATGAGCTGGCCGTAGGGGTCGCGCTGACACCAGCGCTTCAGGCTCTCGATGCAGTCGGCCGGGCGGACGGGCTGGCCGTCATGGAAGGCGAGGCCCTCGCGCAGCTTGATCTTCCAGACCTTGCCGTCGGCGGAGACCTCGTGGCCCTCGGCCATTTGCGGCTGCGGCTTCAGGTCGAGATCGCCGCCATAGAGCGTGTCGAAGACGTAGTAGCCGTGATTGTTGGTCACGGTCGCCGTCGTCCAGATCGGATCGAGCGAGGTGAGGTTGGCTTGCGGCGCCATCTTGAGCACGGTCGCGCTCGGTGCCTGCGCCCAAGCCTCCCGGGCGAGTGTTGGAGCGAACAGGGCTGCGGCTGCCGTGCCCTGCAGGAACTGACGACGCTTCATATGGTCTCTCCCCTTTTATGATTGGATCGTGCGCCTACAAACTCTGCTTGTCCTGCTGTCGTGATCTGGAAGGTTGCGGGCTTCGACTAGTCGAAGCCAAGGAAATTCGGGCTGTCCGCGAGCCTCGGCGCGGCCTTCAGCCTGGCGATATCCGGCACGGGGCGCGCCGTCAGCGGATCGCCGGCCAAGAGTGACTCGAGCGCTGCCGCGACGGCAAGGACCTTGGCGTCGCCACCGCGCGGGCCGACTATCTGCAGGCCGAAGGGCATGCCGCTGCGGTCGAGCCCGACCGGCAGCGAGATCGCGGGATGGCCGACGATCGTCACTGCATAGGCCATGGCGAGCCAGTGGAAATAAGTGCGCGTCGGCTTGCCGTCGATCTCAGCGGGATAGAGTTCCGACCAGGGCCGCGGCGACAGCGTCATCGCCGGCGAGAGGATGACGTCGTAGGTCTCGAAGAAGCGCTGCCACTCATGATAGAGCACGGTCTGCTGCTTGAGGGCGCGGGTGACGTCGAGCGCGCTGTAGCGCAGGCCTTCCTCGACATTAGCGCGGACATTGGGACCGACCTTGTCGGGCGTCCTGGTCGCGCGGTCGTGATGGCTGGCGAGGAAGGAAACGGCGCGCAGCACCTCAAAGCTCTCATCGGTACCCGCGCAGTTCGGGCTCGCCTCGTCCGCGCGACCGAAGACCTTGCTGAAGCGGCCGACCTTGTCGGCGAAGACTTCACGGATGTGCTTCTCGGTCGGGGCGAAGCCGAAATCCGGGGTGATCGCGACTTTCAGCGAGGCGAGGTCGCAGTGATCGGGCCGGGCGAAGTCTTCCGGCCGCCGGACCTGCCTGCCATGGATCGTCGTTGCCAGCGGGTCGACGGCGTCGTCGCCGACCATGGTCGAGAGCAGAAGGCAGAGGTCGGGGACGGTGCGCGCCATCGGGCCGAGCACCGAGAGCGGATTCCAGCCGAGCGGGCGCTTGTCGCTCGGCACCAGGCCGGGCGAAGGGCGGAAGCCGACGATGCCGTTGAAGGCGGCCGGGTTGCGCAGCGAGCCACCGGTGTCCGAGCCGGTCGCGATCGGCACCATATTGGTCGCGAGCACGACGCCCGAGCCGCCGGAGGAGCCGGCCGCGGAACGCGAGGGATCGAACGGGTTGCCGGTAACGCCGTAGACGGCATTGCGGGTGTTGGCGCCGGCGCCCCATTCGGGCGTGTTGGTCTTGCCGACGATGACGGCGCCGGCCTTCCGCACGGCGGCGACGATGCCCTGGTCCTGCGTCGGGACATGGTCGGCGAAGAGCGGGCTGCCATAGGTGGTGCGCAGGCCCCCGACGTCCTCCAGATCCTTGATGCCGATCGGCAGGCCATGCAGCGCCGGCAGGTCGTCGCCGCGCATCGTGGCGGCGTCTGCCGCCTTCGCCGTGGCCCGCGCCCGTTCGTCGTCGCGGGCTACCATGGCGTTGACGGCGGGATCGACGGCGTCGATCCGGGCGAGGCAGCTTTCGAGCAGCTCGGTCGCCGAAAGCTTCTTCTCGCCGATCAGGCGGCGGGCGGTGACGGCATCGAGATCGCAGGGTTCGGTCACGGCAGAAAGCTCCGGCAGGCAGGGCGGGTCCATCCTGACCCGTCCTGCCAGTCGAAGCGGCCTGAGCCGCTACGTCAACCCTCGCTGGGTCGAGTGCCGGCCTGCGTTCGCCTCAGATGTGCAAGGCGTGGCCCAGCGCCTTCAGCGCCGATTCCTGGAAGGCCTCGCCCAGCGTCGGATGAGCGTGGATCGTGCCGGCGACGTCTTCCAGCCGCGCCCCCATCTCGATGGCGAGGCCGAAGGCGGCGGAGAGCTCCGAGACGCCCTGACCGACCGCCTGGATGCCCAGCACGAGATGATTGTCGGTCCGCGCGACGATGCGGACGAACCCGGCCTCGCCATGGCGGGTCATGGCGCGGCCATTGGCCTGGAACGGGAAGAGCCCGATCTTGGTCTCGTAGCCGGCGGCCTTGGCCTCCGCCGGCGACAGGCCGGCCGAGACGATCTCGGGATCGGTGAAGCAGATCGCCGGGATGCAGGCCTTGTCCCAGATCCGCGGCTCGCCGGCGACGATCTCGGCGACCATCTCGCCCTGCGCCATGGCGCGATGGGCCAGCATCGGCTCGCCGGTGACGTCGCCGATGGCGTAGATGCCGCGCATCGAGGTCTCGCAGCGCTCGCCGATGCGGATGAAGCGCCCGTCCATGTCGAGCACGAGTTCGTCGAGACCGAGCTTGCTCGTCGCAGGCGCGCGGCCGACCGTGACCAGGATCTTGTCCGCCGGCAGCTCGCGCTCCTTGCCGTCGGCCGTCTCGATGCGCAAACCGTCGCCCTTGGCGGTCTGGCCGAGCGCCTTGGCCCCGAGCAGGACCTCGACGCCGAGCGCCGAGAGGCTCTTGGCGACGGGCGCGGTCAGTTCGGCATCGTAGAGCGGCAGGATCTTCTCCTGCGCCTCGACCACGGAGACCTTGCTGCCGAGCTTGGCGAAGGCGATGCCGAGCTCGAGCCCGATATAGCCGCCGCCGACCACGACGAGGCGCTTCGGCAGCTCGGTCAGCGCCAGCGCGCCGGTCGAGGAGATGACGTTCCCGCCGAAGGCCAGGAAGGGCAGTTCGACCGGAACCGAACCGGTCGCGATCACGATCGTCTCGGCCGTGATGGTCTTGGGACCGGTCTCGGTCTCGACCGCCACGGTCTTGCCGTCGCGGAAGCGGGCCTGGCCATGGACGATCTTGACCTTGGCCTTGCGTAGCAGGCCGGCGACGCCGTTGTTGAGGCGTTGGACGATGCCTTCCTTCCAGGCGACGGCCTGCTTCAGGTCCAGCTTCGGCTCGGCGGCGGTCAGGCCGAACGGAGTCTTGCCGGCGGCGGCATGGGCCGCCTTCTCGAATTCCTCGGCGACATGGATCATCGCCTTGGACGGAATGCAGCCGATGTTGAGGCAGGTGCCGCCCAGCTTGGCGCTCTCGACGATGACGGTGTCGATGCCGAGCTGGCCGGCGCGGATGGCGCAGACATAGCCGCCGGGGCCGGCGCCGATGACGAGGAGCTTGCAGGTGATGTCGGTCATGGCTCGTTCCCGCCGCTCACATGTCCACGAACAGCGTCGCCGGCGTCTCCAGCAGCTCTTTCAGCCGCTGCACGAAGACCGCCGCGTCCCAGCCGTCGATGACGCGGTGGTCGAAGCTGGAGGAGAGGTTCATCATCTTGCGCGGCACGAAGGTCGTGCCGTCCCAGACCGGGCGGACCACTATCTTGTTGACGCCGACGATCGCGACCTCGGGATGGTTGATCACCGGGGTCGTGGCGATGCCGCCGAGCGCGCCGAGCGAGGTGATGGTGATGGTCGAGCCGGTGAGCTCGTCGCGAGTCGCCGAGCCGTCGCGGGCCCGTTCGGCCAGGCGCGAGAGCTCGATCGCGCAGCCCCAGAGATCGCGCGCTTCGGCATGCTTGACCACTGGCACCATCAGACCGGACGGCGCCTGCGTGGCGATGCCGATATCGATGCCGGCATGCTGGTGGACGATGCCGGCTTCGTCGTCATAGATCGCGTTGAGATTGGGCTGCTCGCCGAGCGCCTTGACCATCGCCCGCATCAGGAAGGGCAATATCGTCAGCTTTGGCCGCTCGGCCGTCGGCTTCTTGTTGAGCGCGGCGCGAAGGTCTTCGAGCGCGGAGACATCGACTTCTTCAACGATCGTGATGTGCGGGATGCGCGACTTCGACAGCGCCATCTTCTCGGCGATGCGGCGGCGCAGGCCGACGATCTTGACGTCGGTGATCCCTGTCCTGGCGACGAGCCCGCTTTTGGCCAGAGCCTCGGGGCCGCGCAGGATGAAGGCGTCGATGTCCTCATGGGTGACGCGGCGGGCCGGGCCGGAGCCCTGGACCTGGCGCAGGTCGATGCCCGCTTCGCGCGCCTTCAGCCTGACGGCAGGCGAAGCCAGCGGCTTCTCGCCGACCGGGCGGCGCGGCGCCGGCGTGGTGATGGCGGGGGCAGGGCGGGCCGGAGCCGCGGGCTTCGGCGTCGGCAACTGCTTGGGAGCGGGCTCCGCAGCCGCGACCGGTGCGGCCGGAGGAGGCGCACCAGCAGGCTTTTCCTTCGGCGGCTCGGCAGGGGCCTCAGCCTCGGCCGGCGCCTCGCTCGCGGCGCCATCACCCGAGACCTTCAGCTTGACCAGCGCCGAGCCGATCGCGACGGTGTCGCCGATCTCGGCGCCGACCCAGGTGACCTCGCCCTCGACGGGGGAGGGGATCTCGACGGTCGCCTTGTCGGTCATCACCGCGGCGATGAGATCGTCCTCGCGGACGATGTCGCCGACCTTGACGTGCCACTCGACCAGCTCCGCCTCGGCGATGCCCTCGCCGACATCGGGCAGCTTGATGATGCGCTCGGCCATCAGCGTGCCTCCATGATGTCGCGCAGCGCCCGACCAAGACGGGCGGGGCCGGGGAAGTAGTCCCATTCCTGGGCGTGCGGGTAAGGCGTATCCCAGCCGGTGACGCGCATGATCGGCGCCTCCAGATGGTAGAAGCAGTGCTGCTGGATAAGCGCGGCCAGCTCCGCACCGAAGCCTGACGTCAGCGTCGCCTCGTGCAGCACGATGCAGCGGCCGGTCTTGCTGACCGAAGCCACGATCGCGTCGAGGTCGAGCGGCAGCAGGGTGCGCAGGTCGATGATCTCCGCGTCGATGCCCGTTTCCTCGACTGCGGCCTGCGCGACGTGAACCATCGTGCCGTAGGTGACGATGGTGACGGCCGAGCCTTCGCGACGGATCGCTGCCTTGCCGAGCGGGATGGTGTAGTGACCCTCCTCGACCTCGCCGAGCTCGTGCTTCGACCAAGGCGTGACCGGGCGGTCGTGATGGCCGTCGAACGGGCCGTTATAGAGCCGCTTCGGCTCGAGGAAGATCACCGGATCGGGATCCTCGATCGCCGCGATCAGCAGGCCCTTGGCGTCGCGCGGATTGGACGGCACGACCGTCTTCAAGCCGGAGACGTGGGTGAACAGCGCTTCGGGGCTCTGGCTGTGGGTCTGGCCGCCGAAGATGCCGCCGCCGGTCGGCATCCGGATCACCATCGGGCAGGTGAAGTCGCCGGCCGAGCGGTAGCGCAGGCGCGCGGCCTCGGAGACGATCTGGTCATAGGCCGGGTACATGTAGTCGGCGAACTGGATCTCGACGCAGGGGCGCAGGCCGTAGGCGGCCATGCCGATCGCGGTGCCGACGATGCCGAGCTCGCTGATCGGCGCGTCGAAGCAGCGGTTGACGCCGTATTTCTGCTGCAGGCCGTGGGTGCAGCGGAAGACGCCGCCGAAATAGCCGACATCCTCGCCATAGACGACGACATTGTCGTCGCGGCCCATCGAGACGTCGAGGGCGGAGCGGATCGCCTCGATCATGGTCATGCGGGCCATGGTCAGACTCCGATCTGCTGGCGCTGGCGGCGCAGATGCGGCGGCAGCTCGGCATAGACGTCCTCGAACATGTCGCGCGAGGAGGGCTTGCCGCCGGCATGCAGCGTGCCGAAGCTCTCGGCTTCCTTCTGCGCGGCGATGACGGTTGCCAGAACCTCGGCCTCGGCCTGCTTGTGGCGCTCCTCGGTCCAGGCGCCGATCGCGATCAGATGCTGCTTCAGCCGGACGATCGGGTCACCCAGCGGCCAGTCGTCGGATTCGTGCTTGGGCCGGTAGGCGGACGGGTCGTCCGAGGTCGAATGCGCGCCGGCGCGATAGGTGACGTATTCGACCAGGGTCGGCCCGAGATTGCGGCGGGCCCGCTCGATCGCCCATTGTGCCACGGCATAGGTGGCGAGGTAGTCGTTGCCGTCGACGCGCAGCGCCGGGATACCGAAGCCGAGGCCGCGCGCGGCGAAGGTGCCGGAGCCGCCGCGCGCGATGCCCTGGAAGGTCGAGATCGCCCACTGGTTGTTGACGACGTTGAGGACGACGGGGGCCTTGTAGGTCGAGGCGAAGACCAGCGCGGCGTGGAAGTCGGATTCGGCGGTCGAGCCGTCGCCGACCCAGGCGGCCGCGATCTTGGTGTCGCCCTTGATGGCGGAAGCCATCGCCCAGCCCACCGCCTGGATGTACTGGGTGGTGAGGTTGCCCGAGATCGAGAAGAAGCCGTTCTCCTTGGAGGAGTACATCACCGGCAATTGCCGGCCCTTCATCGGGTCGCGCTCGTTCGAGTAGATCTGGCACATCATCTCGACGAGCGGGTAGTCGTGCGCGATCAAGAGCCCGGCCTGGCGATAGGTCGGGAAGTTCATGTCGCCCTTGCCGAGCGCGATGCGGAAGGCGCAGGAGACAGCCTCCTCGCCGGTGTGCTGCATGTAGAACGAGGTCTTGCCCTGTCGCTGCGCCATCTGCATGCGGGCGTCGAAGGCACGCAGCGTCAGCATGTGGCGCAGGCCGCGGACCAGCTCGTCCTTGGAGAGCTCCGGGACCCAGGGGCCGACCGCCTCGCCCTCGCGGTTGAGCACGCGGATGATCGAATAGGCGAGGTCTCGGATTTCCTTGGGATCGACATCGACCGGCGGGCGCTGCACCGAGCCGGCCTTGGGGATCACGACATGGGAGAAGTCGGGTTTTTCGCCGGGGCGACTGGCGGGGACGGGAACATGGAACCGAAGCGGTGAGGGGTCTGTCATGTCCACGCTCCCTAGGCTCTGTCCGACCCAGCATTCCGCGCCACGGGCATCGCCGCAAGCCGTGTCTGCCGGCGCATCCGAAGGACGCCATCTTTATTCGGGCATGTTAGGGCTGTGAAATGCCTATTTCTTACCGAAATGGCCTTGTGATTTGCTCCTGCTCAGACGATCTTTCTGTCATCTCGATCCTTGGCGGAAAATTCACTCTATGGCGATCAAGGCAAGGCGTGGCGAGGAGCTCGACCAGATCGACCGGCGCATCCTCTCGGCCCTGAACGAGGACGGCCGACTGACGATCAATGCGCTGGCCGAGAAGGTCGGCCTCTCACCCTCGCCGTGCTGGACGCGGGTGAAGCGGCTGGAGGAGAGCGGCGCGATCGAGAAATATGTCGCGGTGCTGAACCATCGCGCGCTCGGGCTCGACAATGTCGTCTTCATCGAGATCACGCTCGATAAGCATGACGACAAGCTGCTCGACCGCTTCGGCGAGGCGCTGGCGCGCATTCCCGAGGTGGTCGAGGCGCATCTCGTCACCGGCGATTACGACTATCTGGTCAAGGCCGTGGTCAGCGGCACCGAGCACTATGAGCGCTTCCTGCGCGAGAAGATCTACCGCCTGCCCGGCATGCGGCAGTCGCGCACGACCTTCGGCCTGCGCGCGCTGAAGCGGGCGATCTCGGTCGACCCGCTGCAGATCGCGCCGGTTTGACCTGTTCTACGCCGGCACCGAGATCGCCATGCCGTCGCGCTGCGGGTCGGCGCCGCCGGTCGCGAGCCCGTCCTCGATCTTGACGCCGTGCAGCGCGGCGAAGGGATAGCTCTGCGCCGAGCGCTTGACGTCATAGCCCTCGGCCTTGAGCTGCGCCTCGACGCTGCGGCGGATGCGGTTACTGATGTCGATCGAGTTGGAGACGCCCATCACGCGCGGCGCCGCCACCGCCTCCAGCATCGACATCTCGAAGTCGATGACGTTCATGATGCCCTGGGCCGTCGCCGGGGCGATATAGCTGCCGCCCGGCGCGCCCATGACGATGAAGGGCTTGTCGCCCTTGAAGACGATGGTCGGCGCGGCCGAGGACGAGCGGCGCTTGCCGGGCGCGATCGAGCCGGCGCGGCCGGGGCGCGGATCGAAGCGGCTCATCGTGCCGTTGTAGATGAAGCCGAGCCCCTCGGTGATTGCGCCCGACGGGCTGCCGAGCGTGTGGGTCAGCGCCACCGCATTGCCATGCTTGTCGACAACGGTGACATGGGTGGTCTCGCGCGAGGACGAGCGCTCCAGGCGCTTCACGTCGGCGCGCTCGCCGCGGCGGATGCTCTCGGCTTGGCTTGCCGCATGCTCCTTCGAGATCAAATGCGCGACGGGGACGTCGACATAGGCGGGGTCGCCCATGAACTGGTCCTTGTCGATGGTCATGCGCTTCATCGCCTCGGCGAGCAGGCGGACATGCTCGGCGCTGCCATGGCTGAGCGCGCCGATGTCGAAGGCCTCCAGCATGTGGAGGATCTGCAGCATCGACGTGCCGCTCGCCGGCGGCGGCGAGGTCGAGATGCGATGGCCGCGATAGGAGCCCCAGATCGGCTCGGCGACCGAAAGCTCGTAGCGGGCGAGGTCCTCGCGTGAGATCAGCCCGCCATGTTCGGCGAAGTCGGCGGCGATCTCCTGCGCGAGCTCGCCATGATAGAACAGGTTGGCGCCGCCCCTGGCGAGCCGCTCCAGCGTGTTGGCCATGTCGGCGTTGACGATGATGTCGCCCGGGCGCTTCGCGCTGCCGTCGGGGCGGAAATAGAGCTTTTTGCCGGTCTCGCTGTAGCGCAGCTTGTCAGCCGTATTGACCTGGCCGGAGCCGCTCTGGTCCTGGGTCCAGAACCAGTGCATGTGCGGGCGCACCAGCACGCCCTCGCGCGCCTGCCGGATCGCCGGCGCCATGACATCGGCCCAGTCCATCGTGCCGAAGCGCGACAGCACATAGTCATAGCCCTTGACGCTGCCGGGCGTGCAGACGGCAAGATGGCCGAATTCGTTGATCCCGCCCTCGAGCAGGAAGGCGAAGCCGTCGCGTGACTGGCCGCGCAGCTTGTCCTGCCACATGTCCGGCTTCGCTGAGTAGGAGGCGCGGGCATAGAACTCGACGATCTCATGCACGCCCCTGCCGGGCATGTAGAGCTGCATCGAGCCGAAGCCGCCGATGCCGGACATCAGCGGATCGACCACCCCCTGCATGAAGGCGCAGGCGATCGCCGCGTCGATCGCATTGCCACCACGCTCCAGCACGGCGGCGCCGGCTTCCACCGCTTCCGGCTGCGGGGCGACGATCATTCCGTTCTTCATGGCGAGGGCCTTTCATTGGCGCGGCGTGGCCGGAAGGCTTCCCTTCTCCCCTTGCGGGAGAAGGTGCCGGCAGGCGAATGAGGGGTCGCGCTGCGCTGAATCACTGGCGACGAGCAACGAGGCAAAGAGGGCAGGTCGCGCGACCCCTCATCCGTCTCGGCTTCGCCGAGCCACCTTCTCCCGCAAGGGGAGAAGGGGAGGCCGCGCTCTTCATCACGCCGGCTCCGCCAATCTCCAGAACAGCCTCACCCCGCCATCCTCGGTACTCTCCAGCCCGGGCACGGCCGAGAGCAGCTTGCGGGTGTAGTCGTGCTGCGGCGCGTCGAAGATCTGGTCGCGCGTGCCTTCCTCGACGATGCGGCCGTCCTGCATGACGATGACGCGGTCGGAGACCTGCTCGACCACGCCGAGATCATGGCTGATGAACAGGCAGGAGAAGCCGTGCTTCTTCTGCAGCTGCGCGAAGAGCTCCAGCACCTGCGCGCGCACCGTCACATCCAGGGCCGAGACCGGCTCGTCGGCGATGACGAAGCTCGGCCGGCGGATGATGGCGCGGGCGATGGCGACGCGCTGGCGCTGGCCGCCGGAGAGCTCGTGCGGATAGCGCTCGGCGAAGCCGTCGCCGAGGCCGACCTCGCCCAGAACTTCGGCGAGCCGCGCCTTCTTCTCGGCGGCGCCCATGCCCTTGACCAGCCGCAGCGGCTCGCCGACGAGCTCGCCGATGGTCATGCGCGGGTCGAGCGAGGAATAGGGATCCTGGAAGACCATCTGGCAGTTCAGCCGATAGTCCCAATAGGCCGTCTCGCTCTTGTCGATCGGCTTGCCGTTGAACAGGATCGCGCCCTCGCTCGGCTTGATCAGCCCGGCGATGGCATGGCCGAGCGTGGTCTTGCCCGAGCCCGAACCGCCGACGACCGAGACGACCTCGCCCGGCTTCACATTGAGGCTAATGCCGTGCAGGGCGCGCTTGGGCTGCTCCTTTCGGAAGAAGCCCTGGCGGCCGCCATAATCGACGACGAGACCGTCGACCGAAACCAGCGGCGTCGCTGCTTCCGGCAGGTCACGTGCCGGCTCGCGATGCGGCATCGCGGCGAGGAGCTTGCGGGTATAGGGGTGCTGCGGCCGGGCGAGGATGTCTTCGCTCTCTCCCTGCTCGACGACGTCGCCCTGGCACATCACGACGATGCGGCTGCAATAGCGCGCGACCATGCCGAGATCATGCGAGATCAGCAGCACGGCGGTGCCGTTTTCCTTGGTCAGGTCGACCATCAGCTCCATCACGTCGCGCTGGACGACGGCGTCGAGCGCGGTGGTCGGCTCGTCGGCGAGCAGTAGGGCCGGTTTCAGCAGCATCACCGAGGCCAGCATGATGCGCTGGCGCATTCCGCCGGAATACTGGTGCGGATAGGCGTTGAACGCGCCCTCGGGATCGCGGATGCCGACACGCCGGAGCATGTCGAGGATGAGTTCGCGCCGGCCGTTTGCGTCGAGCTTGCGATGCAGCGCCAGGCCCTCGTCCAGCTGGCGCCCGATCAGCATTGAGGGGTTGAGCGAGGTCATCGGCTCCTGGAAGACCATGCCGACCTTGGCGCCGCGGATCGCCCGCAGGCGCTTTGGCGCCATGGTGGTGACCTCCTCGCCGTCGAAGCGGATCGAACCCGAGATCAGGCGCACCGCCGGCGGGATGAAGCCCATCACGGCGCGGGCGGCGAGCGTCTTGCCCGATCCGGATTCGCCGACGATGCCGACGATCTCGCCCGGCGAGACCGAGAAGCTGACATTGTTGACGACGGTGCGACCGCTTGCGCCGATCCTGAGGGTGAGGCCGTCGACCTCGAGCAGGGGCTTGGTGGAGGTCATCGCGCACCCCTCATCCGCGGGTCGAGCTTGTCGCGCAGGGCGTCGCCGAGCAGGTTGATGCCGAGCAGGGTCAGCGAGATGCAGAGGCCCGGGAAGATGCCGAGCCAGACCGCCTGGCCGATATAGGGCCGCGAGCCCGCGAGCATGTTGCCCCAGGTCGGGGCCGGCGGCGGCACGCCGAGGCCGAGGAAGGAGAGCGAGCTCTCCGCCAGCAGCACCCAGCCGAACATCGAGGTCGCCAGCACGGTCAGCGGCGCGATGCAGTTGGGCAGGATGTGGCGGGCCATGGTGAAGGCCTCCGAATTGCCCATCACCCGCGAGGCTGAGATGAATTCGCGCTCGCGCAGCGAGAGCACAGTGCCGCGGACGATGCGGGCGACGGAGGGCGCGTAGGCGATGCCGAGCGCCAGGATGATGCCGTATTTGTTCGCACCGACCACGGCGAGCAGGCCGAGCGCCAGCAGGATCCCGGGGAAGGCGAGCAGGGCGTCGTTGAAGGCCATGATGGTACGGTCGACCCAGCCGCGGACATAGCCGGAGAACAGGCCGATCATCGTGCCGAGCGAGACGGCGAGTGCGACCGTCAGCAGGCTGATCCAGACCGAGGTCGCGGCGCCCGCCATCAATCGCGAGAGCACGTCGCGGCCGAATTCATCGGTGCCGAGCCAGTGCATGGCGGAGGGCGCCGCGAGCTTGGCGCGGAAGGAGAGTCGCAAGGGATCGTACGGCGTCCAGAGCGCGCTGACCGCGGCGACGAGGCCGAGGAAGCCGATCAGCGTGCCGCCAACCAGGGCGTTGGGAGCAGGGAGCTTCATTGCGCCGCCACCCTCGGGTCGAAGATCGGATAGCAGAGGTCGATCACCAGATTGACCAGCACATAGGTGAAGGCGACGAAGAGCATGCAGCCCTGGATCACTGGGTAGTCGCGGGCGAAAATCGAATCGACCAGCAGGCGGCCGAGACCGGGGATGGTGAAGACTGTCTCGACCACCGCGATTCCCCCTAACAGATTGCCGAGCACGAGGCCGATCAGCGTCCAGGTCGGCCCGAAGGCGTTCTTGAAGGCGTGGTTCCAGAGCACGGCGCTCTCGGTCAGGCCCTTGGCGCGGGCATGGGTGATGTAGTCGAGCCGCAGTACCTCCAGCGTCGAGGCACGTGCCATGCGCAGGATCACGCCGATCTCGTGCAGGAACAGCGTCATGATCGGCATGATCAGATAGAGGATGCCGGCCAGCGGCCTTTCGGCGATCGAGACGTAGCCGACCACCGGCAGCCATTCGAGCTTCAGGCCGAAGAACAGCAGCAGCAAAAGGCCGAGCCAGAAGGTCGGGATCGATAAGAGCAGCGTCGCGACGGCGACGAGGCTGAAGTCGAGCGAGGTGTCCTGCTTCCAGGCGGCGAGCACGCCCGCGGGAACCGCGACGAGGCTGGCGAGCGCGACCGCAATGAGGACGATCTGGGCCGAGATCCAGAAGCGCTGCAGGATCAGCGGCAGCACCGCCTGCTGCGAGTTGATCGACTGGCCAAGATCGCCCTTGAGCAGGTTGCCGAACCAGATGCCGAACTGCACCGGCAGGCTCTGGTCGAGGCCGAGCCTGGCCTGCAGGTCGGCGATCGAGGCGGGTGTCGCCAGGTCCCCCAGCATCAGCGAGGCCGGATCGCCCGGGATCAGCCTGATCAGCGCGAAGACCGAGACCGACACGATCAACAGTGTCGGCACGGACATGAGAATGCGCGTCAGCGCGAAGCGCAGCATCGGTTTCCTCCCGGATGCGCGGTGGCAGTTGGCGTCAGTTCGCCAGCGTCACTTCCCACATGCGCAGCTTCGACTGCCACGGCTTGAAGCCCTGGACGCGCTTGGCATGGGCGATGATGTCGAGGCCGTTGAAGGCGAAGATCATCGGGACTTCGTCGATGACGCGCCTGTGCAATTCGTCGACGAGCTTCTGCCGTTCGCCCCGGTCGGAGGTGACGTAGAGCTTGTCGATCAGCTTCTGCGCCTCTGGATTGTCCCAGGTCTTGCGCGGCTGCTTGTCCTTCGGGCCGGAGAACTGCTCGAAGGCGATGGCGGGATCAAAGCGGGCCGAGAAGGAGAAGGACTGCATCTGGTAATTGCCCTTGTTGAAGCGGTCGAGCTGGGTCGCCCAGTCGAGCACTTCGATCTCGGCGTTGACGCCGACGGATTGCAGCATCTGCTGCGCCACCACAGCGGCCGGGAAGCTCGGCACGGTCGGGCGTTTGTTGGCGAGGATCACGATCTTCTCGCCCTTGTAGCCGGCCTCCTTGAGCAGGGTCTTGGCGCGGGCCGCGTCGTAGACATGGCCCTTTTTCTCGACCTCGCCGAAATAGCTCGAGCCGGAATAGATCGGCGACGCGTTGGGCTTGCCAAGGTCGTTGTAGAAGGAGGCGACGATCTCATCCATGTCGAGCGAGGCGGCGATCGCCTGGCGCAGCTTCTGGTTGCCCATCACCGCGTCCCTGGTCTGGATCAGGAAGACGTGCCTGACGGCATTGGGCTCGGCCGCGACCGAGAGCTTCGGGTTCTTCTTCAGCTCGGCCGCATCGCTCGGCAGGATCTCGGCCATGTCGAGCGCGCCGGAGATCAGGCCGGCCTTCACCGTGGCCGGATCCTTGACGATCAGGAACTTGACCTCCTTGAGCAGCGGCCGCTTGGAGCCGACATAGCCGTCGGCCTTGCCGCCGTCCTTCGGTGATTTGTAGCCGTCGAAGGCGGTCATGGTGAAGTACTCGCCGCGCTTCCACTCGCCGAACTTGTAGGGGCCGGTGCCGATCGGCTTGTCCCAGGACCCGTCGGCCTTGACCGAATCCTTGTGCAGGATCGCGGTCATCGCGCAGTCGGTGCGGGCGAGCGTGTCGAGGAAGAGCGCGTTCGGCTTGTCGATCTGCATGACGACGGTGCGGGCATCGGGCGCGGTCACCGCCTCGACCTTGAGGCCGGAGCGGCCGTCGAATTCCGAGGTGCAGCGCCAGTCGGTCTTGGCGTCCATGTAGCGGTTCCAGCTCCACAGCACGTCGGCCGAGGTCAGCTCGGCGCCGTTATGGAACTTGACGCCCTGGCGCAGCGTAAAGGTGTAGGTCTTGCCGTCGGCGGAGAGGTCGACCTTCTCGGCGAGCAGCGGCGTCGCGACGCCGCCCTCATTGTAGCCGACGAGGCCCTCGACCAATTGCAGCGCGAAATCGTCGGTGTTGTCGTCGCGGTTGACGCCGGGATTGTTGCTGCGGATGTCGGCGGCGACCGCAACCGTGATGGACTGCGCCGCGGCGGGGCTGGCGAGCGCCAGCAAAGCGAAGGCGGAGGCGAGCAGGCGGTTCATCGGCAATTCCCCTCTTTGTCTTGTTGTCTTGATCTTGTCGTTGTGCGTGCGATCGCTGACGTCAGGCCGCCCTGGCCGCGCCGGATCGGCGCTTGGCGAGCTCCTCGGCGAAGAAGTCCTCGACCCGCGAGACGGCCTTCAACCCGTCATGCGGCATGTTCGGCACGAGGTCGAAGCGCACGTCGATGCCGTGCTCCTCGAAATTCCGGCGCAAGCTGTCGAGCCGTTCCGGACGGTTCGTGCCGGCGCGGTTGGCGTCCGGCATCCAGCTGCGGTCGCCGGGCTTGTGGGTGATCTCCCAAGTCTCAAGATCGGCGGCACCGACGATCATCTGCACCGCGACCTTGCGCATCGCCTCGATGTCGGGCGCGCTGCCGAAGAGCTCGGCCATGTTGCGGGTGCCGACCCACCAGTCGCGCGTCGGGTCGAGCAGCGTCACCGAGCCTGGCGCGCCGATCGAGGCGGCCCAGAGCTTGTCCGGCTGAAGCATCAGGAAGCGGTGAGCAAAGTGGCCGCCGCCGGAATAGCCGAACAGGGCGAAGCGGTCGAAACGCAGGCCGTAATGCTGGGCGACCTCCTCGACCATGGCGAGCAGGATGTGGTCGTAACGGACCTCGCCTTCGCGCATGTATTTGAAACCGTTGCGGTTGCCGTCGCCCATCACGCCGATCGGGAAGAGCGGGGCGAGGATGACGCAGTTGTTCCAGCGGCCGAAGGCCTCGAAGGCGTCGCGATAGCCGGTGAAGCCGCGCCCGGTGCCGTGCATGGTGACGACGAGCTCGGGAGGCTGGCCGCCCTTGCCGAGGCTCTTTGGCACATAGAGGCAATAGCTGAAGCGGGGATCGGCCTTGCAGGCGATCACCGGGGTCGGGCCGAGGTCGTAGAGCGCGCGGGCGATCGCCGCCGCGTCGTCCTGCTTGGCGGGCTTTGCAGCGGGAGCGGTCATACGGCGGGTCCTGATTGGCTATAAGATTGGCGCCAATTTTGTTGCATGATACGGATGGAGCCGCAAGCCGGATTCGACCGATGCTGAGCGGCCTGTGCGCGAGACGTGCGAGCCGGCTCGCAAGCGTCATTGCAATGCTCTAGAGACCCGTCATGGCCAGCCGTCCGAAAATCCGCCAGCGCGCCAAGGGCGAACTCGCCAACGAGATCGCCAAGGCGATCCATATCCGCGCCTATCGTCCGGGCGAATGGCTGCGCCAGATCGATCTGGAAGAAGCCTTCCAGGCGACGCGCTTCGATGTCCGCACGGCGCTCGACGAGCTTGCCATACGCAAGACGATCGAGCACGTACCCAATCGCGGCTACCGCGTTGTCGAGATCGATCTCGCCACCTACCGCGCGATCCGCGATACCCGCATCATCCTGGAGAGCGCCGCCTCCCGCCTGGTGATCGGCAGGATGGACGAAGAGGCCGTCGCCCGGCTCGATGCACTCGCCCACGAGTTCAGCCGTGCCGTGCAGAGCGGTACGCGCGTCGAGCAGAGCGAGATCAACCGCGCCTTCCATAGCCTGATCTATGCCCATTGCGGCAATCCGGTGCTGGCGGAGACGATCTGGAGCCTGCGCGACCGCTCGCGCGGTTCGGCGGTCACGGTCTGGGCCTCGCATCAGGCCCTGCTCGCAAGCGATGCGGACCACCACGCCATGGTCGCGGCGATCCGCGCCGGGGATGGAGAGCGTCTGGCCGAGCTGATCAGCCAGCACATCCTCAAGGACCTTATCGAGGCCGGTGGTGCGGCCTAGTCCGCGACCGTGACTTCCCAGAGTCGCGGTTTCGACAGGATCGAGGATTTGTAGCCCTTGACCCGCTTGCCATAGGCGCCGGCGTCGATGCCGTTATAGAGCATTACCATCGGCACCTCGGCGATGAAGCGCTGGTGCAGTTCGTCGAACAGCTTCTGGCGCTCGGCCTTGTCGGAGACGACCATCGACTTGTCGAGCAGCGCCTGCGATTCCGGGGTGTCCCAGACCTTGCGCGGCTGCGTCGCCTTCGGGCCGGTCATCGATTCGAAGCTGAGAGCGGGGTCGAGCCTGGCCGAATAGGGGAAGGCCTGGAGCTGATAGTTGCCCTTGGTATAGCGGTCGAGCTGCGTTGCCCATTCGAGCACCTCGATCTGGACGTTGATGCCGGCAGCCTGCAGCATCTGCTGCGAAACGACGGCGGCATCGAAACTCTGCGGGTAGCGCTTGTTGGCGATCATCACCAGCGGCTCGCCCTTGTAGCCGGCTTCCTGCAGCAGCTTCCTGGCCGCGGCGAGGTCGTATGCATAGCCCTTGGCCTGGACCGGGCCGTAATAGGACGACATCGACGGCACGATCGAGTTGTTGCGCTTGCCGAGCCCGTCCGTGACCTGCGCCACGAGTTCCTCGGTGTCGATTGCCGCCGCGATCGCCTGGCGCAATTTGACATTGCCGAGCAGCGGGTCGCGGGTCTGCAGGAGGATGCCGACCAAGCCCATGTTCGGCGTGATCGAAAGTCCGATGCGCTGGTCCTTCTTGAGCTCCTTGACCTCGGCATTGGCGACGTCCGGGATCACATCGACATCGCCGCGCAGCAGTGCCGCCTTGGCGGTGGCGCCGTCCGGGATGACCATGAAGCGGATTTCGTCGACGAGCGGGCGCTTGCCGCCGGTATAGCCGTCGGGCGCGCCCGGCAGGCTGGCATAGGCCTCGTTGCGGGTCAGGCGGACGAACTCGCCGCGCTTCCATTCGGCGAACTTGTAGGGGCCGGTGCCGATCGGCTTGTCGAAGGAACCGTCGGCTTTCAGCGAATCCTTGTGCAGGATCGCCGTCATCGCGCAGTCGGTGCGGGCGAGATTGGCGAGAAAGAGCGAGCTCGGCTTGTCCAGCTTGAAGACGACGGTCGCCGGATCGGGGGCCGTCACCGCCTCGACCTTGACGCGGCCGCGCCCATCGAATTCCGACAGGCAACGCCAGTCGGCCTTGGCGTTCATATAGTGGTTCCAGCTCCAGACCATGTCGGCCGAGGTCACGTCGGCCCCGTTGTGGAACTTGAGGCCCTTGCGCAGGGTGAAGGTGTAGCTGAGCCCGTCCGGCGAAACCTCGACCTTTTCGGCGAGCAGCGGCTTCACCTCCGAATCCTCGCCATAGGCGACGAGCCCCTCGACGACATGCAGCATCACGGCGTCAGTGTTGTCGTCGCGGTTGATCCCCGGATTGATGCCGCGGATGTCGGCATTCAGGTGGACCCGCAACGTCGCGGCCGCAGCCGGCAGGGGGGCAGCGGTTGCAAGGCCCAATCCGGCGAGGGCTAGGGAAAGGCGGCGTCGGTTGTGCATCGGCGGGTTCCCCTTGTCTTTTGGTTTTGGCTTGGATGCTGTCTGGCTTGGCGGCCCTATTCGGCGGCCTGCGCCAGCGTCACCGGCTCATCGGTCAGGCTGTAGCGGGTGAATATGCGGTTGAGGGCCGGGAGCGGTGCGACCTCCATGGTGCCCTTGGCCGGCTGCATGATCACCATCGAGACGGTGGCCGAGAGATTGCCGGTGTCGTTGAGGCGCGGCGGCCGGCAGACCGAGTGCGGCGTCAGGAAATCGTCGAAGAAAGCCTCTTTGAGATCGGCGACCGTGAGCTTGCGACCGGCCTCGTTCAGCAGCTTCCTGACGCGCCAGTCGCGGTAGAAGCTCTCGGGCACGCGCGGGATGCCGGTGTCGGTGAGCTTGGTCAGCGCGACCTGGCCGACCCAGTGATTGGCGTGCACGATGAGCCCGTCCTCGGGATAGAGCGGGAAGGCGGCGTCGGGCGCGCATTCGAAGTCGATGCCGAAGCCGGCGATCGTCGAGAGCATCATGTTGTTCGAGCAGGCTTTCGGCGTCGTCGCGACCGCCTTGATCGCGTAGGCGAAATGCTCCTGCTCCAGCACCTTGCGACGGATCAGGGCGAGCGGCACGCCGGTTTGCGTGAAGTCGCGCTCGCTTTCGAGATAGTTGGCGGTGATCGAGATGCCGGCGGCGTTCATGCCGCAGCGGGCGAGACCGCCGGCCTCGACGAAGGTCAGGAAGTCCGGACCGTCGTCGCGGCGCACGCGCAGCACGATCGCCGTCTCCGCGCATTCGGCCTTCCAGTCCCAGTTCTGGCCGTGGATCAATTCGCCCGTAGCGCTGCGCTCGGGCAGGATGATCGCGCCGGTGCAGCCATCGTCGAGCTCCTCCTCAGCCCCGACCGGCTTGCTCTTTTCGAGCTTCGCCTTGGCGATGACCTCGGTGCGGGCGTTGATCATGATGACGTCTTCGAGCGCGACGCCGGCGCCGTCGGCGATGCCGCGCATCTCCTCGACATAGTGCTTGCCGAAGGCTTCGATCTCGCGGGCGAACTCGCCGATCAGTCGCGACTTGGCGGCGGCGTCATAGCCGAGCTCGCCGAGCTGTCCGCCATAGAGTTCGATCGAGCGCTTGACGCGCTTCGGCACCGCCGCACCATGCTGGCGGCCGCGCTCATAGGGCGTGCCGGCGACATCGACGAAGGGAAAGGGTTCGACCATGGCCGGATCTCCGCGGGTTCGCGCTGGTGATGTGTCTGGCTATAATGTATTTCATTTCAAACTAAGACAATCAAGAGTCTTCTCATGGCGGCACCGACACGATTGCAGCAGGAGATCGCCGAACGCATCATGCAAATGGTGCGGGAGGATGGACTTCAGGCTGGCGCCTGGCTGAACGAGAACAGCGCGGCGCGCCGCCTCAACGTCTCGCGCACGCCGGTGCGCGCCGCGATCGACCATCTCGCCCGGCAAGGGCTGGTGCGCCGGCATCCGAACAGGGGCGTCGAGCTGCTCAGCGCGCTGGAGGCGCCTGCCGATCAAGGCGCCAGCGCCGATGAGAGCGAGCTCGTCATGGTCAAGGTGGCGCAGGATCGCCATGGCGGGCACTTGCCCGATGAGATTTCCGAGCTCGAACTGATGCGGCGCTACGAGCTCGGCCGGCCCGAGGTGCAGCGCCTGATGGCGCGGCTCGCCGATCTCGACATGGTCGAGCGCAAGCGCGGCTATGGCTGGCGCTTCCTGCACGAGGCGCGCGATCAGTCTGCCCATGACGAGCGCTATCGCTTTCGCCTGCTGATCGAGCCGATGGTCTTTCTGGAGCCAGGCTTTGCGCTCGACCAAGGCTGGATCGACGAGATGAGGGCCCGGCACGAGCTGACCCTGTCGCAGCCCTGGAAGGAAAGCTCGGCGATCGGCTTCTACGAGATGAACGCCGATTTCCATGAGGGGCTGGCGGCCGCCTCCGGCAACCGCTTCATCCACTCCGCCATCCGCCGCCAGAACCAGATGCGCCGGCTCTCCAATTACGATTGGACCTATGGCTATGAGCGCGTTGTGGTGAACAGCCGCGAGCATCTGCAGATGCTCGCGACGATCGAGGCCGGCGATCTTCAGCTCGGCAGTGCGCTGATGCGCAGCCATCTCCAGCGCGCCATGCAGCTGCGCAGGCCGGACGGGCTGGACTGAGACTACCCGGCATCCTCGCTATTGTCTTTTGAATTTACAAAAGACATCATACGGTCGTTGATAGTGAGGACCCGCTGATGACCGCGCATGCACTTGCCCCCGAAAGCCGCCGCGACAACGCTCCCGACGCATTCTGGATGCCGTTTACGCCGATGCGCGCTTTCCGGCAGGCGCCGCTGCTGTTCGAGCGGGCGGAAGGCATGCACTACATCACCCCGAACGGACTGCGCGTGCTCGACGGCATGGCCGGGCTCTGGTGCGTCAACGCCGGTCATGGCCAGGCGACGATCACGGAGGCAATCCGGGCCGCCGCCGGCCGGCTCGACTTCGTCTCGTCGTTCAAGATGAGCCATCCCGACGCGCAGGCCTATGCTGCCAGGCTCTGCGACTTCGCGCCGGAGGGCATCGACCACGTCTTCTTCGTCAATTCCGGCTCGGAAGCGGTCGATACCGCCCTGAAGATCGCGCGCGCCTACCATCAGGCTCGCGGCCAGGCCGGGCGGACCAAGCTGATCGGGCGTGCCAAGGGCTATCACGGCATGGGCTGGGGCGGGCTCTCGGTCTCGGGCATCGGCCGGCACAAAGCCGCCTTCGGGCCGTTGCTGCCCGATGTCGCGCATCTACCCTTGCCCTATGATCGAGCGACGATGGCGTTCTCACGCGGCCGGCCGGAAGGCGGTCTCGTCGAGGCCGAGGCGCTGGAGACCCTGCTGCAGATCCATGATCCCGCGACCGTCGCGGCCGTCATCGTCGAGCCGGTGACCGGCTCGGGCGGGGTCTATCCGCCGCCAAAGGGTTATCTCGAATGCCTGCGCGCGATCTGCGACCGGCACGGCATCCTGCTGATCTTCGACGAGGTCATCACAGGCTTCGGCCGGCTGGGCAGTCCGTTCGCGGCGCAGGCCTATGGCGTCAGGCCCGACCTGATGAGTTGCGCCAAGGGCATGACCAATGGCGCGGTGCCGATGGGCGGGGTCCTCGTCGCCGGCCACGTCTACGAGGCCTTCATGGCCGGCCCGCCCGAGGCGATCGAACTCTTACACGGTTATACCTATTCGGCCCATCCGCTCGCCTGTGCAGCCGGCCTCGCGACGCTCGACGTCTTTGCCGAGCAGGACATCCTGGGTAGCCTCGCCAAGGTGCTGCCGCTCTGGGAGGAGCGGGCGCACCGGCTGAAGGGCGCGGCCCACGTCGTCGACATCCGCACCGCGGGCCTGCTCTGCGCGATCGATCTTGCGCCGCGTCCCGGTGCCGATGGCGCCAGAGGCGGGGAGGCGAACGCGCTCTGCCTCGACGCCGGCGTGCTAGTCCGCAATGCCGGCGACACGCTGGTGCTGTCGCCGCCATTGGTCATCGCGCCCGCGCAGATCGAGGAGATCTTCGCCGCGATCGAGCGGGCGCTGGGGCGGATCGGTTAAGGGGTGTGCTGCGAGGCTGCGCTCCCCATCGTTGCGAGACGCGTAGCGACCAAGCAATCCAGGAGCGGCAGCGCTCTACGTCTCCCTGGATTGCTTCGCTGCGCTCGCAATGACGGGAGCGGCGCTTCTCAGGCCCACTCGCCCTTGCGGAAGACCGCAACGCGGCTGCCGTCGGGCTTGATTCCGTCGATGTCGATCTCCCCGGAGCCGATCATCCAGTCGATATGGATCAGGCTCTTGTTGCCGCCCTGCGCCGCGATCTGCTCCGGCGTCAGCGTGGTGCCGTCGATGAAGCACTTCGAATAGCACTGGCCGAGCGCGATGTGGCAGGAGGCGTTCTCGTCGAAGAGCGTATTGTAGAACAGGATACCGCTCTGCGAGATCGGCGATGAGTGCGGCACCAGCGCGACCTCGCCGAGCCGGCGCGCGCCCTCGTCGGTGTCGAGCACCTTGTTAAGCACCTCTTCGCCGCGGCTCGCCTTGGCTTCGACGATCCGGCCTTCCTCGAAGCGCACCTGGATGTTGTCGATCAGCGTGCCCTGATAGGAAAGCGGCTTGGTCGAGGAGACATGGCCCTCGACGCGGCGGGCATGCGGGGTGGTGAAGACCTCTTCGGTCGGGATGTTGGCGTTGCAGGTAATGCCGTTCTTGGCGGTCGAGGCGCCGCCCTCCCATTCATGGCCATCTGCGAGGCCGATGGTGAGGTTCGTGCCCGGCCCGGTGAAATGCAGCGCCGAGAAGCGCTGGCCGTTCAGCCATTTGGTGCGCTGCGCCAGCGCTGCGTTATGCTCCGCCCAGGCCGCGATCGGGTCGTCACGATCGACGCGCGAGGCCGCGAAGATCGCCTCGGCGAGACGGGCGACCGCGACCTCTTCGGCATCGCCCGGGAAAACCTGCTGGGCCCAGGCCGTGCCGGGATAGGAGACGATGTTCCAGTTGATGTCGAAATTGGCGATCTTCTCCAGCGCCGGCTGGTAGGCGATCGAGTTCGCTTTGTTGGCGCGGGCGACCTTGGCCGGGTCCTGCTCGGCGAGCAGCATCGGATTGTCGCCGACGATGGCGAGGCGGGCCGTGTTGGCGGCGAAGGCCTTGCCGACGCCCTCATAGAGCCAGGACGGGGCGCGGTCGAAGCTGGCGTCCTGCCCGAAACGATAGCGCGCCAGCGTCAGCGCCTCGTCGGAGAGGATCGGCGTGACCAGGCCGGCGCCGGCCTTGTAGGCGTGCTCGGCGATGCGCCGGACCAGCGGCAGCGCTGCGACCGGGGCGGTCAGGAACAGGTCCTGCCCCGGCTGCAGGTTGAGGCCGACCTTGATCGCGACCTGCGCCAGCTTGTCGAGCTTGTTGGCATCGATGCCGGAGACGTGCTTGTTCATGGGGGCCTCGTCGAACTGATTTTAAGAGGCCGCATTGCTGGCGGAAATCCTGTCGGGGTCAACCGTTCCTGAGCAGAGGACGCATTCGTTCAGCGCCGGTCGGGCCGTGTGCGCCTCGCCTTGGAACGATCGCCGCGCCAATCGGCCACCGACATGGTCGGCAGGTCGAAATAGTCGCGCGTCGTGGCGTAGCCATGGCCGCCCATGCGGCCGATCGCATCGAGCGCGACCGGATCGACGTAGTGCTTCATCTGATCGACCGTGTCGGCGCGGAAATGCGCGTAGACGACCTCGCCCAGGATGATCTCGCGCGAATTGCCGATGCCGAGCGTGGTGTGGTGGCGGCATTCGAAGGCGGCCGGCGCCTGGCCGATCCAGGGGCAGGGCACCTTGACCCCGGGCATGGCTGAAAGGCCGGCCTCGGCCAGTTCGTCCGTGCCCGGCTCGAACGGCACGGCGCAGGCATTCATGCCGTCGAGCAGCGCGTCGGAGACGATGTTGACGGTGAACGCCAGTGTCTCGCGGACATTTCGGCCGGTGTCCTTCTGTCCGCCGGTCAGGCGGTATTCGACGCCAAGCGCCAGGATCGCCGGATCGGCCGAGAGACAGTTGAAGAAGGAGAAGGGGGCGGCGTTGACGACGCCATTGGCGTCGATCGTGGTCACCAGCGCGATCGGGCGCGGCACCACGGCGCCGATCAGCAGCTTGTAGCGCTCGCGCGGGGTCAGCGCGGCAAAGTCGAAGGTGACGATCTCGGCGGCGGCCGACCGGTCCTGCGTCAGCGTCTGGGTCACGATGGGGTCAATCCTTCACTCAGGGCATAGGGCGCGAGCACGTCGCGGATGTCGCGTTCGCCGCGCGGCGCCAGCAAGGCGCGGGTGACGACCGATTGCAGGTGGTGGTCCATCAGCGCGGCGGCGCGGGCGGCGTCGCCGGCGCGCAGCGCTTCGATCAGTTGGCGATGCTCGGAGACGGCGCATTCGGAGGAGTGCGGGCGGCCGTAGATGGCGAGGATCAGCGAGCAGCGCGACGACGCTTCCTGGACATAGCGCAGCAGCAGCGCGTTGCCGGTCATCTCGGCGAGCTTGATGTGGAATTCGCCGGACAGCCGGATCGATTCCGGCCCGTCCTGCTCATGCGCCTTTTCTTCCAGCCGCACATGCGCCTCGAGCTCGGCCGATTGCGCCGGCGTCAATCGGCCGGCGAGGTTCTCGGCGACGAGCCGCTCCAGCCCGCGGCGGACCTCGAAGACGTCGCGCGCCTCTTCCAGTGTCGGATATGCGACATTGGCGCCGCGATTGGGCTTGAGCTCGACCAGGCCCTCGACGGCCAGCCGTCCGAAGGCCTCGCGCACCAGCGTGCGGCTGACGCCGAGCTGTTCGCCGATCGCATCCTCCGGCAGCTTCACACCTGGCTTCAGCGCCTGCTCGATGATGGCACGCCGCAGCGCCTTGTAGACCGCCTGCGCGCGCGGCACCGGCGCGCCCTTCTCGGGCATCCTGACGTTGGAGTTCGACTTGTTCGCAGCGAGCGGGCGGGCAGGGCGCGGCATGCATCGAGTTTCCGCTTGTCTTCAATAATCGCATACAATACGGTTATTGTATCGTATGCAAGTTGATGAATTATCGCACACGAGATGGCGCGGAAAGCGCCACGGTGGTCACAGAGGCGGCAACGAAACGGCATTCCCCCGGTACGCAGCGCGGGCCGGCGGCGAGCAACGACAAAGGGGAGAGTTCGATGAAGAAGGCCTGGCTGCTGGCGGCCGTCGCCGCCTTTGCGCTGAATGGCGCGGTCGAAGCGAAGACGCTAAAATGGGGCGCGTCGCGCGAGATCGCCTCGCTCGACCCCTATTCCTATGGCGAGACCTTCACGCTCGCCGTGCTGAACCACGTCTATGAAGGTCTGGTGCGCTATACCGGCGATCTCAAGATCGAGCCGGCGCTGGCGGAATCCTGGGAGACGGTGACGCCGACGACCTGGCGCTTCAAGCTGCGCAAGAACGTCAAGTTCCACAACGGCAACCCGTTGACGGCCGACGACGTCATCGCCTCGCTGGCGCGCGTCACCCACGATACCTCGCCGCTCAAGGGCAACCTGCCAGCCTATAAGAGCTCGAAGAAGATCGACGATTACACGGTCGAGCTCGAGGTCAACGGCCCCTATCCGCTGCTGCTCAACGACCTCACCAACATCTTCATCTTCGACAAGGAGTGGATGGAGGCGAACAACTCGCTGCTTCCCACCGATTCCGGCAAGGGCGTGAAGGGTTATGCGACCGACAACGCCAACGGCACCGGCCCGTTCAAGATCGAGAGCCGCCGCGTCGACGCCAAGACGGTCTTCGCCAGGAATCCCGACTGGTGGGACAAGCCGCAGCACAATATCGACGTGATCGAGTTCACGCCGATCACCTCGTCGTCGACGCGCGTGGCGGCGCTGCTCTCCGGCGAGATCGACTATACCAATGTCGCGCCGCTGCAGGACCTGCCGCGCCTCTCGGCCTCGCCCGAGGTCAAGGTGCTGCAGACCAACGAGTTGCGCTCGGTCTTCTTCGCTTTCAACCTGACCGACAAGCTGGTCGAGAGCGACGTCAAGGACAAGAACCCCCTCAAGGACATCAAGGTGCGCGAGGCGCTCTACCGCGCGATCGACATCGACGCCGTGCAGAAGCGTGCGATGCGCGGCCTCTCGCGCAATACCGGCGCGCTCGTCGCCCCGGCGATCCCCGGCTATGAGCCCTCGCAGGATGAGCGCCTGCCCTTCGACCTCAACGGTGCCAAGAAGCTGCTCGCCGAGGCCGGCTATCCCAATGGTTTCTCTTTCCTGATGAACTGCCAGAGCGACTCGCTCGTCAACGAGGAGGAGTTCTGCCAGGCGGTGGCGGCGATGTGGTCGCGCGCTGGGTTCAAGCCGAACCTCAGCCTGGCGCCGCGCAGCCAGCAGACGCCGAAGCGGGTCAAGGGCGATTTCGACGTGATCTCCTTCGGCTGGGCCAATGAGCCGATGATCGACGCCTATTCGATCCTGGTGCAGGTGCTACGCTCCAAGAGCGGCACGGGCGGCGTGTTCAACTGGGGCAACTGGGGCGATCCGCGCATCGACGCGCTGGTCGACAAGGCCGGCGTCGAGCTCGATACGCCAAAGCGCATCGCGCTGATGCAGGAGGCGCTGAAGATCGCCAAGGCCGAGCAGCTCTTCATTCCGCTGCACCAGCAGCCGATGGCCTGGGCGATGCGCAGCACCGTCGCCTCCACGGTTCAGGCCTCGGACAACAAGCCGCGGCTGTGGCTCACCATGATGAAGTGAAGGCGCTCATAGCGCTTCTGGTGTGAGGTCGTCCCGGCCGGAGCCGCGTAGCGGCGCAGAGCCGGGATCCATGCCTGAACCGTTCCGGAATGGATCCCGGGTCTCCCTTGGGTCGCCCGGGATGACCAGACATCAAGTCGGCAGCGGAGTTCCCCAATGCCCGCCTTCCTGTTCAAGCGCTTCGTCAATGCCGCCGGCGTCATGCTGGCGGTGGCGTTCCTCGCCTTCCTGACCTTCCGCTTCGTCGGCGATCCCGTCGAGTTGATGCTCAACGAGCAGGCGAGCCAGCAGCAGCGCGACGAACTGCGGACCAGGCTCGGGCTCGACAAGGGCTTCGTGCTGCAGTTCGCGACCTTCGTCGGCAATGCCGTGCGCGGCGATTTCGGCATCTCCTACCGGAACCAGCAGGAGGTGTTCACGCTGATCGCCGAGCGCTTCCCGGCGACCTTCGAGCTGGTGCTGGTCGCGACCTTCCTGTCGCTGGCGGTCGGCATCCCGCTCGGCGTCTACACGGCGATCCGACGAGAGAGCGTCCTCGCCAAGGCACTACAATTCATCTCGGTGCTCGGCGTCTCCCTGCCGAGCTTCGCGCTCGGCATCCTCTTCATCCTGGTCTTCTCGGTGAACCTGCAATGGCTGCCCGCCTTCGGTCGCGGTGAGGTCGTCCAGCTCGGCTGGTGGAGCACCGGCTTCCTGACGGCGTCGGGCCGCAAGGCGCTGATCCTGCCCGGCATCACGCTCTCGCTCTTCCAGATCACGCTGGTGATGCGGCTGGTGCGGGCCGAGATGCTGGAGACGATGCGGACCGATTTCATCCGTTTCGCCAGGGCGCGCGGCCTGCCGGCCCGCGTCGTGAATTTCCGGCACGCGCTGCGCAATTGCCTGATGCCGGTGATCACGGTGACCGGCCTGCAGATCGGCAACCTGATCGCCTTCGCGCTGGTCACCGAGACGGTGTTCCAGTGGCCGGGCATGGGCATGCTCTTCGTCCAGGCCGTCACCTTCGTCGATATCCCGGTGATGGCGGCCTATCTGATCGTCGTCTCCTTCATCTTCGTCTCGCTCAACACGGTGGTCGACCTGACCTATGCCTGGGTCGATCCGCGCCTGCGCGAGGACGCGCTTTCGGGAGGCGCCAATGCCCGCTGAAGCCGCCAAACCCGGCCGCCTGCGCCGCTTCCTCGACAGCGACATCGGCTGGAGCTTCCGGCGCACGCCGGCCGCCTGGCTCTCGACGCTGGTGCTGTCGATCCTGATCCTGACCGCGTTGTTCTGCCCGCTGATCGCGCCGCAGAACCCGCACGACCTGGCGCAGGTGTTTATCGACAAGGCCGAGATCCCGCCGATCTGGTCGGCGGATGGCGAATGGCCCTTCCTGCTCGGCACCGACCCGCAGGGGCGCGACGTGCTCTCCGCCATCCTCTACGGCACGCGGGTCTCGCTGATCATCGGCTTCTCGGCCGTGCTGGTCTCGATGGCGATCGGCGTCTCGCTCGGCCTTGCCGCCGGCTTCTATGGCGGGCGGATCGATAATCTCCTGATGCGGCTCGGCGATACCGTTTTGTCGATCCCGACGCTGCTGATGGCGATCCTGGTCTCGGCGATCTTCCGGGAATTGCTGCCGCCAGCGCTGCGCGATCCCTTCGCCGCCGCCGTGCTTGTGGTCTCGATCGCGCTGACCAGCTGGGTGCAGTACGCCCGCACCGTGCGCGCCTCGACCATGGTCGAGCGGCGCAAGGAATATGTGCTGGCGGCGCGGATCATCAAGGTGCCGGCTGGGCGGATCATGCGCCGGCACATCCTGCCGAACACGCTGACCCCGGTGATGGTCGCGGCCACGCTCAATCTCGGTCTCGCCATCCTGTCGGAAGCGACCCTCTCTTTTCTAGGCGTCGGCATGCCGATCACCCAGCCCTCCCTCGGCACGCTGATCCGCATCGGCAACCAGTATCTGTTCTCCGGCTCCTGGTGGCTCGTCGTCTTCCCCTCGCTGCAGCTCGGACTGATCGTCCTCTCGGTCAACCTCCTCGGCGACTGGTTGCGTGACGCGCTGAACCCGAAGCTGCGCTGACGACAAGAAATCAAACGAGGATATGCCTGCGATGACCGCCTCCCTGCTGCTCCGCAATGTCCGCCCCTATGCCGGCAAGGCCGTCGATCTCCTGATCGAGAACGGCAGGATCGCCCAGATCGGCGCCAACCTTTCCGCGCCGGCCGGCGTCGCGATCGAGGACGGCAAGGGCGAGATCGTCATCCCCGGCCTGGTCGAGGCCCACACCCATCTCGACAAGAGCCTGCTCGGCCTGCCCTGGTACACCAACGAGGTCGGCCCCAAGCTGCTCGACAAGATCGACAACGAGCGGATGAACAAGAAGCGGCTCGACATCGATCCCGCGCGCCAGTCAGCCCGCCAGAGCATCCTCTCCTCGCTCAAGGGCACGACCCATATCCGCAGCCATGTCGATATCGACACCGAGCATGGGATGTGGGGTGTCGAGGGCGTGATGCAGACGCGCGATGCCTATCGCGATATCGTCGACATCGAGCTCGTCGCCTTCCCGCAATCGGGCCTGCTGCGCCGGCCGGGCACGCTCGAACTGATGGACCAGGCGATGCAGGCCGGCTGCGAGATCGTCGGCGGGCTCGATCCCTGCACGATCGACCGCGATCCCAAGGGCCATCTCGACGCCGTCTTCGGGCTCTGCCAGCGCTATGGCAAGCCGCTCGACATCCATCTGCACGAGCCCGGCGAGGTCGGTGCCTTCTCGCTCGACCTGATCATCGAGCGCACCCGCGCGCTCGGCATGACCGGCAAGGTCACGGTCAGCCACGCCTTCTGCCTGGGCACGCCAGATCCGGCCCTGATCGATCCGCTGATCGAGGAACTCGCCGTGCTCGACATCGCGATCATGACGACCGCGCCGGCGAGCCGCCCGGCTCCTCCGGTCAAGAAGCTGCTACAGGCGGGCGTCCGCGTCTGCTCCGGCTCCGACGGCATCCGCGACACCTGGAGCCCCTATGGCAACGCCGACATGCTGGAGCGGGCGATGTTCGTCGGCCTGCGCAACAATTTCCGTCGCGACGACGAGGTCAGGCTGGCGCTGGACGTCTGCGCCACCGAGGGCGCCAAGGTGATGGAGATCGAGGGCTACGGGCTCGAGCTCGGCTGCGTCGCCGATCTCGTCCTGCTGCCGGCCGAGTCGATCGCCGAAGCCGTCGCGACCCGTCCGCCGCGACGCCGCGTGATCAAGCGCGGCAAGATCGTCGCCCGCGACGGCGTGTCGATCAGGACCGCGCCGTGACCCCGCGAGCCAAGAAGCGGCCGGACGGCCGTATCCTGATGACCGCGCGCTGGGTGGTCGGCCACAAGGACGGCCGCCACCGCCTCTATGAGAACGGCGAGGTCGTGTTCGAAGACGGCGAAGTCGTCTTCGTCGGCCATGGCTTTCCGGGCGACGTCGCCCGCCGCCTCGACTACGGCCACGCCCTGATCGGGCCAGGTTTCATCGATTGCGATGCCCTCTCCGATCTCGACACCACCATCCTCGGCTATGACAACCAGCCGGCCTGGAAGAAGGGGCGCGTCTGGCCGCGCAGCTATCTCGAAGCCGGCCCCTACGAGATGTATACGCGCGAGGAACTCGCCTTTCAGAAGCGCTATGCCTTCTCCCAGCTGATCCGCAACGGCATCACCACGGCGCTGCCGATCGCCTCGCTGTTCTACCGCGCCTGGGGCGAGACGGTGCAGGAGTTCGAGGACGCCGCGAAAGCGGCCGCCGATCTCGGCCTGCGCGCCTATCTCGGCCCCGCCTACCGGACCGGCAACCAGCTGGTCGAAGCCGACGGGCGCATCGTCACCCATTACGACGAGCCCCGCGGCCTTGCCGAGCTCGATGCCGCCATCGATTTCGCCCGGCGTCACGACGGCGCGGCCGGTGGGCTGATCCGGGCGATGCTCGCGCCCGACCGCATCGAGACCTCGACGGCCGAGCTGCTGCGCCGCACCGCCGCCGCGGCGCGCGAGCTCGATATCCCCGTCCGCCTGCACTGCTGCCAGTCCAAGATCGAGTACGATCTCGTCCTCGCCCAGCACGGGCTGAGCCCGCCGGAATGGCTCGAAAGCCTCGGCTTCCTCGATGAGCGCTGCCTGCTGCCGCATGGCACCGTCGTCTCCGGCAGCCGCCTGATCGACCGTCCCGGCCGCGACCTCGAGATCATCCGCGATTCCGGCGCCAGCATTGTGCATTGCCCGCTGGTCTCGGGCCGGCACGGCAACGCGATCAACCATTTCGGCAGCTACCGTGCCATGGGCCTCAACATCGCCATGGGGACCGACACCGCCCCGCCGGACATGATCATGAACCTGCAGGTCGGCATGATCCTCTCTCGGACCATGGCCGGCAATGTCGGCGCCGTGCGCTCCGAGGATTACTACGACGCCGCCACGATTGGTGGCGCGGATGCGCTGCAGCGGCCCGATCTCGGCCGCCTCCAGCCCGGCTCGCGCGCCGACATCACCGTCTTTGCGTTGGACCGGCCGCATAGCGGCCAGGTCATCGACCCCATCCAGACGATGCTGCTGACCGGCCATGGCCGTGATTTCTCGACCGTGGTGATCGACGGCCGCTTCGTCATGGAGGACCGCGCCATTCCGGGCCAGGACGAGGCCGCCGACAAAATTCGTGCCCAGAAGCAGTTCGAGGGCGTGATGGCGCGCTATCCGCAGCGCACTTTGGGCCACCCGCCCGCCAGCGAGATCTTCTCGTCCAGCTACGCGATCGAACGCCAGGAGGACGCCGCGTGAACGCCCAGCCAGCGCTGCTTTCGGTGCAGGATCTGCGCATCGTCTTCGACGGGCGGCGTGGCCCGCTGACGGCGCTCGACGGCATCTCCTTCGAGATCGCGCCGGGCGAAATCCTCGGCGTGGTCGGCGAATCCGGCGCCGGCAAGTCGCTGACCGGCACGGCGGTGATCGGCCTGCTCGATCCGCCCGGGCGCCTTGCCGGCGGCGAGATCAGGCTGTCGGGCCAGCGCATCGACAATCTGCCGGCCGAGACGATGCGCAAATTGCGCGGCCGCCGGATCGGCGCGATCTTCCAGGACCCGCTGACCTCGCTGCATCCGCTGCTGACCGTCGGCGAGCAACTGGTCGAGACGATCACGACGCATCTGCCGGTCGGCAAGGCCGAGGCGCGCAAGCGGGCGCTCGACCTTCTGAAGGAGGTCGGCATCCCCGCCGCCGAGACGCGGATCGACCATTACCCGCACCAGTTCTCCGGCGGCATGCGCCAGCGCGTCGTCATCGCGCTGGCGCTCTGCGCCGAGCCGACGCTGATCATCGCCGACGAGCCGACCACGGCGCTCGACGTCTCGATCCAGGCGCAGATCACCACGCTGCTGAAGCGGCTCTGCCGCGAGCACGGCACAGCGATCATGCTGGTGACGCACGATATGGGCGTGATCGCCGAGACCGCCGATCGGGTCGCGGTGATGTATGCCGGGCGCGTCGTCGAGATCGGCCCGGTCGAGGAGGTGACGCGCCGGCCGCATCATCCCTATACCGCCGGTTTGATGGCCTCGATCCCGAGCGTTCACCGCCGTAACGCCGCGCTCAACCAGATCGACGGCTCGATGCCGCGTTTGAACGCGATCCCGACCGGCTGCGCCTTCAATCCGCGCTGCGGCTTTGCCACCGATCTCTGCCGGCAGACCAAGCCCAGCCTGCCGGCATCCGATCACGCCGCCGCCTGCCATTTCCCGCTGCGGGAGATCGCCCATGGCTGAGGCGAACACCATCCTTGAGGTCACCGCCGCCTCCTGTCGCTTCGACGTCTCGGCGCCGGCGCTGTCGCGGCTGTTCTCAGCTGAGCCGCGCCGCATCCTGCGCGCGGTCGAGAACGTCTCGTTCAGCGTCCACCGCGGCACGACCTTCAGCATCGTCGGAGAGTCCGGCTGCGGGAAGTCGACCCTGGCGCGCATGGTCGTCGGCTTGCAAAGGCCGACGCAGGGCATGCTCGATTTCAAGGACATCAAGCGCGCCGACGGCTCCTTCGGGCCGCCGCGGGTGCAGATGATCTTCCAGGACCCTTACGCCTCGCTCAACCCGCGCTGGCGTGTCGGCGACATCATCGCCGAGCCGATCCGCGAATTGAAGCTGCGCAAGGACGAGAGCGAGACGGCGACCCGCGTGGGCGATCTGCTCGAAATCGTCGGCCTGTCGCGCGCGGATGCGAACCGCTTCCCGCATGAATTCTCCGGCGGCCAGCGCCAGCGCATCTCGATCGCCCGCGCGCTGGCGACCGAGGCGGACTTCCTGGTCTGCGACGAGCCGACCTCGGCGCTCGACGTGTCAGTTCAGGCGCAGATCCTCAACCTGATGGTCCGGCTGCAAAAGGAGTTTGGGCTGACCTATCTCTTCATCAGCCATAATCTCTCGGTGGTCCGGCACATGTCGGACCATCTCGCCATCATGTATCTCGGCCGCTTCGTCGAGAGCGGGCCAGCGGAGGACGTGTTCGGCCGGCCGCGCCATCCCTATACGCGGCTCCTCCTCGACACGATCCCCGATGTCGAGAGGCCGAACCGAGAGCGGCGGCCGATGTCGGGCGAGGTGCCGAGCCCGATCGCGCCACCGCCGGGCTGCGCATTCCATCCGCGCTGCGTACAGGCGGTCGAGCGCTGTCGCACCGAGGCGCCGGCGCTGCGGCGCGAGGTCGAGCTGGAGATCGCCTGCCATTTGGCTTGAACGTTTCCGTCATTGCGAGCGCAGCGAAGCAACCCAGGAGCGGCAGGGCGAAGTGGCTTGTTCCCCATAGATCGCTTCGCTGCGCTCGCGATGACGACAGCTCAGCAGAAGTCGAAATCGACACCTTCGTCGGCCTGGAGCACGTGCTCGTCATAGAGCCGATCATAGCCGCGGCGCTGCCTTGCGGGCGGCTGCGGCAGGGCGGCCCGCCGCGCTTCGAGCTCGGCTGGGTCGACCAGCAGATCGAGCTTCCGCTCTGCGACGCTGAGCCGGATGCGGTCGCCATTGCGGACCAGCGCCAGCGGGCCGCCGACCGCCGCCTCCGGCGCGACATGCAACACGATCGCGCCATAGGCGGTGCCGGACATGCGGGCATCGGAGATGCGGACCATGTCCTTGACGCCCTTGGCCGCGAGCTTGCGCGGGATCGGCAGATAGCCGGCTTCCGGCATGGCGGCGGCGCTCTTCGGGCCGGCGTTCTGCAGGACGAGGATATCGTCCGGACCGACATCGAGATCGGGATCGTCGATGCGGGCCGAGAGGTCCTCCAGTGATGAGAACACGACCGCCCGGCCCTCATGCTCCAGCAGCCGCTTCTCGGCCGCGGCGCGCTTGACGATGGCGCCGCGCGGGGCGAGCGAACCGAACACCGCGACGAGGCCGCCATCGGGATCGACTGGGTCCTGGCGCGAGCGGATGATCGTGCGGTCGAGCTGATCGAGCAGGGGCCCGTCGATCAGTTCGCCCAGCGTCTTGCCCGTGATCGTCAGGCAGTCGAGATGGAGCAGGTCGCGCAACTCCTTCAGCACGGCCGGTACGCCGCCACCGGCGAAGAAATCCTCCATGTAGTTGTTCCCGACCGGCTTCAGGTTCACCAGAACCGGCGTCTCGTCGGAGAGCCGGTTGAGGCGGTTGAGGTCGACCTTGATGCCGGCGCGGCGGGCGATCGCCGTGAGATGGACGACGGCATTGGTCGAGCCGGAGATGGCCAGCAGCACGCGCCAGGCGTTCTCGATCGCCTGCTCGGTGACGATCTGGCGCGGCAGCAGCGTTTGCGTGCCGATCAGTTCGACGGCGCGCTTGCCGCTTGCCTCGGCGCAACGCAGCCGGTCGGCATGGACGGCGGGGATCGCGGCCGAGCGCGGCAAAGCGAGCCCCAGAGTTTCGGCGATGCAGGCCATGGTCGAGGCGGTGCCCATCACCGCGCAGGTGCCGGCCGTAGTGGCGAGCCGGCCTTCGACCACGTCGATCTCGCCCTGGTCGATTTCGCCGGCGCGGAAACGGGCCCAGAAGCGGCGGCAATCGGTGCAGGCACCCAGGCGCTCGCCCTTGTGGCGGCCGGTCGACATCGGCCCGCCGACGAGCTGGACGGTCGGAATATTGGCCGAGAGCGCCGCCATCAACTGCGCCGGCACGGTCTTGTCGCAGCCGCCCATCAGCACGACGGCATCGATCGGCTGAGCCCGGATCATTTCCTCCGTGCCCATCGCCATCAGATTGCGGAATTTCAGGCTGGTCGGGTTGAGGAAGACCTCGCCGAGCGAGATGGTCGGGAACTCGACGGGGAGGCCACCGGCCATCAGCACGCCGCGCTTCACCGCCTCTAGCAGTTCGGGGAAGTGACGGTGGCAGTTGTTGAAACCGCTATAGGTATTGGCGATGCCGACGATCGGCCGCGCCAGCGCTTCGTCGGAGTAGCCCATCGAGCGGGCGAAGGAGCGGCGCAGATAGGCGGCGAAGTCCGAGTCGCCGTAATTGGTCAGCCCGCCGGCGATGCCGCGCCCCTTCGATTCCTCGCCCGCCATGCCCGCTTCTCCCTCGACCTGTTCTGAAGAAGAAGCTTGCCGGGATCGCCGGCGCTGTCGAGGCCACCTCATGCAGGGCGGCCTCGCACTGGACACTCAGTAGCCGAGGGCGCAGCCGTCCTTGCGCGGATCGGAGCCGCCGGTCAGCGTGCCCTTCTCCCAGTCGATCCAGATCGCCTGGGCGCCGCCCATCGGCGATTTCGGCACCTCGACCTTGAAGCCGCGTCCGGTCAGGGCCGCGCCGACGCTCTCGCGCAGGCGTGCCTCCGCCTCCACCGTGTTCGTGCCGGGCAGGGGGAAGAGGCGCGGCAGGTCGATCGCCTCCTGCAAATCGAGGCCGTGGTCGAACAGCTTCGCCAGGAAATGGGCATGGCCCATCGCCTGGTAGTGCCCGCCCATCACGCCGAAGGGCATGACGACGCGGCCGTTCTCGGCGAGCATGCCGGGGATGATCGTGTGCATCGGACGCTTGCGCGGGGCGATCGCGTTCGGGTGACCCTGCTTCAGCACGAAGCTCTGGCCGCGATTGTGGAAGAGCACGCCGGACTTTTTGGTCATCAGCCCGCTGCCATAGGGCGAGAAGATCGAGTTGATGAAGGAGACGGCGTTGCGGTCCTTGTCGACGACGCTGATATAGACGGTGTCCTTGTGCTCGGCCCCGCCGGGGATGACCGGCAACGGATCTAGGGCGCGATCGGGATCGATCATCCCGGCGAGTTCGTCGGCGAGCGCATCCGAGAGCAGGTGCTCGACCGGCACCTCGGCTTTGGCGGGGTCTGCCAGGAAGCGGTCGCGCGCGGCATAGGCGAGCCGGGTCGCCTCCAGCTCGATATGCAGGTTCTCGACCACGAGCGGGCCACCCTTCGGCTTGAAGCGCTCGAGGATCTTCATGATCAGTAATGCGATCACGCCCTGGCCGTTCGGCGGGCACTCATAGACGGTGCGGCCACGGAAGGTCGCGCTGATCGGCGTGACGTATTCGCCCTCGGCGGCGGCGAAATCGTCCGCCGTGTGCAGGCCGCCGGCGGCCTGGAGATAGTCGACCATCTCTCTGGCGATCTCGCCGCGATAGAAGGCGTCGCGGCCCTCGCGGCCGATCGCTTCGAGCGTCTCGGCGAGAGCCGGCTGACGCTGGACCGTGCCGGCCAGCGGAGCCTTGCCGTCGGCGAGGAAGGTCGCGGCGGCGTTGGCGTCCTTGATCAGCAGCTCGCGCTGGGCCGCGAGATCGTAGGCGACGCGCGGTGTCAGCGCATAGCCGTCGCGGGCATAGGCGATGGCGGGCGCGAGGACCTCGGCCAGCGGCAGGCGGCCATGATCCTTGTTGAGCCGGGTCCAGGCGTCGATCGCGCCAGGCACGGTAACGGCATGCGGGGAGTGCCGCTCCAGCGTGGTGATGCCGGCCTTCGCGTACCAGTCCAGCGTCGCGGAGGCGGGCGTGCGGCCCGAGCCGTTATAGGCGATGACATCGGTCGATCCGCCCTGCGAATAGAGCACGAAGCAGTCGCCGCCGACGCCGGTCGAGCCGGCCTCGACGACGCATTGCACGGCGCAGGCGGCGATCGCTGCGTCGATGGCGTTACCGCCAGCCTTCATGATGTCGAGCGCGGCGAGCGTCGAGGCGGGATGCGAGGTCGCCGCCATCGCATTGCGGCTGATTGCGAGGGAGCGGCCGGGAAGCTCGAGATCACGCATAGGCTGGCTTTCGTGGAAATCTGGCCGGCGCTGGTCGCCGGCCATGGGGAAGGAGGCGAAGGGCGCTCAGCCCTTGCGCAGATTGGTGAAGACCGGGACGCCGTTCAGCATGCCGGTCAGGTTCTTGCGGTAGGCAACCGGCTGGAGGTACTGCCCGGCCGGGACGTAAGGCACGTCCTGCATCGCCTGCAGCTCGATCTCGCGGGCGATCGCCTTCTGCTCGGCCGGGTCGGCAGCGGTCAGGAAGCGGGCGCGAAGTGCCTCGATCTGGGGGCTGTCGGGCCAGCCCGGGCTGCCCTTGGCGCCGTTGCCACGCAAAGGCGAGCTCGTCGCCGGCGAGCCGAGATCGAGCCCGGCCCAATAGGTGACATAGCAGCTCCAGCCTCCCTGCTCGACCGGGTTGCGGCTGCTGATGCGCTGGAGGACGGTGCCCCAGTCGGCGGCGACGAAGTCGACATTGACGCCGATCTTGCGCAGCGCATCCGCCGCGACGTCGCAGACCAGGGCGATGCGAGGCACGTCCTGCGCCGCAAGGAAGACGGCGCGCTCTCCCTTGTAGCCGGCCGCAGCGAGCTCCTGCTTGAGTTTGCCGAAATCCTTGGGGCCCTTCAGGACCTTGCCCGCGACGTCGGATGCCATCGGCGAGTTGTTCGGGAAGAAGCCGATGCTGCCGCGCTCGACCTGCGGATCGCCGCCGCAGACCGCGTTCATGCACTCCTCCTGGTCGATCGCCTGGAGGATGACGCGGCGCACCGCCGGATTGTTGAAGGGCGGCTGCAGATGGTTGAGCCTGAGCTGCCCGGCCATTCCGGTCCGGTCCTTGACCTCGACGGTGATGTTCGGGTCCTTCCGCAGCAGCGGCAGCAGGTCGATGATCGGCTGCTCGACCCAGTCGACCGCGCCGGTCTGCAGCGCTGCGACCGCAGTCGCGGCATCGGGCATGACGGTGAACTCAATGCGGTCGAGATAGGGCGTGCGTGGGCCGGCGGTGAAGCTCGGCGTGCCCTGGCGCGGCACGTAACCCTCGTGCCTGGCATAGACATGGCGGGCGCCGGCGATGCGCTCGGCAGTGAGATAGCGATAGGGGCCGCTGCCGATCGCTTCCGGGATCTGCTTGAACGGGTCGGTTGCGGCGAGGCGCTCCGGCATGATCGCGGCGACGAGCGCGCTCGGGCGGGCGAGCGCCGCCGGCAGATGCGGGAAGGGCGCCTTCAGCCGGAAGACGATGGTACGATCGTCGGGCGCCGAGAGCTCGTCGGTCGCGGCCATCAGCGCCTGGCCGAAGGTGTCGCGGGCGCTCCAGCGCTTGATCGAGGCGACGGCGTCGCGCGCCAGCACCTTGCTGCCGTCATGGAAGACGAGGCCGGGCCGCAGCGTCAGCGTCCAGCGTTTGTCGTCCTCCTCGACGACATGGCCCTCGACCATTTGCGGTTGCGGCTGGAACTGGTCGTCGAGCCCGTAGAGCGTGTCCCAGACCAGCAGCGCGTGGGTGCGGGTCGAATAGCCGTTGGTCCAGATCGGATCGATGATCGCGACGTCGGAATAGGGCACGAAGCGCAAGGTCTTGGCATCCTGCGCGCTGGCGAGATGCGGCGCGGCCGGCAGGAAGGCGGCCGCGGCCGAGGCTTTCAGGAACTGGCGTCGATCCATTGTGGACCCCCTCGTTGTTTTGGTTGAGCCTTGGGTGTCCCTCGTCGGAGCGGCCTTCTGGCGAGCCGCTCGATCGTTCGGTTCAGGGCTGGGTGCTCGCCGGAAGCGCCGAAGACGCTCCGGCAGCCTGACTGCGTTTGCGCAGGAACTCGGCGAGGCGCGGCGCGGTGCGCAGGACGTGCTCGCGCATCACCGCCTCGGCATGCTCGGCGTCGCCGGTCCTGATCGCCTCGACGACCTCGTCCTGGCGCTCGGTCGCGTGGGCGGGTTGGGCGACATGGTGGAGCCAGACGCGCATATAGGGCTCGACGGCGATATGCAGCGCTGCGATCTGGGCGATCAGCTTGGGCCGCCGGCTGAGGCCGCAGATATAGGCGTGGAATTCCTGGTGACGGCCGAGCCAGTCGCCGCCGCCGGCCGCACCGGCGCGGTGCATGCGGGCGACGTGGTCGTCGAGCTCGGCGAGCGCCGCTGCATCGAAACGCGGCATGGCGAGGCGAACCGCGAGACCCTCCAGCACGGAGCGGATTTCGAAGAGCTCGTAGATCTCGTCGATCGTCAGGCCGGAGACGACGCAACCGCGATTGGGGCGGATCAGGACGAGGCCTTCATTGGCGAGGCGCTGGAAGGCTTCGCGCACCGGCATGCGGCTCATGGCCAGCTCGCGCGCGATCGTCTCCGGGATCAGGCGCTCGCCAGGCTGATAGCGGCCGCTGCGGATGTCCTGGAGGATGGCGCGATAGGCCTCGTCCTGCGCCGTCGCAGCCATGCCTTTCGAGGCGAAGCTCATCCCGTTTCCCCGCAAGCCATCTGCACTCGGTCAGCCGCTTTGTATGAGTGTATCCACTATTACAAAGCTAGAATCAGACGATACGCAAGGGGGCTTGCGCGGCGACAGCGCGATGGCGTCGGAGGGTCAGAGCGCGGCGGTGTAGAATTCGAGATAGCGGCGGGCGACCTCGTGCCAGGAATAGGATGCGAGGTTCGAAAGACGCGGGCGCGTATTGCCGGGATAGCGGACGAGATCGGCATGAGCCTGTTCGACGGCCAGGGCAGCCTCGTCCGCGTCGGCGAAATCGACGGTGCGGACAACCGGGAACTTGCTGGCGAGGCCAGCGAAGGCGGCATTGGGCTGGACGACCGGCACGAGGCCGGCGCTCATTGCTTCGACCAGGGCAAGGCCGAAACCCTCGAACTCCGAGGCGGAGACGAAGAGCGAGGCGCGGCTCATCACCTGCCTAGCCGCGGCATCGTCGAGGCCGAGATGAAGGGTGACGTTCTGCTCCATGCCGGCGTCTGCGATCGCCTTGTGCAGCGCTTCTTCGGTCCAATCCGAGGCGACGCCGAGCATGTCGAGATGCCAGGATGGATCGCGCCGCGCCAGGGCCGCCATCGTCGCGATCAGCCGGTCCGGCCGCTTGTTCTTGGAGAAGCGGCCGATGCTGACCAGGCGCCTTTGCGGGTCGGGACTGGAGGCACCGGCGAACTTGTCGAGGTCGACGCCGTTCTCGATCACCCGGACCTTGCCGGGCGCGAGCCGCTCGAACATGCGGGCATCGTTCGTGCTGCAGCCGGCGATACCGCGATAGACCTGTGCCGAGAGCCGGGTCGGGCCGTTGAACCAGAGCTTCTTCAGGCCGGCAAAGTCGCTGGTGTGGAAGAAGCCGCCATGGGTGGTGGCGACGAGCGGCTTGCGGTGCAGCAGCCAGCCCAGAGCGAGCGCATCGAAGAAGAAGTCGATCGCGTGGACATGGACGAGATCGGCCTCGCGCAGGTGCTTGAACACCTCCGGAGCGAGCGGATAGCGCGTCGAGCCGCGGAAGGGGATGCGGGTAATCGGGATGCCGTCGATCACCTCGCTCGTCGGCAGGACGAGCTCCGGCCGCGAGAACAGACGGTCGAGCGTCACAACCGAGGGCTTGAGGCCGAGCGCCAGCTGCGCCCGGCAGAGATTGGCGACGACGTCTTCCAGCCCGCCGCGATTGGGCAGGAACTGGCGCACGACATGAATGACGCGCGTGCCGGCCGGCAGAGCGGGCGCGGCGCGATGGGAGAATGGAGCGGTCACGGCTTGGCCTCCCGGCCGCAGACGGCGCTGGGGCGCTTCGCCTTCAGGCGTTCGAGCAGCACCCTCATCTGCGGGCGCTCGCCCGCCTTGGTCGGCTCGAGGTTGAAGATGTAGTCCGCCGGCCACCAGGGCCCGGCGCCCCAGGCGGTCCAGCCCAGCCATTGCTGCGGGCTGGCGTCGACCTTCGCCGCCATCTGCCGGAGCGCGGTCAGGCATTCCAGCTTGTTCGAGGCCGCGAACTCGCCGAGGAAGCCGCGGCGGTCATTGGCCTTGAGCCAGGCGGTGACGTCGTCGATCGCTTTCAGCGCACCGGCCGCGGCCGAGCATTCCGCTGCACGGCCGGAATAGTCGGCGTCGAGATATTGATGGAAGTCGTAGGCGTAGCGATCGAGCGGGTCGACGACGCCGAGGAGGTCGCGGCCGTTGTTGCCGACCGGCAGGTCGGAGGTCCAGCTATGGGCGCCGCCGAAGGCCGTGCCGGTGACCAGCAGGAGCTGCTTGGCGCCGGCCTTGCGGATCGCGGCGATGGCGACGTTCTGGATCTTCGCCCAGTTTGCGCTGGTGATGTCGTAGGGCTCGTTCATCAGCGAGAAGACGAGCTTGGGCCGTTCGCGATAATGCTCGGCGAGCCGGCGCCAGACATCCGCGAGCGCTTCGGCCGGCAGCTCCTTCGAGCCGAGCTGCTTCTTGGCGTAATAGCCGTAATTGTGGAGGTCGATGATGGCGATCAGCCCAGCCTCGTTGATCCGGCGGACCGTCTGGTCGAGATAGGCCAGCTCCATGATGTCGAGCCCGCCATTGAGGTCAGGCTGGATGCGTTCCCAGCGGAAGGGCAGGCGGATGGCGCTGGCGCCGAGCTTGCCGAGCCGCTGGATCGCCTCTTCGCTCGGATAGGTATAGTCGGTGTCGACCTTGCCGGGGGTGTCGCCGAACTCGGCGCCAGACAGGTTGACGCCGCGCAGACAGGTCTCGGCCCGCGCCGGCAAGGTGGCGAGCAGGGCCAGGGCAAGAACAGTCAGTCTCACGGCGTGACGATCCGGATGAGCGCATCGAGCAGCCGGCGGCCGGCGGCGAGATGCGTGAAATTGTGGTCGGCGTCGGCGAGCATGGTCAGCGAGGTGTTCGGATAGGCGGCAAGCCCCTTGCCGGCTTCGCCGAAATAGGTCTCGAGCTCGGCGAGGCCGACATCGCCATCGGCATAGAGCAGCGAGAGCTCGACATTGCGTGCCGCGAGCGTCGCGAAATGGCGATGGCACTGGTGGTGGAGCCGGCCATGCTTGGTGAGGCGCCCGAGCAGTGGCGCGAGCTTGACCGAGAGCCGTTTGCGATAGCGCCAGATCAGATAGCGCCCGGCCGGTCCGACCCGGAGCTTGCCGGTGAGCAGGCGGCGCAAGCCGTCCTTGCGGGCCAATGTCGCGCCGAGGTCGCCGGCGCTGCGATGGGCATAGCGGATCGCATCCTCGACGCTCTCGTCGGGATCCCAGACGAAGCGCTCGTTGTTGACGATGACGAGGCGGCGGATGCGCTCGTCGACAACGGCGGCATGGAAGGCGGCATAGGCGCCGCTGCAGCGCCCGATCAGGACGGGTGCGTCGAAGCCGCGCGCCTGCATGGCATCGATGGCGAGGCGGACATCGTCGATCTGCGCCTGCGAGTAGAGGATCTCCTCCGGCCCGTCAGCGGCGACGCCGCTGTCGCCGACGCTGCTGGCGTCGAATCGCAATGAGGCGACGCCACGCCGGGCGAAGGCGCGCGCCTGGCTGACGCTGACTCGGGCCCAGCCGATATGGTAGTCGCGGCCGGCATTGACGAAGACGATGGTTTCGCGCGCCGCCGGCCCGAGCGGCTCGCAGAGCACGCCGAAGAGCCGGCCATCCGGGCCGAAGCGGATCGGCCGTTCGATGAAACCATCGCCGAGCAGGCCTTCCGCCGGGCCGGGCAATTGCGACGTCCCGATGTCGGCGCGAGCAGAGCCGGCAGCCGCCGCCCGCTCGGCGATCCAGTCGACGATCCCGGCTATGGTCGCCATTGGCGGGCGCGCCGCGGTCGGGTCGGTCGTCAGCGTCTCATAGCCGTCATAGTCGCGCTGCGTCACGGTGGCGCCGAGACCGGTGAGTGTCTCGGCGAGTGCCGCGTCGCCACCATGGCCCGGCCGCGACAGCAGCAGAATCTGCTCGGACGGCGCCTGTCGGAGCGCTGCCGTGCCGAGCGTCGCGATCGCCGGCAGGCGGCCGGGCGCGATGCGCAGGCCCGCCACGGCGCAGCGTGTCTCGTCGTCGGGGTCGGTGCCGATGCCGATCCGGTCCGAGACGATCCGCGTCCAGGCCGAGAGCTCGCGCAGATAGCGCTTGCCGTTGCCGACCGGCGCCATCAGCACGCTGGCCGCGACCGGAGCGAGCTGCTCGGCGAGCTTGAGCGCCAGCGTCCCGCCGAGCCCCTGGCCGAGTAGCACGAGGCGCTCGCAGCCGCTGGCGCGCCGCAGCAGGTCGGCGGCGGCGCGGATGGTCTCGAACCAGTCGTCCAGCCCCTGCACATCGGCGGCTTCATGGGCGTCGCCCTGGCCGGGATAGTCGAAGCGCAGGCAGGCGATGCCTCTGTCGGAGATCGCCTGCGCCAGGCTGCGCCAGGTCGCGCGCAGGCAGAGCTCCTCATAGCCGATGGCGCCGAGCATCAGCACTGCGACCGGGGCACGGCCGGCATGGAGCATGCCCATGCTGCCGCCGAAGGTCACGGGCGTGCCGAAAGGCGATGGGGCCGTCCTCGCCTCGCCGGCCGGATCGATACGATAGGCTGCAGCTGCCGTCATCGGCCGGCTCCTTCGCTGGCGCGGCCGGGCGGCAGCGGGTCTGGCTGGTCCTGCGGCGCGCCGCCGAACAGGAAGGGCCGGAAGAAGGCGGTCGCCATGTTGTCGATCCGCCATTTCTGCTTGATCCAGTACCAGGCGGCGAGGCTGGAGGCGGTGCTGAAGACCAGCCCGGCGATGGCGATGCCCATCAGCCCGCCGACCCGCGCCAGCGCATAGAGCAGGCCGAGATAGAGGACGAACATGATCGCCCGCGCGATCAGGAAGAAGCGCTCGCCGCCGCCGATCATCAGCAGCCAGGAACCGGGGCCGAAGAAGGCGAGCGAGACCGACATCACGCAGAGCGCGACCAGAACGTTCTCGTGCTGGACGAACTCCGGATTGAACAGATGCAGGATGAAGGGCGCCACCACGGCGAGCGCCAGCGCACCCAGCAGCGAGATGCAGAAGCTGGCGAAGGAGAGCCGCCCGATCAGCAGTTGCGCCCCGGCCGTGTCGGATTTCTGGAAGCGGGCGGCGATCATCGGGATGCCGACCGTATCGATCGCTGCCAGCGGCAGCAGCAGCAGCATCGAAATCCGCAGCGCGACGAAATAGAATCCGGCTTCGTTCAGCCCGAGCAGCGCGCCGATCAGGATCGTCTCGAGATAGGCCGAGGCCGAGTTCAGCACGTTGTTGGCGATGAAATAGCCGCTTTCCCGGCGCCACTCGCCATGGGTCTCCGCCGGCACCTGGTCACGCGCCTTGAGCCAACCCACCCCCTCGTCCTGGAGGAAGCAGACGCTCTGATAGAGCGTCGTGGCGGCGAGCAGTCCGGTGATGATCGCCATGGCGCCCGCGCCGCCGCCGAGGAGGCCGACGAACCCGGCACCGGCGATCAACAGGATCGAGCTGCCGCGCCAGACGATCTCGCGCGGCACCAGTGACATGTTGATGCGGCCATGGATGCGGAAATAGTTCTGCAGGTACTCGCTCAGCGCGAAGATCGCGGCGAAGACGAAGGCGAGCCAGAGATAGTGGTAGGTCGGCGGCAGCCGGTCGGCGAAGAGCCAGAGCGGCAGCGCCGCCGCCAGCAGCACGAAGCAGCCGAGCGCGAGCCAGCGCGCGTTGACGCCGAGGAGGGCCTGGTTGAGCGGATGGCCACTCGCCTCGGCCCGGCGATAATGCTTCACCACCAGGATCTGCTGGCCGAGCACGGCGATCAGCCCGAGCGCGCTGCCGATCGAGAACAGGAAGACATAGAGCCCGTATTCCGAGGTCGGCAGGAAATGGCTCGCGGCCAGCAGCACGAGGAAGCTCAGCAGCGTGCTGCTGAAGCGCGACGAGAAGGCCGGCAGGAAGCGGCCGGCCCCGGTCCAGGCGAGATCGAGGAATTCCCTCACGGCCGCGCCTCCCGCGGCTGCAGGAGCGCGGTCCCGGCCGGCTTGCCGACGAGGCCATCGAAGACGGCGCCGTAGGCGGCGGCGATCCGGTCCGGGCTGTAGCGGGCGGCGGCGGCGAGCGCGCCGGCCGATTGCACCGCGACGAGCCCGCGATCCCTTGCGTAGGCCGTGATCTGCGCCGCCAGCGCGGCATCGTCACCCGGCTCGAACAGGGCGCCATTGACGCCCGTTTGGATCGTCTCGGGGATGCCGCCGGACCTGGCGCCGATCACCGGCACGCCATGGGCGAAAGCCTCGATCACCACCCGCCCGAACGGCTCGCGGAACAGCGAGGGAACGGCGAGGACGTCGATCTCGGGCAGGAACGCATCCGGCTTGGTCCAGCCGAGGAAGCGGGTGTTGTGCGCCGGGAAGCGCCCGGGCAGGGCCTTGGCATAGTCGCTCTGGCCGGTGCCGGCGATCAGGAACTCGACCGGTTCGCCGGCGAGCCGTTGCGCGGCTGCGGCCAGCGTGTCGAGGCCCTTGATCGGGTCGTGTACGCCGATGAAGCCGATGCGTAGCGGGCGCTCCGCCGGCGGAGCTGAGCGGGGCAGAGCGCCGGGCACGGGCGCGATCGCGCCGGGAATGGCGTGCGTCGTCGCGTTCGGGAAATAGCCGTGCTCGGTGTGGCGGCCGATGATGAAATCGGTCTCGCCGATCACGGCGTCGACGAAGCGCGAGTTCAATTTCTTGCCGTAGGAGCTCACCTGGCAGGAACCGCAGGCGCGTCCGCAATTGTCGTTGCCCTTCCACATGCTGCCCTTCCAGCAGAGCAGGAAGGTGCTGCGCAGGATATGCGCGACCGGCACGCCGCAGCTTTTCGCCGCCGCCCAGGTCGCGACATTGATGTTCTCGATCGAGTCGGTCAGCACGATGTCGGGGCGTAGGCGCCTGATCTCGCGGCGCATGACGAAAAAGGCGCGCGGATTGAAGTTCTCTAGCGCGTGCCAGATCGCTTTCTTCCAGCCTGGCCGAGGCAGCCGGTAGTTCCAGTCGATGTTGAGCGAGCGCAGGCGGTGCACCGGCACGCCGTCATAGGTCTCGTGCCTGTCCTCGCCGGAGACGTTGACAACGGTCAGGTCATGGCCGGCCGCGAGCAGCAGCTTGGCGACGATCATCGCCGAGATCGGCCCGCCGCCGTCGATGAAGGGCGGGAACGCTGCACAGGCCATCAGGATACGCATGCTGTCTGGACTCGTCCTCGTCACGGCGCGTTTGCCGGGGCGGCCTTTCCCAAGGGCAGCAATACCCGGCGCGGGCTAAGCAAAGGTTGGCGTGCCCGGGGGATTTCTTCGTGTTGTAAACGAGGCGTGAACGGGATCGCGCAGGCCACAGGTAGGGCGGTCGAAAAATCGTTCCGATCACGCTGATTTTCGTAAATGTTGAACTATCATCGGCGTCCCCGGAGCGGAACAGCTCTTTGAAAATGCTTTGGCCGTGTAGTTAATTTTCGGCGAGCTGATTGATTGAATACTTGAATCAAATCGCCCTGAGTCTGTTGCCGAAATGTTAACTACGCCTCGGCAGGATGCGCGGTGGAATTCCAGCCGAGCCGTCGGCGCGTCCGGCCGTGGATGCGCCGTGCCGGGCCGGATCGAGGAGGCTTGTGGTGTCGGCTGCGTTCGAGGCGGGGAGACGGGAGGAGGCGCCGGCGAAGGACCGCGACTCCGCCGCTTTCAGTCTGTCCGAATTGCTCCAGCTGCTGCGCCGCCGCCGCTGGCTGGTGATCGCCAGTGCCGCGATCTGCATCCTGTTCGCGCTCGCCTATCTTGCGGTGCAAGTCCCGGTCTATCGCGCGACCGCCGAACTGCTCGTCGACCCGCAGGCGCTGCAGGTCGTCGGCAAGGACATCGTGCGCACCGACACCTCGGCCTCGATCGACTTCGCCAATGTCGACAGCCAGGCGCTGGTGATGACCTCCACCGGCGTGCTGCGCCAGCTGATCGAGGAGCTCGACCTCGAGAACGATCCCGCTTTCGTCCGGCCGCCGGGGCTGGTCTCGCGCCTGCTCGGCAAGCTCGTGCAGCCGACGCCGGAGCAGCGCCTGGCCCAGGCGGTCGATGCGCTCAAGAAGGCGATCGTGATCCAGCGCGTCGACAACTCGCTGGTCTTCCGCATCACCGTCTCGCATCCGCAGGCGCAAAAGGCGGCCGACATCGCCAATGGGCTGGCCCAGGCCTATTTCCGCCAGGGCAATGATGGCCGCCGTGCTGTCGTCGAGCGCGCCAACATCTCGCTGATCGGCCAGATCGCCGGCCTGCGCACGCAGCTCGACGAGGCGGAGCGCGCCGTCCAGAGCTTCCGCAGCCAGCACAGCCTCGTCAGCACGGGCGAGGGCGGGCTCATCGTCTCCCAGCAATTGCGCGACCTCTATGGCCAGATCAGCCAGGCGGAGGCCGAGCTTGCGCGCCAGCAGGCAAGGCGCGACCAGCTCGCCCGCTATCAGAGCCGCGATCCCTTGTCCGACACCCTGCCGGAGGCGCTCACCTCCTCGGTGGTGACCTCGCTCAGGGGGCAATACGCCCAGAGCGCGCGCGAGGCGGCGAGCCTTGCCCAGACGCTCGCGCCGCAGCATCCACGCCTGATCGAGATCCGGGCCGAGCTCGCCGAAACGCGCAGGCTGCTGTCCGGAGAGCTCGCCCGCCTGCGTTCGACCGTGCAGGAAAGCTATCGCCAGAGCGAGGCCAATCTCGCCAATCTCAGGAAACGGGCGACGGAGCTGACCAAGTCGCAGGAGGTCAGCGGCGCCGCGCAGATCAAGCTGCGCCAGCTCGAGAGCGAGGCCGAGGCGGTGCGCGTCGTCTACAGTGCCTCGCTGCAGCGCGCCAAGGAGCTGGAGCAGCAGAAGCGGATCGAGACCAATAATTCGCGCATGCTGTCGGAAGCGGTCGCGCCGGCGCAGCCGACGAAGCCGCCCGCTCCCATCGTGCTCGCCGCAGCCCTGCTTTTCGGCGCCTGCGCCGGCCTCGGCATCGCCTATCTGCTGGAATGGCTGCCATCCTCGCGGATCATCCCCGAGCGACTGAAGCCGATGGCAGCGTTGACGCCGGAAGCCGCCGGTCGGGCGATCGGGGTCGGCACGGTGGTGTCGCTGCCGGCCGCTGCCGCCCGTCGCGAGGATGCGCTCATACCTGTGACACGCCTGCTGCAGCGGACGCTCGGCCCGCATCTGCCGGCCTCCGTGATGATCGCGGGCTCGGTCGACGATGCGACGCAGGCGGCGCTCGCCGAGCATCTCGCCAACAGCCTGGCGGCGCATGGCGAGAGCGTTCTGCTCTGCCAGGACGGCTCGGGCCGCGACATGAACATCCGCCGGATCGAGCCAGCCGCCTCGGCCACGGCCAAGCCCGGGCGGCGGCGCAATTTCATCATCATGCGGCAAACCTCTCCTTCGGACGGCAAGGCAGGCGCGCGCCCGGATGCGATCGTCCTCGCCTCGTCCCTCGCAGGCGAGACGCCGCGCAGCCTCGTCGATCAGGCCGCTGCGATCGATCCGGTGGGCGAGCATATCGTCGCACTCGTCGTCCCCGAGGATTCCGGAACCGGCGTGCGGGGCCTGGCGTCGCGCTGGTTGCGCCGTCCGGCGCAGGCGGCCGCGTGAGCAGCCAGGCGGCGATGGCCGGTGGCCTCGATCCCGCCCGCCCGATGCCGGTCCTGCCGCTCGCCCTGCTGATCGGCGCGCTCACCTTCAACATGGCGTTGTGCTTCATCAACACCAACGTCATGGGCATCAACGACACCATGGTGATGGGGTGCGAGGTCGTGCTGGTCGCGACCGCGCTCTATCTCGGCCTCGGCCGCAACGCCGCGCCCTATCTGCTGCTGGCGGTGTTCTTCTCCTATGCCGTGCTGCTGATGGCGATGCGGCCGCTGATCGACCCCAAGGCGGTGCGCGACTTCCTGATTCCGGTCGCCTTCTATCTGCTCGGCAAGAGTTGCAACGATCCGCGCCTGGCCGATCGCGCTGCCCTGATCAGTGGGCTCATCGTTGTCGTCTTCGGCCTGTTCGAGTTCCTCGCCCTCGACCTCTACGTCACCTATTTCAACATCATCAAATACTATGTCGCGCGCGGCACGGTGGCGCCGAGCGACGTCAGCAGCCAGACCGGCGCGCTTTTCGCCAGCGGCCTCAGGCCGGATTCGCGGACGCTGCTGCCATTCCTCGGGCCGCACCGGGCCTCCTCGGTCTTCCTCGAGCCGATCTCGACCGGCAATTTCGGCGCGATCCTCTATATCTGGGCGTTGAATCGCCCGCAGATGGCCAAGCGCTGGCTGACCATGGCCGCGGGCATGACCGCGATCGTGCTCAGCGATTCCCGCTTCGGCGCCAATGTCTGCATCGTCGCGACCGTCGCCTATCTCGCCGCGCCGATCACGCCGCGCTTCGTCTGGCTGGTGGCGCCCTTCGTCATGCTGATCGGCTTTGCCATCTACGGCTTCGTCAGCGCCGAGGTGAACTGGCAGAACAACTTCGCCGGCCGCATGCTCTGGACGTCGCGCCTCATCACCTCGTTGTCGCCGGCCGCGGTCTTCGGCCTGTCGCCCGACAAGCCTTTCCTGTCGGACTCCGGCTATGCCTACTCGCTGAACCAGATCGGGCTTTTCGGCGTCATCGGCTTCTGGAGTCTGTTCATCTTCGCGCCGGAGAAGTCGCCGCGAGCCTGGCGCTTCAAGGTCTGTGTCGCGACCTATATCTGCCTTTTGATGATCGTCAGCGACTCCGTCTACTCGATCAAGACCGCGGCCCTGCTCTGGTTCATGACGGGGTCGAGTGATGCCGATGCCGGGCCTGAGCCCGCACCGGTCGCCGAGCGCAGCATGGTTGTCAACTATTCCGCGGCAGCGCCCGGCTGAATTCACTGAAAATCGAGTATTCGCGGCAATCCGCCGTTTACCACATCTCCAGACGTCCGGCTGTGCGACGCTTCCGCCAGTCATTCTACGGCAGGCGCAAGGTAACTTTAAATTTTATGCGTTAGGCCTGACGCAACGAACAACACGGCGTCAAACCAACCGACCTAAGCGTCCATACGGTGATCGCGAGCGCCCTGCGCCAGCGTTTGCCGCCGCACGCCGAGGACGGAGCCAAGACGGGGCTGCACCGCAGCAGCGATGGCATCAGACAGGGCAGGACCGAAAGATGAAGACCAGGATCCGCGAAATCCTCAAGACCACCGGCAAGCTGCCGGTCGATGTCGCAACCCTCGCCGACGAGGCCGATCTCTATAATGCCGGCCTGACCTCCTTCGGCACGGTCGAGCTGATGATGGCGCTCGAAGAGGCCTTCGAGGTCGAATTCCCCGACAACATGATGAACCGGCGCAACTTCGCCTCGATCGCCGCGATCGAGAGCGCGATCCGCACCATCCAGAGCGAGCACGTCTGATGACGACGCTCGCCCGCCTGGCCGAAGCCGGCTACCAGCTCACGTCGGAGGCGTCCGGCGCCAGCGCCGAGGCGCAGAAGGCGATGATCGCCAAGGCGCGCAAGATCGCCAAGATCGCGGCCGAGCATGCCGGCGATGTCGATGCCAAGTCGCGCTTCCCGCACGAGGCCTTCGAGGCGCTGAAGCGCGAGCGCCTTCTCGGCATCATGATCCCGGCGGCCCATGGCGGCGAGCAGGCAAGCCACGCGACCATCGCCGAGATCTGCTCTGTGCTGGCTCAGGCCTGCGCCTCGACCGGCATGATCTACGCGATGCACCAGATCAAGGCGTCGAGCCTGGTCGTGCATTGCAACGACGATCCCTGGCACGCCGGCTTCATGGCGCGCATTGCTCGCGAGCAGCTCCTGCTCGCCTCGGCCACAACCGAGGGCGGCGGGGTCGGTGGCGATCTGCGCTCGTCGATCTGCGGCGTGGTGCGCGAAGGCGACGACTTCACCCTCGACAAGGAAGGCTGCCTGATCTCCTACGGCGCGCAGGCCGACGCCATCCTGATCACCTCCAGGCGCACGCCCGAGGCCCCGCCCTCCGACCAGGTCATGTCCGTCCTGACCAAGGACCAGTACACGCTGGAGCGCAGCGCCGCCTGGGACACGATGGGCATGCGTGGCACCTGCTCCGACAATTTCACCTTCTCCGGGCGCGCGCCTGCCGAGCAGATCATCCCGGTCTCCTTCGCCGAGATCGCGGCGCAGTCGATGCTCCCCAACGCGCATCTGCTCTGGGCCTCGGTCTGGTATGGCATCGCGGCCGAGGCCGTCGCCCGTGCCGAGGGCTTTGTGCGCAGCGAGGCGCGCAAGCGCCCGGGCTCGACACCGCCGAGCGCGCTGCGCCTGGCCGAGCTGCTCGCCCGCCTGCAGCAGTTCAAGGCGCTGGTCGTCGCCGGGCTCGACCGCTACGAGCGCGCCCGCGGCGATGCCGACGAACTCTCCTCGATGGGCTTCGTCGTGGCGATGAACAGCATCAAGGTCGTGGCCTCGCAGAGCGTCGGCGAGATCGTGATGCAGGCCTTCCTGATCTGCGGCATCCAGGGCTATCGCAATGACAGCCCGGCCAGCCTGGCGCGGCTGATGCGCGATGCGCTCTCAGCGCCGATCATGATCAACAACGACCGAGTCCTCGGCAACACCTCCAACCTGCTGGCGGTCTACAAGCACGACCCCAGCCTTTCCAGGTGATCGCATGTGCCAGAACTGCCCCCAGCCGCAGGGTTTCCTCGCGGAACTGATCGATAGCGGCCTGCTGATCGACACCGGCGTCGACGGCCTCTATGGCCGCAGCGGCCTGTTCGAGGAGGTCATCGCCCGCTTCGACGACCTGATCACCCGCCATGGCGGGCAGGACGGCGCCGAGATCGTGCGCTTTCCGCCGGCGATGAGCCGCAAGCATTTCGAGAAGAGCGGCTATCTCAAGAGCTTCCCGCAGCTCGCCGGCACCGTGCATTCCTTTGCCGGTGACGAGCGTGCCCATGCCCAGTTGCTGCACAATGTGGCTGACGGCGTCGACTGGACCGACGGGCAGATCTCGACCGAGGTCGTTCTGACCCCGGCAGCCTGCTATCCCCTCTATCCGGTCGTCGCCAAGCGCGGCCCGCTCAAGACTGAGGGCGCGCTGTTCGACCTGCAATCCTACTGCTTCCGGCACGAGCCCTCGAAGGACCCGGCCCGGATGCAGCTCTTCCGGATGCGCGAATATGTCCGCTTCGGCACGCCCGAGCAGGTCACCGAGTTCCGAGCGACCTGGCTGGACCGTGGCCAGGCGATGATGGCTTCGCTCGGCGTGCCGCTCAATCTCGACGTCGCCAACGATCCGTTCTTCGGCCGCGCCGGGCGCATGCTCGCCAACAACCAGCGCGACCAGCGCCTGAAATTCGAGCTCCTGATCCCGATCGAGAGCGAGGAGAAGCCGACCGCCTGCCTCTCCTTCAACTACCATCAGGACCATTTCGGCACGACTTGGGGCATCCAGACCGCCGCCGGCGAAACCGCCCACACCGCCTGCGTCGGCTTCGGCATGGAGCGGGTCGCCCTCGCCCTGTTCAAGCACCATGGCTACGACGTCGAGCGCTGGCCGGCTTCGGTCCGCAACGTTCTCTGGCCGTGAGCGCGATGACGGCCCAGCACAAGATCGCCGCGCCCGCCGCCATGGCGGGCCGGCTCCTGCCGGTCGATCCGCTCGCCTATGACCGGCATGCCATGCATGCCGGCGAGCGGCACTGGCCGCAGACCAATTGCTATGCCGATCTCTGGATCGAGATCCTTCACGCGCTCGGCCTGGAGCCGGCGGCGGCCTTCGGTTTCACGATCACGCAGGATTTCGAGGGCGACCAGTTCACCTTCTTCAAGCCGCCGCTCGATGACCTCGAGGCGCTCTACGGCCTCAGGGTGACCGAACTCGCGCTCTATGACGATCTGATCGGCCATATCGAGCAGCAGATCGGGCTCGGCCGTCTCGTCCTGCTCGAACTCGATTCCTTCTACATGCCCGATACCCGAGGCGTCTCCTATCGCGACAGCCACGGCAAGACGACGATCGCGGTGAACCGGCTCGACCGCGCCGCCCGCGAGCTCGACTATTTCCACAATGACGGCCTGCATCGGGCCGAAGGTGAGGATTTCGACGGGCTGTTCCGGCTGCTGCCTGGACAGATGCACGACGACACCCTCTTCCCCTATGCCGAGATGGTGCGGCTGCCGCAGCGTCGGCCGGACGAGGCGGCTTTGCGCGCTGCCGCGTTGAGGCTGCTCGCCCGCCATGTCGCGCGCCGGCCGAGCGACAATCCCGTCGCAGCCTTTCGGGCAGTCGCGACCGCGCAGGCCGAGGCGCTGGCCGAGCGCCCGGGCTCGGCGTTCCACCATTACGCCTTCAACACGCTGCGCCAGCTCGGCGCCAATTTCGAACTGCTCGCCAGCCATCTGACTTGGCTCAGCCAGTCGGTCGATGGGCTGGAGGCCGCCCGCGATGGTTCCCTGCGTATCGCCGAGGGTGCCAAGGTGGCGCAGTTCCATCTCGCCAGGGCGATGAAGCAGAAGCGCTTCGAGCGTTTCGACGCGACCGTCGCCGGCCTCGTCGGTGAGCACGATCAGGTCAGCGAGGCGCTCGGGCAGCGCTTCCCCGGCTGAGCCATGGCCCGCATCGTCGCGCGTAGCGGTGAACGGCTAGAGCCGCTCGCAGGCTGGTCCTGGCTCGCGACGGCTGCCGATGCCGCCGCAACGCCCGCCGATCTGCCGGAGGCCGGCGATTGGCAGGAGGCCGCAGTACCCGGCACGGTCGCCGGGACGCTGCGCGCCCTCGGCCGGCTCGACGATGCCAGCGCCAATGCGATCGGCCAGCAGGATCACTGGTATCGCACGCGGCTGACGGAAGCCCTGAATGGACGCTTGCGTTTCGAGGGGCTGGCGACCGTTACCGAGATCTGGGTCGGCGGCGTCAAGCAGGCCGACAACGCCTCGATGTTCGCGCCCGTTGAGCTTGCCGTCGATTGCCCGGCCGGAACCGAGATCGCGTTGTGCTTCCGTGCGCTCGTGCCGAAGCTCGCTGCGGCTCCGCGCCGTTCCCGCTGGCGCCTGGCAATGATCCAGCCCAACGGCCTGCGCTGGTTCCGCACCAGTGCGCTCGGCTCGATGCCGGGCTGGTGCCCGCCCGGCCTGCCGACCGGGCCGTATCGTCCGGTGCTGCGGATCGAGAGCGAGGCGAATGCGCCGCGGTTCGAAGCCGTCGATCTGCGCACGCGCTATGATGGGCAGACCGGCACCATCGCGCTCAGTCTCACGCTGGCCGAGAACGTGGCGCTGCCGGCTCGCGCGACTATGCGCTGCGCCGGCGACGAAGCGGCCTTGCACCCGGATGGTGACAGTCGATTAGCTGGCACATTGTCCGTGCCCGGCATCGCGCCCTGGTTCCCGCACACCCATGGCGAGCCGGCGCTGCATGCTCTCACGCTCATGCTGGATGGCGAGACGATCGATCTCGGCCGCATCGGCTTCCGCTCGCTCGAAGTCGATCGCGGCGATGATGACGAGGGCTTCGGCCTGATCGTCAACGGCGTGCCAGTGTTCTGCCGCGGCGCCTGCTGGAGCAATGCCGACGTCACCACGCTGGCCGGCGGACGCGCGGCTTATGAGCCCTGGCTCCGGCTGGCGCGCGAGGCCGGCATGAACATGATCCGCCTGCCCGGCGTGATGACCTATGAGGGCGAGGCCTTCTTCGCGCTCTGCGACGAACTCGGCATCATGGTCTGGCAGGAGATGATGCTCGCCAATTTCGACTATCCGCAGGGCGATGCCGGCTTTCGTGCCGCGATCGCGACGGAGGTCGAAGCGCTGCTCGGCCGGACGCAGGGCTCGCCGAGCCTCGCCGTGCTCTGCGGCGGCAGCGAGGTCTTCCAGCAGTCGGCGATGCTGGGCGCGCCGGCCGAAGCCTGGTCCGGCCCTGTCTTCGACGAGGTGCTGCCGGATGCGGTCGCCACTTTCAGGCCGGACATCGCCTATGTCCCGAACTCGCCCTCGGGCGGGCCGCTGCCCTTCGTCGCCGACAAGGGCGTGACGCATTATTACGGGGTCGGCGCTTATATGCGCGGGCTCGACGATGCCCGCCGCGCCAATGTCCGCTTCGCCGCCGAGAGTCTCGCCTTCGCCAATGTGCCGGAGGAGGTCTCGCTGCGCCCCGGCAAGCCGCCGGCGATCACCCATCATCCCGATTGGAAGCGTGCCGTCCCGCGTGATGCCGGGGCCTCCTGGGATTTCGAGGATGTGCGCGACCACTATCTCGAACGGCTCTACGGGCTTGAACCGGCGCGTTTGCGGCGAGAGGACCCGGAGCGCTATTTCGCCCTGTCGCGGGCGGTCGTCGCTGAGGTGATGGAGGAAACCTTCGCCGAATGGCGCCGGCCGGCCTCGCCGACGCGGGGTGCGCTGGTCTGGCTCCTGCAGGACCTGCAACCCGGCGCCGGCTGGGGCGTGATCGCCAGCGACGGCGAACCGAAATCGGCCTGGCACGGGCTCGCCCGCGCCTTCCGCCCGGTCCAGCTCGCGCTGACCGACGAGGGCGTCAACGGCCTCGGCCTGCATGTCCTGAACGAGTGCCCGGAGCCGCTGACTGCGACCGTCGAATTGACTTGCTGGCGTGCCGGTGAAGTTGCTGTCGTCCAGGCGAAGCGCGAGGTCGCGCTCGCGCCGCACTCGGCGACGACACTCTCCGCCTTTGAGCTGATCGGCCGCTTCTTCGACATCGCCTATGCCTATCGCTTCGGCCCGCCCGGCCATGACGTGACCTCGGCGGTGCTGCGCGATGCTGCGAGCGGCAAGGTCCTGGCCGAGGCCTTTCATTTCCCGCTCGGGCGCGGCCATGAGCGCCATCATTGCGGGCTCGCCGCAAAGCTGGAGTGCGAGGGCGACGACTGGAGCCTCGTCCTCTCGACCCAGCGCTTCGCGCAATCGGTCGAGATCGTCGATCACGCCTGGCGGCCGGAACACAGCTGGTTCCATCTCGCGCCCGGCGAGCCGCGGCGGGTCCGCCTAAATCGCCGTCCGGGCACCAGCAGTGAGCCCTCCGGCGAGGTTCGCGCCGTCAACGCGATCGACCACGCCAGTTACGCCGTGGGGGCGTGAACGCTCAGCCATCCGCGCCGACAAGGGGATCAATCTCCTTGCGCCTCGCTTCGACATGCCGCAGCAGCGGATCGAGATGCGGCACGGTCGCCGGCCGCGGCGAAGGGGACGGCCTCGCGCGCCAAGGCGAAGAGCTTGCCGGTGGCCTCGCCGAGCGGCGTCGCCTTGCGGCTCTGGGTCGCCTGGGCCGCGACCAGCAGCTCGACCCCGGCGATCGACCGGACAGCCCCGCCACTTCCATCGTCTTGCGCGCCGCGAAGGTCGCCATGCCCGCCCGGTCGAGATTGCCGTTGGAGTGGCTCGAGCTGGCGAACTCCTGAACCACCGGAGCCGTTGCCAGCCGCGCCTCCGAGGTAATCGCCTTGTGGAACTGGGCGAGGCCGTTGAAGCCTGGCAGGCCGACGCCATCCTCTTCGATCAGCCCGACCGTCAGCCCCGACCAGAAGGAATCGACCTGCTTGGCGACGCGCTCTGCCGAGGCCGTCACCACCGGCGCGAAGACGAGGCGGGCGATGTCGAGCGCCATCGAGAGCGAGACCGTGTCGAAATTGGCGACCGAGACCAGCGAGCGCTCCTCCCTCCATGCTGAACGCGCCGATCAGGCTCCAGAGGTCGAGGCTGCGCTGCAGATCGGCGGCGCTTTCCCGAGGGAGGTGCACCGCCCCTGCCTAGTGTCCGGACAATCGCTGCAGAGCTTGGCCCGGGCTTCGCCTGGGCCGTGCTCCCGTCTTCCATTCGGCTTTGGCTGATCGGGTTGCCTGACGTGACGAATGTCGCGATCGGACCGATTTGCACCCCTGGGCCAATTTGTCGCCCCAAGCCTGCCATGCCCCTAACTCGCCCTTAACCTTGATCAGTCATTTCCTTCAAGGGAGTGGTGGCTTCGCGCGGGCTGTAGCTGCTGCGGTGCGAGGGTGACACACCATGCGGCTGATCGTCGGCGCAATCATTGTCTTCGTCTGCGTCTTCGGCAGTTACGCGGCCATGGGTGGACACGTCCTGGTCCTCTGGCAGCCGTTCGAGTTCGTCATCATCCTCGGTGCAGCGATCGGTGCCTTCGTCATCGGCAATCCCGCGCCGGTCCTCAAGGCCGTGCCGTCCATGCTCGGCACGATCATGAAGGGCTCCAAGTACAAGCAGGAATGCTATGTCGAGCTGCTGGGAATGCAGTATTCCCTGTACAAGCTCGTGAAGCAGAAGGGCATGCTCGCTGTCGAGGAACACATTGAAAATCCCGAGAAATCGACGCTGTTCAATGCCTTCCCGACATTCGCCGCGAACCATCATGCCGTCGAGTTCGTCTGCGACTACATGCGGATGCTGACGCTGGGCGCCAACAACGCCCACGAGATCGACGCACTGATGGACGAGGAGCTGGAGACGCACCATCAGGAGCAGGAGCGTCTCGTCTCGGCCATGCAGTCGCTCGCCGACGGAACGCCGGCGCTCGGCATCGTCGCCGCCGTGCTCGGCGTGATCAAGACGATGGGGGCGATCAAGGAGCCGCCGGAGGTACTGGGACATCTGATCGGCGGCGCGCTCGTCGGCACCTTCTTCGGCGTCTTCGTCGCGTACGGCTTTTTCGCGCCCATGGCGGCGTCGCTCAAGAGCACCTTCGAGGCGGAAGCCAAATACTTCCAGTCGCTCAAGGCGGGTCTCCTCGCCCATATCAGCGGCCAGCCGCCGGTGATGGCGGTCGAGTTTGCCCGCAAGGCCCTGATGAGCGACGTCCGCCCGACCTTCAGCGAAGTGGAAGCGGCTACCGCCAAACTGGCCGCCTGAAGCCTGTTCGTTCGCATGGTCACTGACAGTCTCTAGAACCGGCCCAATCTCAAGCAGGGACTTAGATGAGCAAGCCCGCCCAGCAGATCATCGTCAAGAAGGTCAAGAAGGCCGCTCATGCGCATCATGGCGGCGCCTGGAAGATCGCCTATGCGGACTTCGTGACCGCCATGATGGCGTTCTTTCTGCTGATGTGGCTGATCAGCATGACGACGCAGGAGCAGAAGGAAGGCCTGGCGGAGTATTTCGCGCCGGGGTCGTTGAGCCCCAGCACCAGTGGCGCCGGCGGCATGCTGTGGGGTACCGCGCTCGACAAATCGGGCAGCAAGCCGTCGCCGCCGCGCGAGGTGGCGACAGGGACCTCCAAGCCGGACGACAAGGTGCGCCGGGCCAGCGCTGGCGGCGCCGGCGACCGCGAGATCAACCGCTCGGCCGCCGGCCAGCAGGCCAGCCACAGCGCGATCGCCAGCCTCCGGCAGGCGCTCCAGAGCATGCCCGAAATCGCCGATCTGTCGCGCAGTATCGTCATCGAGCCGACCAAGGAGGGGTTGGATGTCGCCCTCATGGACGAGTCCGGCCGCTCCATGTTCCCCGAGGGCTCCGTCCAGCCCTATCCGAGCACCCGTCGTGTGCTGGAGACGCTCGCGCCCACTCTGCGCCGCCTGCCCAACCGCTTGGCTATCACCGGCCACACGGCCGCCACGCGCCCGGGCGCGGTGGCTGGCGTCGATCCCTGGAGCCTGACCACCGGGCGCGCGCTCGCCGTGCGCGAAATCCTGTCGGGTGCAGGGTTCCCCAATGACCGCTTCGCCTCCGTGGTGGGGCGCGCCGACACCGAGCCGGTCTTCCCCGACAATCCCTACATCTCGCCGAACCGACGGGTGCGGATCACGCTGCTCAGCGAAGAGCCGCCATTGCCCCCGAACCTCGTTCGCTGAGTGCCCGCAAGGGCGCGAGCGGACTTCCCACCAGTTCCGTGGGCTTTCTATCAGGCGGCCGCCTCCAAACCGAGCAACTCCGCCGCATGCCCGCCGGTCAGCCGCTTGATCTCGGCCTCCGTGAACTGCAGGTCGAGCAGGTTGGCCGACGATTTCGCGATAGCCGTCGATCGGGCGCGGTGAGCCTACCAGCCCGAGATGCGAGCAGAGTACGGTGTTCATAGTCGGCGCCGGCATAGGCCTTGACCGGGACCGCCTTCGCCGCTGCCGGAGCGGCGAGCTTCGAGCGTGGCTCGCTGGAGGGATAGCTCACGGGTCCGTTTCTCCTAGCGCGCGCCGGGGTTCTCGACCCGGCTCCTGGCTGCCTGCATCTGCCCAAGAGCTTCGCTCGCCGCCTTGCGCAAAAAACCCTGGTCGGACGAGAGGATGAAGGCGCTGGCGCCGCGCTCGGCGAACCCCGCGGATTCCTCGCCATTGTCGGTCATCACGCAGACCGGCTTGCCGGCCTTCTTGGCGGCCCGCAGGATCGCATCGACGGCGTCGCGGACTTCGAGCGCGTCGCGGGTCGGCGCACTGAGCGCGACGGTGAGGTCGCCGCGGCCGATGAAAACGGCGTCGAGCCCCTCGACCGCGAGAATGGCGTCGATCTCAGCCAGCGCCGACGGATCCTCGATCATCGCGATCGTCGCCACCGCCGCATCGGCGGCGTCGACGAGGTCCCACATCTTGCTGCCGCCATAGCGGCCGGCGCGGGTAACGCCGGAGAAGCCGCGCTTGCCGCCGCGATAGCGGCAGGCGGCGACCAGCGCCTGCGCATCAGCGACGCTCGCGACATGCGGGGCGAGGATCCCCACCGCGCCGCAATCGAGCGAGGCCTGGATCGCGTCGCTCGTCAGCGTCGGGACGCGCACGACGCCGGCGATGCCGGCTGCCCGCGCCGCCAGCAGCACGAGGTCGGTGGTGACGCGGTCGAAGGGGGCGTGCTCCTGGTCGACGACGATGAAGTCGAAGCCGCTATTGCCGAGGATCTCGGTGGCATGCGGGCTCGGCGTCTTGACGAAGCTCCCCGCCAGGAAGGCGCCGCTGACGAGGCGCTTGCGAAAGCTGGACTGGGCGGATGTCTGCATGGTCTGCCGTGCCGATGTCGATCATCGGATGATGGCACTCCCGTTCCCGGATATGGCCGGAAGTCCCGCCGTTTCACATCTCGAAATCAGCCGAGGCGCGCGCCCCCGCGTCAGAAAGCCGTCAGGATCGCTCTGGGATCTGACGGGGAAACGTCGGATACGACACTCGGGGGGAAGGGTATCCGAATGAAGACTCGCCTGCGCAGCGCCTATGCCGCGACGAAGTTCGCAGTGATCGGCATCACCGAGGCCGTCGCACAGGAGGTCGGCATCCACGGGATCCGGGTCAACGCGCTCTGCCCAGGCGCGGTCAATGGGGAACTGATGCAGCGGGTCATCGCTGCCCGCGCCGCCAAGGAGAACCAGCCGGCGGAGGAGATCGTCCGGGCGAACTACACCGACAAGGCGGCGCTGAAGCGCTGGGTCGAGCCGGAGGAGGTGGCGCGCGCCGCCCTGTTCCTGGCGAGCGACCAGGCCTCCTCGATCACCTCCGAGCGCATCAAGGTCGACGCCGGCCCGATGTGATCCGGCCGGCCAGTCGGTTGCCAGACCCGCAGTACAGCTCAGTCCTGAGCCACGCTGCCACGCAGCCCGCGGGGGCTCGGCATCAGCGCCGCGATCCGGGCGTCGCTCTTCGGCGGCGCGATGAAGGTCCGCGCCAGCCTCTTGGGCATGTCGAGATCGAAGGGCCGGCTCGGCGGCAACGTCGCCTTGCTGACCATATGTGTGGCCGGGCTGGCATGTTCGGCGGCAGCAGGGGCTTCCGGAGCGAAGGCCAGCGGCGCATTGGCGAAGGAGGTCGGAACGGACGAGGCACTGGCGGCAACTGGCGCCGGCGCGGTGACCGCGGCCAGCTGGTAGCTCGGCTCCTCGATGCGGCGGCGCTCCGGACGCTCGCCCTTGACATAGAAGGCGTTGCCGCCAGCCACCGTCACGTAATGCATGTTGGCGTAGGAGAAGCGCAGGCCGGCCATGTGGAAATGCTTGGCATTGCCGACAGCCTCGTTGCGCTTGCCGGCGAGGATGGCGTCGGCGGCGGCCTCGGCCTTGGGCAGGTCGCGCGCCACCATCTGGCGGGTCAGCACGCCCGGGGCGAACTGGCGCGGTGCGCCGACGACGCCGCAGATCGTCTCGGGGTAGCGCGGCGCCCCGACCCGGTTCATCACGACGGTACCGACGCCAAGCAGGCCTGATTCGCTCGACCGGTTCGATTCGAAATACATCGCGCGGACAAGGCATTCGCGCTCGCGCGGGTCGGCTTTGGCCAGCTCGATCGCGCGCTTGCGGGTCTCGTGGGCCTGCTTCGTCGTCGTCCCGGGGCCGGCCGTCGTCGTCGAAGCGGTCTGGACCGGGGCGGTGCTGCAGGCGGCCAGCGCCGGCGCGGCCAGAGCCATCAGAAGCGGGATCGCTGTGCGGCCGTGGCGGCTCTTGTCGAGAGAACGAACGGCATCTGCAGCGATCGCGGTCCGCTTCATGCGGTGACCTCCTGATTACGGGATCTCGGCTGCCGCAATCAGCGAGCCATCGTCACCGGCAAGGAAACCCGAACCTCTTACCAGAAAGTTAATTTCGGACGGAAGAGGCAAAGATGACACGGCCGAAAGTGGCGGCAGTGGACCCCTCAGGCCGTTCAGCGGCGCGCTGCCGAGCCCTGTCCCGTTGCGTGCTCTCCGCGCCGTAGGCGAGGATACGGGTATTGATCGCGGTTTCCATCGGCGCTTTACCGGCATGGTGGCAGGCGGCCAACCTCTCATCGACGTCGCGCCTCGGGGTCTCGCTTCTAGACCTATAGCGTGGCCTGTTGCGGCAATCCGTCCGGCCGGTTGATCTCTCCTCGAATTCGTGCAATTAAATGACCGACCGGTCGGTTGATAAAAACAAAGCGGCGAAACGCGGGGAGAGACATCGTGGCGGACGCCTTCATTTGCGATGCGGTTCGCACGCCCGTCGGCCGCTATGGCGGGGCGCTTTCCGGCGTCCGTGCCGATGATCTCGCAGCCATCCCGCTCACGGCGCTGATGCAGCGCAATCCCTCCGTGGACTGGAGCCAAGTCGACGACGTCATTCTCGGCTGCGCCAACCAGGCCGGCGAGGACAATCGCAATGTCGCGCGCATGGCTGTCCTCCTCTCCGGGCTGCCGGTCGATGTGCCCGGCACCACGGTCAATCGGCTCTGTGGCTCGGGCCTTGATGCGCTCGGGCTTGCCGCCCGTTCGATCCGCGCCGGCGATTGCGGGCTGATGCTCGCCGGCGGCGTCGAGAGCATGTCGCGCGCGCCCTTTGTCATGCCGAAAGCCGAGGCCGCCTTCTCGCGGGCCAATGCGGTCTACGACACCACGATCGGCTGGCGCTTCGTCAATCCGAAGCTGAAGAAGGCCTTCGGTATCGATTCCATGCCCGAGACGGCCGACAATGTCGCCGCCGATTTCGGCGTCTCGCGCGCCGACCAGGACGCGTTCGCGCTGCGCAGCCAGCAGCGCTGGGCCGCGGCTCAGGCCGCCGGCCGCTTCACTGAGGAGATGGCGCCGGTCTCCGTGCCGCAGAAGAAGGGCGATCCACTCATCGTCGATCGCGACGAGCATCCGCGTCCGGATGTGACGCTCGATCAGCTGGCCAAGCTGAAAGGCGTCAACGGCCCCGATCTCAGCGTCACTGCCGGCAATGCCTCGGGCGTCAACGACGGCTCGGCGGCGCTGATCGTCGCGAGCGAGGCAGCCGCGAAAGCCAACGGCCTGACGCCGCGTGCTCGCGTCGTCGCCATGGCGGCCGCCGGCGTTGCGCCGCGCATCATGGGCATCGGCCCGGTGCCAGCGGTGCGCAAGGTCTTGCAGCGCGCCGGGCTGGACCTCGGCCAGATGGAAGTGATCGAGCTGAACGAGGCCTTCGCGGCGCAGGGACTTGCGGTGCTGCGCGAGCTCGGCCTGCCGGACGACGCTCCGCAGGTGAACCCGAATGGCGGCGCGATCGCGCTCGGCCATCCGCTGGGGGCGAGTGGCGCCCGCCTGGCGACGACGGCGATGTGGCAGCTCCAACGCAGCGGCGGGCGTTACGCCCTCTGCACGATGTGCGTCGGGGTGGGGCAGGGAATTGCAGTGATCCTTGAGCGCGTCTGACGCGCGAGGCGGAACAGGAGGCGAGCCGATGTATGCCCAGATGGTCAAGACCGAGGCGAAGCGGGTCCGCAGCCTCGACGAGATGGAGCCGCAGGAGCGCGCCTTCCAGCAGCGCATCGACGCCGGCCAGAAGATCGAGCCGAAGGAGTGGATGCCGGAGGACTATCGCAAGACGCTGATCCGCCAGATCAGCCAGCACGCCCATTCCGAGATCGTAGGCCAACTCCCCGAGGGCAACTGGATCACCCGCGCGCCCACGCTGGAGCGCAAGGCGATCCTGCTCGCCAAGGTCCAGGACGAGGCCGGTCATGGCCTCTATCTCTACTGCGCGGCGGAGACGCTCGGCATCAGCCGCGACCAGATGTACGAGCAGCTGCATTCCGGCAAGGCCAAGTACTCCTCGATCTTCAACTATCCGACGCTGAGCTGGGCCGATATCGGCGCGATCGGCTGGCTGGTCGATGGCGCGGCGATCATGAACCAGGTGCCGCTGCAGCGCTGCTCCTACGGCCCTTACGCCCGCGCCATGGTGCGCATCTGCAAGGAGGAGAGTTTCCACCAGCGCCAGGGCTTCGACATCATGACCGTGCTCAGCAAGGGCACGCCAGAGCAGAAGGCGATGGCGCAGGACGCGCTCGACCGCTGGTGGTGGCCGTCGCTGATGATGTTCGGCCCCTCGGACGACGCCTCGGTGCATTCGGCGCAGTCGATGGCCTGGAACATCAAGCAGGATTCCAATGACGAGCTGCGCCAGAAATTCGTCGACCAGACCGTGCCCCAGGCCAAGTATCTCGGCCTCACCGTCCCCGATCCCGCGCTGAAGTGGAACGAGGCGAAGGGCGGCCATGATTTCGGCGAGCCGGACTGGACCGAGTTCTTCGCTGTGATCGCCGGCGAGGGCCCGTGCAATCGCGAGCGGCTGGAAGCGCGCCGCAAGGCCTGGAACGACGGCGCCTGGTTCCGCGATGGGCTCACCGCCCATGCCGGCAAGCAGGCGGCGCGGCGTCAGGCCTCGCGCATCGCGGCCGAGTAACACTCCGACGGAAGGGAGCTGATGATGTCGAGCGAATGGCCCCTCTGGGAGGTCTTCATCCGCGGCCAGCATGGCCTCAACCACCGGCATGTCGGCAGCCTGCACGCGCCCGACGCCGAGATGGCGATCCTCAATGCCCGCGACGTCTATACGCGCCGGAATGAGGGCGTGAGCATCTGGGTGGTGCGCTCGGCCGACATCGTCGCCAGCGCGCCGTCCGACAAGGGGCCGCTGTTCGATCCCGCCAACGCCAAGGTCTACCGGCACCCGACCTTCTTTGACGTACCGGACGAAGTGGGGCACATGTGATGAGCGCCCCGGCCTCTTCCTCTGCGGTTTCTGCGGCGGTCGCCGAGTTCGCGCTGCGCATGGGCGACAGCTGCCTGATCCTCGGCCATCGCAATTCGGAATGGTGCGGCCATGCCCCGGCGCTGGAAGAGGATATCGCGCTCGCCAACACGGCGCTCGACCTGATCGGCCAGACCCAGCTCTGGCTCGGGCTCGCCTGCGAGGCCGAGGGCAAGGGCCGCACGCCCGACAATCTCGCCTTCCTGCGCGACGTCTCCGGCTACCGCAATCTCCTGCTGGTCGAGCAGCCTAATGGCGATTTCGGCCGCACGCTGATGCGGCAATACCTGTTCGACGCCTGGCATCTGCCGCTGCTGAAGGCGCTGATCGGCTCGGCCGACAGGCGCATCGCAGAGATCGCCGAGAAGGCCTCGAAGGAGGTCGCCTATCATCTCGAACGCAGCGCCGATCTGGTCATCCGCCTTGGCGACGGCACGGCTGAAAGCCATGCCCGCATGCAGGCGGCCGTTGATTTCCTCTGGCCCTATACCGGCGAGATGTTCCTCGCCGATGCGGTCGACGACGAGCTGGCGTCGGCGGGCCTCGCACCGGAGCCGGGCTTGCTCAAGGCCGCCTGGCAGGTGCATGTCGGCACCACCTTCGCCGAGGCGACGCTGAAGGCGCCAGAGAAGAGCTTCGTCCAGAAGGGCGGCCGGCGCGGCGTCCATTCCGAGCATCTCGGCTACATCCTCGCCGAGATGCAGTTCCTGCAGCGCGCCTATCCCGGCGCCAGCTGGTGAGGAGGCGCTGATGGACGCCGCCACCATCTCCCGCCCGGCCGTCGCCGAGATCTGGTCCTGGCTCGGCGAGATTCCCGATCCCGAGATCCCGGTGATCTCGCTGGTCGATCTCGGCATCATCCGTGATGTCGCTTGGGTCGATGACCTGCTGGAGGTGACGGTGACGCCGACCTATTCCGGCTGCCCGGCGACCGGCGTCATCAATTTCGAGATCGAGCGCGGCCTGCGCGAGCATGGCATCGAGAAGCTCAGGCTCAAGCGGCAATTGTCGCCGGCCTGGACCACCGCCTGGATCAGCGTTGAGGGCCGCGCCAAATTGCGCGACTACGGCATCGCTCCGCCAGTCGAGGGCACGGCCGCTTGCGCCGGCGCGCTGGTGCCGCTTCAGGTCTCCTGCCCACGCTGCGGCTCGCAAAGGACCGAGCGCATCAGCCAGTTCGGCTCGACGCCCTGCAAGGCGCATTTCCGCTGCACCGACTGCCTCGAACCCTTCGACTACTTCAAGAGCATCTGATGGCACGCTTCTTTCCATTGGAGGTCGCCGATATCCGCCGCGAAACGCGCGATGCGGTCGTCGTCACGCTCGCGCCGCGGCCTGAGGACCGCGCCGCCTTCGACTTCACCCAAGGCCAGTACCTGACGTTCCGAAGGGAGTTCGAGGGCGAGGAGCTGCGCCGCTCCTATTCGATCTGCGCCGGCAAGGACGAGGGCGTGCTCAAGGTCGGCATCAAGCGCGTCGATGGTGGCGCCTTCTCGACCTGGGCGAACGAGGAGCTGAAACCCGGCGACATGGTGGAGGCGATGCCACCTATGGGCGCCTTCCACGTGCCGCTGAAGCCGGAGGAGAAGCGGCATTATCTCGGCTTCGCCGGAGGCAGCGGCATCACGCCGGTGCTCTCGCTGATCAAGACGACCTTGGCGCGCGAGCCGGGCTCGCGCTTCACGCTGGTCTACGGCAACCGCTCGATCAACTCGATCATGTTCCGCGAGGAACTGGAGGACATCAAGAACACCCATCTCGGCCGGTTCAACGTGGTGCATGTGCTGGAGAGCGAAGCGCAGGAGGTCGAGCTCTTCTCCGGCCGCATCGACGCCGAGAAATGCGCCAGGCTGTTCAAGGGCTGGATCAACATCGCCGCCATCGACATGGCCTTCATCTGCGGTCCCGAGCCGATGATGCTGGCGATCGCGGCGGCGCTGCGCGAGCACGGCCTGCGCGACGACCAGATCAAGTTCGAGCTGTTCGCCTCCGCCCCGCGCCGCGGCAAGCATGTGGTCAAGAGTGCTGTCGACAACGGCAAGGCCGCGACCTGCACCGCGACGATCACGCTCGACGGCATGACGCGGGTGATCGAGATGGCCAAGACCGGACAGACCATCCTGGAGGCTGCACTCGGTGCCAGCCTCGATGCGCCCTATGCCTGCAAGGCCGGCGTCTGCTCGACCTGCCGCGCCATGGTCGTCGAGGGCGAGGTCGAGATGGCGACCAACCATGCCCTCGAGGACTACGAGGTCCGCCAGGGCTATGTGCTGAGCTGCCAGTGCTATCCGCTCTCCGACCGGGTGGTGGTGACCTATGACCAGTGACGCCGACACCATGCCGCTCGAGGACTATCTGGCGCAGGGCGGCAAGCTGACCACGCCCGAGAACGCGCCGCCGCGCTATCGCGGCGAACTGCTCAGGCTGATGGCGACCTTCGTCGACAGCGAGCTCGCGGGCGCCGCTGGCTTCGCCGACATCATCAACCAGGGGCCCGGCATCAAGGAGCGCATCGCCGCCTCCCGCATCGTGCTGGAAAAACTCGACCACGCCGAGCGCGTGCTCGCCGTGATGGGCGAGTTCGGCGCCGATATCTCGCGCTATGCCAACCACCATCCCTGGGCCGAGCGCGTGGCGCGCGACAGCGATCTCGGCGCGGCCCGCCACGGCGCCGACATGCGGCTCGCCGTGCTGCACTACCCGCTGCAGGGCTGGCTCGACGCGGTCCTGATGAACGTGCTGATGGGCCAGGCCGTGGTGATCCAGATCGAGGAATTCGCCGGGCTTTCCTACCAGCCGCTGGCCGAGATCTTCCGCGCCATCCTGCCGCGAGAGCGCCGGCACACCGAGCTGGGCGAGGAAGGTTTGCGCAAGCTACTTGAGGATGCAGGCAACCGGCCGCAGATTGCCGCAGCGCTCGCCTATTGGCGCCCGCGCGTCGCCGCGAGCTTCGGCCGCGGCAGTTCGGCGCATTTCGAAACGCAGAGGAAGTTCGGCCTGCGCCATACCGGCAATGCCGAACTCGCCGCCGCCTGGGAGCGGCAGGTCGGCAAGCTGCTGCACGCCATCGGCATGGCCTGACCAGCACATTCAACCGACGACGGCGACAAGCCGCACACCGCGACCGACAAGGGATCTCAAGGGATGAACGCGCCAGTGAAGACCGTCCGCCAGCTCGAATCCTATATCGCCGGGGACTGGGTCCGCGGCGCCGGCAAGGCCGTGCCGCTCCTCGATGCGGCGACAGGGGCGGAAGTCGCGTTGATCGATGCCAGCGGTCTCGACATGAAGCGCGCCCTGATCCATGGCCGCGAGCAGGGCGGTCCGGCGCTGCGCAAGCTCAGCTTCCATGAGCGCGCCCTGATGCTGAAAGCGCTCGGCCAGGCGCTGATGGAGGCGAAGGAGGAGTTCTACGCCCTCTCGACCGCCACCGGCGCGACGCGCACAGATAGCTGGATCGACATCGAAGGCGGCGTCGGCACCTTGCTGTCCTATGCCTCGAAGGGCCGGCGCGAGCTGCCGAACACGCGCACGCTCGTCGATGGCGATGTCGAGGCGCTCTCGCGCGACAACAGCTTCTCCGGCCAGCACATCCTGACGCCGCTGGAAGGCGTCGCGATCCATATCAACGCCTTCAACTTCCCCTGCTGGGGCATGCTGGAGAAGCTGGCGCCGACACTGCTCGCCGGCATGCCGGCGATCGTCAAGCCGGCGAGCCAGACCGCCTATCTGACCGAACTGATGGTGCGCCGGATCATCGCGACCGGCATCCTGCCCAAGGGGGCGCTGCAACTGATCAGCGGTTCGGTCGGCGACCTGCTCGACCATGTCGATTGCCAGGATGTCGTGACCTTCACCGGCTCGGCCGCCACCGGCCGCAAGCTCAAGACGCACAAGGCGATCGTCGAGCACTCCGTGCGCTTCACCATGGAGGCGGATTCGCTCAACGCCGCGATCCTGGGCCCCGATGCGGTCGCCGGCACCGAGGAGTTCGACCTCTTCGTCAAGGAGGTCGCCCGCGAGATGACGGTGAAGGCCGGGCAGAAATGCACGGCGATCCGCCGCGTGATCGCGCCGCGTGCCACGGTCGAGCCGCTGATCAAGGCGCTCGGCGAGCGTCTCGCCAGGACCGCGCTCGGCAATCCCGGCGAGGAAGCGACCCGGATGGGCCCGCTCGCCAGCCTCGCGCAGCGCGACGAGGTCCGCGCCCGGATCGCCGAACTGCAGGGGGATGCCGAGATCGTCGCCGGCGATCCGAGGCAGGCGAAGCTGACCTCTGGCGATGCCGAGGCCGGCGCCTTCCTCAGCCCCGTCCTGCTCTATTGCGACAAGCCGGGCTCAGCCAAGGCCGTGCATGATGTCGAGGCCTTCGGCCCGGTCAGCACGATCATCCCTTACGAGACTGCCGAGGAGGCCGCGGAGCTGGCACGGCGCGGCAAGGGCAGTCTCGTCGCCTCCGTCTTCACCAATGACGCCGGCTTCGCACGCGAGGCCGTCGAGGCGCTCGGCCCCTGGCATGGCCGCGTCATGCTCGGCAACCGCGTCAGCGCCAAGTCCTCGACCGGCCATGGCTCGCCCTTGCCGGTGCTGGTCCATGGCGGCCCCGGGCGCGCCGGCGGCGGCGAGGAGCTGGGCGGCATGCGCTCGGTCAAGCACTATATGCAGCGCACCGCCGTGCAGGGCGCGCCCTGGCTGCTGTCGGAGGTCACTGGGCGCTGGATGCAGGGTGCAAAGACACGGCAGGACGGCATCCATCCCTTCCGCAAGTCGCTCGCCGAACTGGAGATCGGCGACCAGCTCGTCACGGCCTCGCGCACGGTGACGCTGGAGGACATCGAGCATTTCGCCCATTTCACCGGCGACACCTTCTACGCCCATATGGACGAGGACGCCGCCAAGGCGAACCCGTTCTTCGACGGGCGCGTTGCGCACGGCTACCTGATCGTGTCGTTCGCCGCCGGCCTCTTCGTCGATCCGGCGCCGGGCCCGGTGCTCGCCAATTACGGCGTCGATGCGCTGCGCTTCCTCACCCCGGTCAATCCGGGCGACACGCTGCAGGTGACGCTGACCTGCAAGCAGATCAATCCGCGCGAGACGGAAAACTATGGCGAGGTACGGTGGGACTGTGCGGTCAGCAACCAGGAGGCTCAGCTCGTCGCGCAATACGATGTGCTGACCATGGTGGCGAAGACCTGGCCGGCGTGAGCGCCGCCTATTTCATCGCGCTGGCGCCGTCGAGGAACAGCGTGGTGACCATGTCGGCATAGCCTTCGCGGCTGAGCGCGCCGCTCGGCCGGAACCAGGTGTAGACCCAGTTCAGGATGCCGAAGAGCGACATGGTGACCGGCGTCACACCGGCGCTGCTTTTCGCCAGCGCCGGGTTGATGTCGACCAGCACGTCCGAGAACGCCTTGACGATGCGGCGCTCCATCTCGCGCAGTTCCAGCCTCTGGGCGTCGGTGAGCGAGCCGGTGCCGTTGAGCAGGACCTGGTGGAAGTTCGAGGCCGTGCGATAGTTCTCGAGCACGCCGCCGATCAGATGGCGCAGGCGCGCCCTTGGCTCGAGATCGGGCCGGTCGGCCTCGATGATCGCCGCCTCCAGCTCGACGAGATGGGTCCGGCCGATATCGAAGATCAGCAGGTCCTTGCTCGGATAGTAATGGTAGAGCAGCGCCTTGGAGACGTTGTTCTCCTGGGCGATCTGCGCCATCGAGGCGCGCTCCATGCCGAGCTTGGCGAAGACGGCTGCGGCGCTGTCGAGGATGCTGCGCCGCTTCTCGTCGAAATCCGCAGCCCTGGTGCGGGCCATCGCCTGTCATCCTTTCGGCCGGTTGTCGACGACGCGCCTGGCCTTGCCGGCCGAGCGCTCGACCGAATCGGGGTCGCCGACCTCGATCCTAGTGCTCACCCCCACCACGCTTTTGATGTGGTGCGCAAGCTCCTTGGCTGACGCAGCGCGCGCGTCGGCATCGGCTGCGTGCGGCATCGCCTCGACATGCACGACCATGTCGTCCATGCGGCCGGCGCGCACGAGCTCGATCTGGAAATGCGGGGCGAGCCCGCCGCATTTCAGCAACTGCTCCTCGATCTGCGTCGGGAAGATGTTGACGCCGCGCAGGATCATCATGTCGTCGGTGCGGCCGGTGATCTTCTCGATCCGGCGCATCGCCCGCGCCGTGCCCGGCAGCAGCCGGGTCAGGTCGCGGGTGCGATAGCGGATGATCGGCAGCGCTTCCTTGGTCAGCGACGTGAAGACCAACTCGCCCATCTCGCCGTCGGGCAGGACCGCGCCGGTCTCGGGATCGATGATCTCCGGGTAGAAATGGTCCTCCCAGACATGGAGGCCGTCCTTGGTCTCGACGCATTCGCTGGCGACGCCCGGGCCGATCACCTCGGACAGGCCGTAGATGTCGACGGCGTGCATGTCGAAATCCTGCTGGATCTCGGCGCGCATCGCATTGGTCCACGGCTCGGCGCCGAAGATGCCGACCGCCAGCGAGGAGCTGCGCGGATCGATGCCCTGGCGGCGGAATTCGTCGAGGATCGACAGCATGTAGGACGGCGTCACCATGATGATGCGCGGCTTGAAATCCTGGATCAGGCAGACCTGGCGCTCGGTCATGCCGCCTGAGATCGGGATGACCGTGCAGCCGAGCTTCTCGGCGCCGTAATGGGCGCCGAGCCCGCCGGTGAACAGGCCGTAGCCATAGGCGACATGGCAGATGTCGCCGGCCCGTCCGCCCGCCGCCCGGATCGAGCGGGCGACGCAAGTCGCCCACATCTCGATGTCGTTCTGGGTGTAGCCGACGACCGTCGGCTTGCCGGTCGTGCCGGAAGAGGCGTGGATGCGGGCGACCTTTTCTCGAGGCACCGCGAACATCCCGAACGGATAGGTGTCGCGCAGGTCCTGCTTCACCGTGAACGGGAACTTGGCGAGATCGGACAGCGTCCTGAGATCGTCCGGATGAACGCCGGCCTCGTCGAACGTCGCCCGGTAGTGCGGAGAGTTGCGATAGGCATGGTCGAGCGTCGTCTTCAGCCGCTTGAGCTGGAGCGCCGAGATCTCGTCGCGGGAGGCCGTTTCGATGGGGTCGAGCTCGCCCGGGCGGGGCGAAAGGTCTTCCATGGGTCTCCTCCGCTTCAGTCCTGTTTCAGCCGGTGCGTTCAGTCCGGTACGGGTATCGGCGTGCCCTTGACGGTGCGGGAATGGCCGCGGAATTCCGCGACATGCTCGCCGTTCTGGTTCGTCACCGTGATGTCGTAGATGCCGCCGCGGCCGATGCGCGAGACTTCGCGCGCGCTCGCAGTGAGGCGGTCGCCCGCGAAGGCCGGGCGCAGGAAGGTCACCGAGCAATGCTGCGCGACGGTGTTCTGGTTGTAGCTGTTGCAGGCGAAGGCAAAGGCCGAATCCGCCAATGTGAAGATGTAGCCGCCATGGCAGGTCTTGTGGCCGTTGGTCATTTCGGCCGTGACGGTCAGCGACAGCCGCGCCTCGCCGGGGCCGACCGCATCGAGGCTCATGCCGAGGCTGCGGGAAGCGAGGTCCTTCTCCCACATCGCCGCGGCAGAGGCGCGGGCGACGGCGACCGGATCGGAGAAGTCCAGGCTCATCGTCCGCTGAACTTCGGCTGGCGCTTGTCGAGGAAGGCGAGCACGCCCTCGGCATAGTCGGCGCTGCGGCCGGCCCGGCGCTGCAAATCGCGCTCGAGATCGAGCTGCTGGTCGAGGGTGTTGCCGGCCGCGGCCTGGATCGCCTGCTTGATCAGGCCGAGCCCGAAGGTCGGGCCGGCGGCGAGCTTCTTGCCGAGTGCCTCGGCCTCGCTCATCAGCTCTGCATCGTCGACGGTGCGCCAGATCAGGCCCCAGGCGGCGGCGGTTTCCGCCGTCAGCGGCTCCGCGGTCAGCGCGAGCGCCTTGGCGCGGGCTTCGCCGAGCAATTGCGCGAGGCTCCAGGTTCCGCCGGAATCGGGGATGAGGCCGATCTTCGAGAAGGCCTGGATGAACTTCGCCGACCGCGCCGCCAGCACGATGTCGCAGGCGATCGCGATATTGGCGCCGGCGCCGGCGGCGACGCCGTTGACCGCGCAGACGACCGGCTTGTCGAGACTGCGGATCTGGCGGATCAGCGGATTATAGAAGCTTTCGATCGTGCGGCCGAGATCCGGCGCCGTCTCCTTGCGCGGATCGCGATCGCCGAGGTCCTGGCCGGCGCAGAAGCCGCGGCCGGCGCCGGTGAGCAGCACCGCGCGGATGTCGCTCTCGTCATGCGCACGCTGGAAGCCGGCACGCAGCGCCAGATGCATCTCGTCGTTGAAGGCATTCAGCTTGTCGGGACGATTGAGCGTCAGCCGCAGCAGGCCGTCGGCGAGCTCGATCTTGACCGTGTCGGACACGCGCCGTCCTCCCATATCGTCGCGGCCTTGGGCCGTCGCTCCAAAAAATTCCTTGCATAGTCCGAACGGTCGGTCAATTATTAACTCAACACAGGCGCGAGCAAGCTGGATGGGTCCGCCCGATCCAAGCCGATCGAGTCTGCGGGGAACGATAAGGACTGTGCTCCGAACCTTCGGCGGCGCGGCGACAGCCACAAAGCGCTTCGACAAAAAAGCGCCTGGGACGGTGGAGGAAACGATGAAGTTCGGACTAATCGGCGGCGCGCTCGCGCTGACGCTCGGCCTGGCTGGCCCGGCCTTCGCCGACATCAAGATCGGCGCCTCGGTCTCCGAGACCGGCCCGGCCTCCTCGCTCGGCGACCCCGAGGCCAAGACCCTCAAGATGCTGGTCGACGAGATCAATGCCGCCGGCGGCGTGCTCGGCCAGAAGCTCAAGCTCGTCCTCTATGACGATGGCGGCGATCCGAACAAGGCGCGCACCTTCGCCACCCGCCTGGTCGAGGACGACGAGGTCGTCGCGATCGTCGGCGGCTCGACCACCGGCACCACCATGTCGATCATCTCGGTCGTCGAGAACGCCAAGATCCCGTTCATCTCGCTGGCGGGCGCGATCGAGATCGTCGATCCCGTGAAGCCCTTCGTCTTCAAGACGCCGCATACCGACCGGATGGCCTGCCGCAAGATCTTCGAGGACATGAAGGCCAAGGGCTTCAGCAAGATCGCGCTGATCTCAGGCTCTGACGGCTTCGGCGCCTCGATGCGCAAGCAGTGCCTGCAGGTCATCGGCGAGTTCGGCATCACCGTGCTGGCGGAGGAGACCTATGGCCCGAACGACGCCGACATGACCCCGCAGCTCACCAATATCCGCTCCAAGGCCGATGTGCAGGCGATCCTCAATCCCGGCTTCGGCCAGGGCCCGGCGATCGTGACCCGCAATTACGGCCAGCTCGGCATCAAGACACCGCTCTACCAGTCGCATGGCGTCGCTTCGAAGAGCTTCATCGACCTCGCCGGCCCGGCCTCGGAAGGCGTGCGCCTGCCAGGCACCGCCGTCCTCGTCGCTAGCCTCCTGCCGGCGAACGACCCGCAGAAGGCGGTCGTCTCGGCCTATACGAGCACCTACCAGGCGAAGTTCAACCAGCCCGCCTCCACCTTCGGCGGCTATGCACATGATGGCCTGCGGCTGCTGGTCGATGCGATCAAGCGTGCCGGCAAGGCCGAGCCGAAGGCGATCCGCGACGCGCTCGAGGGCACCAAGGGCTTCGTCGGCGTCACCGGCACCTTCAACATGGCGGCATCAGACCATCTCGGCCTCGACCTTTCCGCCTTCCGCATGCTCGAGATCAAGGGCGGCAACTGGGCACTGGTGCAGTAGGGCGCCGGAATGGGGCGCGTCTGCGGTCGCTGAGCGACGCCCTTTGCGTCATGGTCGGGCTTGTCCCGACCATCCACGTCTTCCCTCGGGCAAGGCGGTGTTCAAGACGTGGATGCTCGCCACAAGGGCGAGCATGACGGGCTGGACTGGCCTTCAGCATCTGATCTCGCCACGGGGAGCCTAGAGTGCCCGAACTTCTCCAATACCTGTTGTCGGGCGTGACGGTTGGGGCTGTCTATGCGCTCGTCGCGCTTGGCTTCACCCTGATCTACAACGCCTCCGACGTGGTGAACTTCGCCCAGGGCGAGTTCGTCATGCTCGGCGGCATGATCACCTTCTTCGCCTGGCAGGCCGGCATCCCGCTGCCGCTGGCGGCGCTGCTCGCCATCCTCGCCGCCGCGACGATCGGCGTGCTCCTCAACAAGCTCGCGATCGAGCCGGCGCGCGGCGCGCCGGTCGCCAGCCTGATCATCATCACCATCGGCGCCTCGATCTTCCTGCGCGGCAGCGCCCAGCTCGTCTTCGACAAGCAACTCCACCGCTTCCCGAGCTTCTCCGGCGATGATCCGCTCAGGGTCTTCGGCGCGACGATGCTGCCGCAGGGCCTCTGGGTCATCGCCGGGGCGGTCGCGATCTTCGTTGTCCTGTGGCTGTTCTTCGCCCGCACGCTGACCGGCAAGGCCGTGCTCGCCACCGCCAACAACCGCATCGCGGCGAGCCTGGTCGGCATCAATCCCAATCACATGATGACACTGAGCTTCGCCGTCTCGGCCGCGATCGGCGCGCTCGCCGGCGTGCTCGTCACCCCGATCACCCTCACCAGTTATGATCTCGGCGTCGCGATGGCGTTGAAGGGCTTCGCCGCCGCCATGCTCGGCGGCATGGGCGTTCCGGCCGGGGCGTTGATCGGCGGCCTGCTGCTCGGACTGATCGAGGCGCTGACCGCCGGCTACGTCAGTTCGGTCTACAAGGACGCGGTCGCCTTCGTGCTGATCCTCGTGATCCTGTTCGCGCGGCCTCAAGGGCTGTTCGGCCGCAAGGCGATGGACCGGGTCTGACGATGCGCCTGTCCCAAAAGCATCTGATCCTGATCGTGCTGGCGGCGCTGATCGCACTGGCGCCGGCCTTCTTCCCTTCGAATTTCTACTACCGCATCGGCGCGCTGATCTTCGTCAACGGGCTCGCTGTTACCGGCCTCGTCGTGCTGATCGGCTTCGCCGGCCAGATCAGCCTCGGCCATGCCGGCTTCGCCGGAATCGGCGCCTATGCCTGCGCCCTGGCGCCGGGCTATCTCGGTTTGCATCCCGGCCTCGCCATGCTGCTCGGCGCCGTCTTATCGGGCGGCGTCGCCTGGCTGATCGGACGGCCGATCCTGCGCCTCAAGGGCTATTACCTCGCCGTCGCCACCCTCGGCTTCGGCATCCTCGTCTCGATGGTCCTTGCCAACGAGGCGAAGATCACCGGCGGGCCGGACGGGCGCGAGGTCGCCGAGCTTGGCCTGCGCAGCGTGCTTGCCGCCATCGGCATCGGCCTGAGCAACGCCCAGTTCTGGTATGCCGCTACCGGCCTCTCGATGCTCGCGGGCGCCTGGATCGCGCTCAACCTGCAGGATAGCCCCTCGGGACGGGCGCTGCGTGCCCTGCACGATTCAGAGGTCGCGGCCCGCACCGTCGGTGTCGACGTCGCCCGGCTGAAACTCTCGGCCTTCGTGATCTCGGCCGTCTACGCCTCGTTGTCCGGTTCGCTGCTGGCGCTGATGAACCGCTTCATCACGCCCGATGTCGCCGGCTTCCTGCATTCGGTCGAGCTGGTGACGATGACGGTGTTCGGTGGCGTCGGCTCGGTGCCCGGCGCCATCCTCGGCGCCGCGACGCTGACCCTGCTGCCGCAGGCGCTGACTGTGCTGCAGCAATACGAGAACCTCATCCTCGGCCTGATCATGATGCTGGTGATGATCTTCATGCGCGAGGGGCTGCTGCCCTCGATCATGCGCCGCCTGAAGGGGAGGGGCTGATGACGCTTCTCTCGGTCGAAGGGCTCGGCATCGATTTCGGCGGCCTGCGCGCCGTCAACGATGTCGGCTTCTCGGTCTCGCCCGGCGAGATCGTTTCGGTGATCGGTCCGAACGGCGCGGGCAAGACCACGCTGTTCAACATGATCTCGGGCGTCTATCAGCCGCAGCGCGGCCGGATCGCGCTGGACGGGCAGGACGTCACCGGCCTGGCGCCGAACCGCCTCGCCGAGCGCGGCCTCTCCCGCACCTTCCAGAACCTGCAGATCTTCCAGCGCATGAGCGTGCTGGAGAATGCCATGACCGGCTGCCATCTCCGGGAACGCGGGCCGATCCTCGGCGATCTCCTCAGCCTGCCGTCCTCGCGCCGCCGCAGCGCCGACGCCAGGGCGCGCGCCACCGAACTGCTGGAGCGCGTCGGCCTGGCGCGCGGCGCCGAGCGGGAGGCCTCCTCGCTCTCCTATGGCGCGCTGAAGCGCTTGGAGATCGCGCGCGCTCTGGCGCTGGAGCCGCGCATCCTTCTGCTCGACGAGCCGGCGGCCGGCTGCAACGCCGTCGAGACCGAGGAGATCGACCACCTGATCGCCGAGGTCGCCAGGTCCGGCGTCGCCATTCTCCTGGTCGAGCACGACATGAAGATGGTGATGCGGATATCCCAGCACATCGTCGTGCTCGATCGCGGCGAGAAGATCGCCGAGGGTGCGCCGGCCGCCGTCTCGCGCGATCCCAGGGTGATCGAGGCCTATCTCGGCACACAAAGCGCGGAGGTGGGCCATGCTCTCGGTTGAGGGCTTACGCTCGCGTTATGGCCGCATCGAGGTCCTGCACGGGGTCGACCTGGAAGTCGGCTCGGGCGAGATCGTCACCGTGGTCGGCGCCAACGGTGCCGGCAAGACGACGCTGCTGCGCTGCATCTCCGGCGTGCAGCCGGCGAGCGGTGGCGCGATCATCTTCCGCGGCGAGGCGTTGAAGGCGATTCCGGCGCATCGCCGCGTGGCCTTGGGACTTTCGCAGTCGCCGGAAGGCCGGCTGATCTTCACCAACCTGACCGTCGAGGAGAATCTGCGGCTCGGCGCCTATCTCTTCGCCGACGAACGGGTCGAGCGCGACATGGCCGATGCCTTCGCCATGTTCCCGATCCTGAAGGAGAAGCGCAACCTGCCGGCCGGCGGCCTCTCCGGCGGCCAGCAGCAGATGCTGGCGATCGGCCGCGCCTTGATGGCCCGGCCCGCCTGCCTCCTGCTCGACGAGCCGAGCATGGGGCTGGCGCCGATCCTGGTGGCGCAGATCTTCGACGTGGTGAAAAACCTGAAATCGCTCGGGGTCACCGTGCTGCTGGTCGAGCAGAACGCCTATGCGGCTCTCAGGATCGCCGATCGCGGCTATGTCATGGAGACAGGCCGCATCGGCTTCAGCGGCACGGCCGAGGAACTGATCGCCGATCCGCGCATCCGCGAGGCCTATCTCGGCATCTGAGGTGCCGCGCAGCCAATACGCCCCGGCCTCAGGGCTTGGTCGGGTCGAAATGCTTGGTCAGCTTGTGGCCGTAGCCGCCATAGTCCTGCTGCAACGCCTCGCTCTGCGCGGCGAAGGCCGTGACCTGCTGGGGAAAACGCGTCTCGAACATGAAGGCGAGGGTGCCTTCGAGCTTGTGCGGCTTCAGTTCGACGGTGCTGGCCTTCTCGAACGCGGCCACATCCGGCCCATGCGGCAGCATCGTGTTGTGCAGGGAAATGCCGCCCGGCACGAAGCCGCCGCCGGTCTTGGCGTCGTAGACGCCGTAGACCAGCCCCATGAACTCGCTCATCACGTTCATGTGGTACCAGGGCGGGCGGAAGGTGTTCTCGGCCACCAGCCAGCGGTCGGAGAAGATGACGAAGTCGATGTTGGCGGTGCCGGGCGTCTCCGAAGGCGAGGTCAGCACGGTGAAGATCGACGGATCGGCATGGTCGTAGAGGATCGGGCCGACCGGCGAGAAGCGCCTGAGATCGTATTTGTAGGGCGCGTAGTTGCCGTGCCAGGCGACGACGTCGAGCGGCGAATGCGCGATATCGGCGGCCCAGAGATTACCACCCCATTTCACATACATCTTCGAGGGCGCGTCGTGGTCCTCATAGGCCGCGACCGGCGTCAGGAAGTCACGGGGATTGGCGAGGCAGTTGGCGCCGATCGGCCCGCGCTCCGGCAAAGTGAACGCGCCGCCATAGTTCTCGCAGATATAGCCGCGGGCCGGGCCATCCGTGAGCTCGACCCGAATCTTGACGCCGCGCGGGATGACCGCGATCTCGCCCGGCTCGATATCGATGATGCCGAACTCGGTCCACAGGCGTAAGGAACCTTGCTGCGGCACGAACAGCATCTCGCCATCGGCATTGTAGAAGTACTCGTCCACCATCGAGCGCGTGATCAGGTAGACATGCGCGCCCATGCCGCCCTGGCTGCCGGCATCGCCGGCCGTGGTGATGCTATGGACGCCCTCGACGAAGGAGAGCGGCTCCGATGGGATCGGGATCGGGCTCCAGCGCAGCGGCGCGATCGGCATGTCGACCTCGCGGGCCGGTGCCGTGCGCCAGAGGCGGGTATCGACCTTCCTGAACGTGTTCCAATGGGCGACCGTCGGCCGGATGCGATAGAGCCAGGAGCGCTCATTGGTGGTGCGCGGCGCGGTGAAGGGCGAGCCGGAGAGCTGCTCGGCATAGAGCCCGTAGGCGCATTGCTGCGGCGAATTGCGGCCGAGCGGGAGCGCGCCCGGCAGGGCCTCGGTCTCGAAGCCGTTGCCGAAGCCGGACATATAGCCGGTCGCGATCGCGCTCCTGGTCGTGCCGTCCTGCGCGGCAGCCGTGTTCCGAACGTTCATGACACCCTCCCGAAAGACACGGCAGCCCTCCCGCCGCCGGCAGGAGGTATCATATAGTTGCGTTTGTAACCATTTTTCGTGTGACTAACAAGCGAGGATAGCTCGCTTCGCAGGCGCTCATGATCCGCATCATGGGCCGGCCGTTCCGGATTGGCGAGGTCTCGCCGCGCCGGCCCGAGGGGACGTCGTTCGGAAGAGGGGTAGCCTCAATGGGCGCGATGGCGGTAGCCGACCGACGGCACGGTTGGATGCGCCGCGTCAGCGACCGCTCGCGCGAGATTACCTGCCGCTCGAGCTCTGGCCGGCGGCGTTCGAGCCCCTGCCGTCCTCCTCGCCTCGGAATCGGATGACCACCGAGGACGGGCTCGGGAAGCTGCTGACCGGTCGGCCTCAATCTGACGATGATCTGCGATCGGCAGCGTGTCGGCCGCGCATGTCCGTCACATGCGCTTCCGGCCGGTGCGTGGGATGCGCCCCTGCACGGCCGCCTCGATCTGGCTTCTGGCGATGCCGATGTCGTGCAGGGCGCACTCGTCGAGCTCGCGCAGGTGGTCGATCGCGCCGCGGCGCTCGAAATAGCGCACGACGGCCTGGCACCATGCGGCCGGCAAGCGGAGCCATGCCTCGGAGCGCTTTGCACTGACGAGGCGGGCGATGGTCGGCAGAACCGCAGACATGTTGGCCTCCGTTGGGCAGCACCGGGCCAGACGTCGGCAACACGCTCTCGTCACGTCGACGAGGTGATCCTCGGCCGTCGTAACCTTCGCGATTTCCGGTGCGGCTAGGTTGATGAAGGCAAAATGATCCGATACAAATATCGGATCAATGAAAACATTGATCTCGGTGCAATAAATGTCGAAATCCGACTATCTGAGGCTGGCCGACATGATCGCGGCCGATATCGCCGCCGGGACGCTCAAGCCGGGCGAGCGCCTGCCGCCGCAGCGCAACTTCGCCTATGAGCGCAAGATCGCCGTCTCGACGGCGAGCAGGGTCTATGCCGAGCTGCTGCGCCGCGGGCTCGTCGTCGGCGAGGTCGGCCGGGGCACGTTCGTCTCGGGCGAGGCCAGGCGTGGCGTCGCGGCGCCCGGCGAACCGAGCGGCACAAGGATCGATCTCGAGTTCAACTACCCGATCCTGCCGCGGCAGGCCGCTCTGATCGCCAGGAGTCTCGCCGGCCTCGATGAGGCCGCGGCGCTCGATGCCGCCTTGCGGCAGGCAACCAGCGTCGGCACGCCGGCGATCCGCAGCATTGGTGCCGCCTTCCTCTCGCAAGGCGGCTGGACTCCGGCGCCCGAGCAGCTGGTCTTCACCGGCAATGGCCGCCAATCCGTCGCTGCGGCGCTCGCCGCTCTCGTTCCGACCGGCGGCCGCTGCGGCGTCGAGGCCCTGACCTACCCCTTCATCAAGGGGATCGCCGCCCGATTGGCTATCACGCTGGTGCCTTTGGCGATGGACGAGAGTGGCATACGGCCAGACGCCGTGGAGAAGGCGCATCGCGAAGCCCATCTGTCGGCGCTCTATATCCAGCCGGCGGTCCAGAACCCGCTGGGAACGACGATGCCGCAGGCGCGCCGGGCCGATCTGCTGGGGGTCGCCCAGGCGCTCGGCCTGCCGATCATCGAGGACAATGTCTATGGCTTCCTCGAGGATGGGCCGCCGCTGGCGGCGCTCGCGCCGGACTCCTGCATCGTGATCGACAGTCTGTCCAAGAAGGTCGCGCCGGGGCTGACGCTGGGCTTCGTCGTGGTGCCGCTACGCCTGCGCGAGAGCATCAAGGCCTCGGTGCGTTCCGGCGGCTGGACGGCGACGGGGTTCGCCTTCGCGGCCGCCCAGCGGATGATGAGCGACGGCACCATCGCCGAGCTCGCCGAGGCGAAGCGCCTCGATGCCCGCGCGCGCCAGGCACTCGCGGCAGAGCGCCTCGCCGGCTTCGAGGTCCAGGCCAACAGGAACTGCTACCATCTGTGGCTGACGCTGCCGGCGCATTGGCGCTCGCAGAGCTTCGTTGCGGCCGCGGCCCGGCGCGACATCGCACTGACCCCGTCGAGCACCTTCGCGGCGACGCCTGGTCATGCGCCGAACGCGGTCAGGCTGGCTTTGGCGACGCCGAGCATGGAGCAGCTCGATCTCGGCCTGCATACGCTGGCCGCGCTCCTGCACGCCCGGGAGGACGATTTCGACTCGACGGAGTAAGCGAGGCACCGCAGGCGACGGCCGGCGGAACGGCCTGCCGGAGCTCGGCCTCATGTTGCGATGGCGCTTTCCGCGTATATCTACGATCGATGAGCCCGATCGCCTTCGACAATTCCTATGCGCGCCTGCCGGAGCGCTTCTACGCGACCGTGGCCCCGACGCCCGTGGCTGCGCCCCGTCTGATCCGGCTGAACACGCCGCTCGCACTGGACCTCGGGCTCGATCCCGACTGGCTGGAAGGCCCGGAGGGCGTGGCCATGCTGGCCGGCAACGACGTACCGGTCGGCGCAGCATCGATCGCGACCGCCTATGCGGGCCATCAGTTCGGCGGCTTCAGCCCTCAGCTCGGCGACGGTCGAGCCATCCTGCTCGGCGAGCTGGTCGATCGGCGCGGCAGGCGCCGGGATCTCCAGCTCAAGGGATCTGGCCCGACCCCGTTCTCGCGTCGCGGCGACGGCCGGGCGGCGCTGGGGCCGGTCCTGCGCGAATACATCGTCAGCGAAGCGATGGCTGCGCTGGGCATCCCGACGACGCGCGCGCTAGCTGCGGTCCTGACCGGCGAGGCTGTCAGGCGCGAGACGGCATTGCCCGGCGCTGTCCTGACCCGCATCGCCTCCAGCCATATCCGGATCGGCACCTTCCAGTTTTTCGCCGCGCGCGGCGATGTCGAGGCGCTGCGCCTGCTCGCCGACCACGTGATCGAGCGGCACTATCCGGACTGCACCGGCGATGGTCGCTATCTCGCCCTCTTCGAGGCGGTGGTCGCCGCGCAGGCCGCGCTCGTTGCGCAGTGGATGACGATCGGCTTCATCCACGGCGTGATGAACACCGACAACATGTCGATCGCCGGCGAGACCATCGATTACGGGCCCTGCGCCTTCATGGATATCTATCATCCGACGACTGTGTTCAGCTCGATCGATGAACACGGGCGCTATGCCTTCGGCAACCAGCCTCCGATCGCCCGCTGGAATCTGGCGCGCCTGGCCGAGGCGCTGCTGCCGCTGCTGGCCGACGACCCCGACAGGGCCGTGGCGATCGCGCAGGCGGCGCTCGGCCGGTTCGACCCGCAATTCCAGCACAACCTGATCGCAGGCTTCCGTCGCAAGCTCGGCCTCGCCACCGAGGAGGCTGACGATGTCGAGCTGATCAAGGCGCTGCTCGAGACGATGCAGCGCGGCGAGGCCGATTTCACTTTGGTCTTCCGGCGCCTGAGCGAGGCGGCCGGGCGAGCTGACGGCGCGCAGGCCTGCCGCGGCCTCTTTGCCGACCCCGCCGCGTTCGATGCCTGGGACGAGCGCTGGCGCCGGCGCCTGTCGCGGGAGCCTGCATCGGCGAATGAGCGGCAGGATGCCATGCTGGGCACGAACCCGCTGTTCATCCCGCGAAACCATCTGGTCGAGGCGGCGATCCAGGCTGCCGTGGAGCGCGATGACTTCGCTCCGTTCGAGACCCTGATCGACGTTCTCTCCAGGCCTTTCGACGCGCAGCCCGGCCGTGAGGATCACGCACGCCCGCCTGCAGCACATGAGCGCGTGATCGCGACATTTTGCGGGACTTGAGGACGTTTCCGGCGAAAGCCGGTTCGCCTTCAGGGCTCAGCATTCCGGCAGATTGACCGCCAGACCGCCGAGGCTGGTTTCCTTGAAGCGCTCGTTCATGGCTTCGCCGGTCTGGCGCATCGCCTCGATGCAATTGTCGAGCGGCATGAAATGCGAGCCGTCGCCGCGCAGGGCGAGCGAGGCGGCCGCGACCGCCTTGATCGCGCCGATGCCGTTGCGCTCGATGCAGGGCACCTGGACGAGGCCTGCCGCAGGGTCGCAGGTCATGCCGAGATGGTGTTCGAGGGCGATCTCCGCAGCGTTCTCGACCTGCTCGGGTGATCCGCCCAGCACTGCGCAGAACCCGGCCGCCGCCATCGCCGCGGCGGAGCCGACTTCGCCTTGGCAGCCGGCCTCGGCGCCGGAGATCGAGGCGTTGTGCTTGATCAGTCCGCCGATCGCCGCAGCCGTCAGCAGGAAGTCGGGGATCCTGCCGGGCTCGGCCCCGACGCAATGGTCGAGATAGTAACGCAGCACGGCAGGCACGACGCCGGCCGCCCCGTTGGTCGGCGAGGTCACCACCCGGCCACCCGCCGCGTTCTCCTCGTTCACGGCCATGGCATAGACGCCGAGCCAGTCCGAGGCCGCATGGGGCTGGGCGCGATTGCTCTGCCGCTCTGCCTCCAGTTGCCGGTGGATCTTCGCGGCCCGGCGGCGCACGCGCAGGCCACCCGGCAATTCGCCCTCTTGGCAAAGGCCCCGCTCGATGCAGCCGTTCATCACCGCCCAGAGGCGGGCAAGGCCGTTGTCGACCTCGTCCGCCGAGCGCAGGTGGATCTCGTTGGCACGCTTCATCTGCGCGATCGAGAGCCCACTTTCGCGCGCCATGCGCAGCATCGTTGCCGCATTCGCGAACGGATAGGGCCAGGAGGATGTGGTGGCGGCGAGGGGAGGCGCCTTGCGCTCCTGCGCCGTCACCACGAAGCCGCCGCCGATCGAATAATAGGTTTCGGACAGGAACTCGGCTCCGGCGGAATCGCGAGCGCAAAAGACGAGCCCATTCGCATGGCCGGGCAAGGGCGGCCCGTAGTCGAAGACGATGTCGACGGCCGGGTCGAAGGCGAGCGGCGGCAGGCCGTCGAGGCGCAGCAGATGCGTTTCCCCGAGCGCATCGAGCTGACGCGCTGCCGCGTCGAAATCGAATTCGGCCGGCGTCCAGCCGAGCAGGCCGAGCGCCACGGCGCGATCCGTGGCGTGGCCCTTCCCGGTGAAGGCGAGCGAGCCGTAGAGCGTGGCGCCGACCGCCGCGGCATCCGCGCGGGACGGGTGCCGGCGCAGGAGCTCCAGGAAATGCGCCGCCGCCGTCATCGGCCCCATCGTATGCGAGGATGACGGGCCGATCCCGATCTTGAAGACGTCGAACACACTCAGGAACATCAACCGCCTCCAGCCGAGCGCGCGATCCTACACGGTCCGGGCGGGAGAGCGAGCGACGCGATCTGCGCCCGGCCGGAAGGATCAGCCTGGCGTCGTGCCGGCCGAAACCGGCTCCGGGGCGGCTGCCTCACCTTTCCGGCGCGCGCTCAGCTTGCTCATCCAGAGATAGATGATCGGCGTGGTGTAGAGCGTCAGGATCTGGCTGAGGACCAGCCCGCCGACGATGGTGATGCCGAGCGGGCGGCGCAGCTCCGCGCCTGGACCGGTTGCGATCATCAGCGGCACCGCACCCAGCATGGCCGAGAGGGTGGTCATCAGGATTGGCCGGAAGCGCTCCAGGCAGGCCTCGAAGATCGCTTCGCGCGACGGCATCGCGCGCTGGCGCTCGGCGCTGATGGCGAAGTCGACCAGCATGATGCCGTTCTTCTTGACGATGCCGATCAGCAGGATGATGCCAATGAAGGCGATGATGGTGAGGTCTGCCCCCGCGATCCGCAGCGCGATCAGCGCGCCCAGCCCGGCCGACGGAAGGGTCGAGAGGATCGTCACCGGGTGGATCAGGCTCTCGTAGAGAACGCCGAGGATGATGTAGACCGCCAGGATCGCGACCAGGATCATCATGCCCTGGCTGCCGGCGCCTTGCGAAAACGCCTTGGCGTCGCCGGCGAATTCCGCCCGCAGCGAGGCCGGCATGTGCAGGCCCTCGACGGCGGCGACGACCGCGTCGCTCGCCTCCTGCAGGCCGACGCCGGGAGCCAGATCGTAGGTGATCGTCACGGCCGGGAACTGGCCCTGATGGTTGATGACGAGCGGCGCGGTGCCGCGCTCGACCTTGACGAGGCTGCGCAGGGGCACCTGCACGCCGTTGCGGCCGGGCACATAGAGATCGAGGATGTCATTGGGGTCGCGGCTGCGCGAAGGTGCGACCTCGAGCACGACGCGGTACTGGTTGCGTGCGCCGTAGATCGTCGAGATCTGGCGCTGGCTGAAGGCGTCCGCCAGCACGTTGTCGATGGCCTGGATCGCGACGCCGAATTGCGAAGCCTTGTTACGGTCGATCACGACATTGGCCTGCAGGCCGCCCTGCTCGCGATCGGTGGAGACGTCGACGAGTTCGGGCAGGGTGCGCAGTTTCTCCAGCACCTTGGGCACCCATTCCTGCAACTCCGGCAGATCGGGATCCCAGAGCGTGAACTGGTATTGCGAACGGCCTTGCCGCCCACCGGCGCGCACATCCTGCACCGGGGTCAGGAAGATGCGCAGACCCGGAATCGAGCCGAGGCGTCCGCGCAGGCGATTGACCACCTGGGCCGAACTCAGGCCGCGTTCCTCCAGAGGTTTCAGGCTGACGAAGAAGCGCCCGGTGTTCACCGAGCCGCCGCCACCGATGAAGGAGGCGACGCCGAGGATCGCAGGATCGCTCGCGACGATCGCCGCCCCCTGCTGCTGGAGCTGCGCCATCGCCGGAAAGGAGATGTCGGTCGAAGCCTGGGTGAAACCGATGATCAGGCCGGTGTCGTCCTGCGGGAAATAGCCCTTCGGGGCGCTGCGGAACATCTGCACGGTCAGCGCCACCGTCGCGACCATCACGACCAGCATCAGCCAGCTATGCCGCAGCACGACCGTGAGCGTGCGGGCATAGAAGCCGATCATCGCCGCCAGCAGGCGCTCGACCGCCCGGTCGAAGCGGTTGGGGGCATGTGGGCCGCTCTTCAGGAAATGCGCGCAGACCATCGGCGTGACGCTGAGCGAGACCGCCGTCGAGACGAGGATGGCGAAGGTCAGCGTCAGCGTGAACTCGCGGAAGAAGCGGCCGGCGACCCCGTCCATGAAGAAGAGCGGGATGAAGGCCGCGATCAGCGAGAGGCTGATCGAGACCACGGTGAAGCCGATCTGGCCGGCGCCGAGCAAGGCGGCGCGCAGCGGCGAGATGCCCCGGGCGACGTTGCGCTCGATGTTCTCGATCATGACGATGGCGTCGTCGACGACGAAGCCGACCGAGATCGTCACCGCCATCAGCGAGAGATTGTCGAGCGTGAAGCCGGCGAGCCACATCGCGGCGAAGGTGCCTGCGATGGAGAGCGGCACGGTGACGCCGGCAGCGATGGTGAGCGTGGTGCGGCGCAGGAACAGGAAGACGACCAGCATCACCAGGGCGATGGAGATCAGCAGCGTATGCTGGATATCGGCGATCGAGGCACGGATCGTGACCGTGCGATCCGACATGATCGAGAACTGGATCCCGGCCGGCACCCAGCGCTGGATCTCGGGCAGCAACGCCTTCACCCGGTCGACGGTGTCGATGACGTTGGCGTCGGCCTGCTTGGTGATGGTGATGAGGATCGCCGGCTTGCCGTTGTACCAGCCGGCGGCGCGGCTGTTGCGCACGCCGCGCTCGACGGTCGCGACATCGGCGAGCCGGACCACCGTGCCTCTGGCCGAGCGCACGACGATATTGCCGTAATCTTCCGGCTCGCGGATCTGGTTGTTGGCGGAGAGCGTCTCGCTGCGCCGCTCGCCGTCGAAGGAGCCGACCGCGGAGACGGTGTTGGCGCCGACGATGGCGGTGCGGATCGTGTCGAGGCTCAGGCCCATGGCAGCAAGCTGGGCAGGATCGACGCGAACGCGGATCGCCGGCTGCTCGGCGCCGTTGACCGTGACCTCGCCGACGCCCTCCACCTGCGAGATGCGCTGGGCGATGACGGTATCGGCGGCGTCGTACATCGCGCTCGGCGTCATCGTGTCCGAGGTCAGGGCCAGGATCAGGATCGGCGCGGCGTTGGGGTTGGCCTTGCGGAATTGCGGCAGGGTCGGCAGGTCGCCGGGCAGATCGGTAGCAGCCGCGTTCAGCGCGGCCTGGACGTCGCGGGCGGCGCTGTCGGTGTTCCGCGTCAGGTCGAACTGCAGCACGATCGAGGTCGAACCCAGCGAGCTCGTCGAGGTGATCTCGGTGACGCCGGGGATCGAGCCCAGGCGTCGCTCGAGGGGCGCGGCGACGCTGCCGGCCATCGTCGCAGGATCGGCGCCCGGCCGGCTGGCGAAGACGCGGATCGTCGGGAAGTCGACGCTGGGCAGGCTCGCCACCGGCAGGAAGACATAGGCGACCATGCCGACGAGGAAGAGGCCGATCGCCATCAGCGTGGTGCCGACGGGGCGCAGGATGAAGGCGTCGGACAGGCCCCTGACCGACTTCCAGCCCTTGTCGTCGTCGCTTTTGTCGGAGACCTCGCTCACTCGGCCGCCTCCGGATCAGGACGGGCCACGACGCCGTCGCGGCCGCCGCCGAGGCGCCGGCGCAGGTTCTCGAGCGCCAGATAGATCACCGGCGTGGTGTAGAGGGTGAGGAGCTGGCTGAGCAGCAGGCCGCCAACGATCGTGATGCCGAGGGGCTGGCGCAATTCGCTCCCCGTTCCGGTCGCCAGTGCCAGCGGCAGGGCGCCGAGCAGCGCCGCGAGCGTCGTCATCATGATCGGCCGGAAGCGCAGCAGGCAGGCCTTGACGATGGCCTCCTCCGCCGACAGCCCCTCCTGCCGTTCGGCGTCGAGCGCGAAGTCGATCATCATGATCGCGTTCTTCTTGACGATGCCCATCAGCAGGATGATGCCGATCAGCGCGACGATCGAGAGCTCGCGGCCGGTCAGGACCAAAGCGAGCAGGGCGCCTACGCCAGCGGAAGGAAGCGTCGTCAGGATCGTGAACGGGTGGACATAGCTCTCGTAGAGGATGCCGAGGACGAGGTAGATCGTCACGATCGCGGCGAGGATCAGCCAGGGCTGATTGGCGAGTGAGCGATTGAATTCGGCGGCATCGGCGCTGAAGGCGCCGGAGATCGCACTCGGCATGCCGATTTCGCGCTCGACCGCGGCGATCATCGTGACGGCATCGCCGAGCGCTTCGCCGGGCGCGAGATCGAAGCTGATGGTCGCCGCCGGGAACTGCTCCTGATGGGCGATGGAGAGCGGCGCCGTCTCGCGGATCAGCCGGGTGAAGGACGAGAGCGGTACCTGCACGCTGTTCTGCGTCACCGTGATGGTGCCGGCGGTGTTGGTCTGCCCCTGCGTGTTGGTGTTGCCGGTGACGTAGAGCTTCGACAGCGCGGACGGGTCGCGCAGATATTGCGGCGCAGCCTCCAGGATCACGCGATACTGGTTCGACTGCTCGTAGATCGTCGCGATCTGCCGCTGGCCGAAGGCGTCGTAGAGCGTGTCGTCGACGGCCTGGATCGAGATGCCGAGCCGGCCCGCCTTGGCCCGGTCGATCTCGACATGGGCGCGCAGCCCGCCATCCTGTGTCTCGTTGGCGACGTTGCGCACGATCGACTCGCGCCGCAGTGCCTCCGAGAGCTTGCGCGCCCATTCCATGACCTGGGCCTGCTCGGCTCCGGTCAGGGTGTACTGGTATTGCGAGCGGCTGGCGCGGGTCGTGATCTGGATGTCCTGCACCGGCTGGACATAGGCCACTAGGCCCGGGATCGCGGCGGCGGCGAGGCGCAGCCGCTCGGCGATCACCACCGCGTCGTCGCGCCGCTCGTCCTTGGGCCGCAGGGTCACCGTCAGGCGGGCGGTGTTCAGGGTGGCATTGGCCTGGCCGATGCCGAGCACGGAAACAACGCCGGTGACGTCGCCATCCTGCTCGAAGGCCCGTGTCGCCTTCTCCTGCAGCCGCTTCATCTCGACGAAGGAGACGTCCGGCGAGGATTCGAGCACGACATTGAGCAGGCCGGTGTCCTGGCTCGGCAGGAAGCCCTTGGGGATGACGATGTACATCCACACCGTCAGCACCGCCGTGGCGACAGTGGCGAGCAGCACGAGCCCGCGCGCCTTCAGCGCCCAGCCGAGCGTGATCTCGTAGAGCCGCGCCATCGCAGTGACCGGCCACTCCGCCAGCCGCATCAGCCAGTTCTCGCGCTCCTGGCCGGCACCATGGCCGCCCTGGCGCAGCATGCGGGCGCACATCATCGGCGTCAGCGTCAGCGAGACCACCGCCGAGACCACGACCGCGATGGTCAGCGTCAGCGCGAATTCGCGGAACATGCGGCCGACCAGCCCGGTCATGAACAGCAGTGGGATGAAGACCGCCACCAGCGAGACCGTCAGCGAGATCACGGTGAAACCGATCTCCTTGGCGCCGTCATAGGCGGCGCGGAGCGGCTTCTTGCCCTGCTCCATGTTGCGCACGATGTTCTCGATCATCACGATCGCATCGTCGACGACGAAGCCGGTGCCGATGGTCAGCGCCATCAGCGAGAGATTGTCGAGGCTGAAGCCGGCGAGCCACATCACCGCGAAGGTCGCGATCAGCGAGAGCGGCAGCGCCACGCCGGCGATGATCGTGGCACGCACCGTGCGCAGGAACAGCAGCACCACCAGCACCACCAGCGCGCAGGCCAGAACCAGCGTGAACTGGACGTCGGCGATCGAGGCGCGGATCGTCTCGGTGCGGTCGCTGACCACCTGCAGCTCGACGCCCGCCGGCATGCCGTTGCGCAGGCGCGGAATCTCCTCTTTCACCCGCGCGACCGTGGTGACGATGTTGGCGCCGGGCTGGCGCATCACGTCGAGCACGACTGCCGTCTTGCCGCGGAACCAGGCGCCGACGCGGCTGTTCTCGAGGTCCTCCAGCACCACGGCCACGTCACGCAGGAAGATCGGTGCGCCGCTGCGATAGGCGACGACGATGTCGCGATAGGCCGAGGCGCTGCCGATCTGGTCGTTGGCGCTGATTGTATAGGCCTGATGATTGCCGTCGAGCGCGCCCTTCGAGCCGGCGACATTGGCGTTGACGATGGCGGTGCGCAGGTCCTCCATGCCGAGGCCGTAGGCGGCAAGGCGAGCGAGATCGGCCTGGATGCGGATTGCCGGCCTGACGCCGCCCTCGATCGAGACATGGCCGACCCCGGAGACTTCCGAGAGGCGCGGCGAGAGCAGCGTGTCGGCGAGATCGCTGAGCTGGCGCAGCGAGACCGTCTCTGAGGTCAGCGCCAGTACCATGATTGGCGCGTCGGCCGGGTTGATCTTCGAATAGGTCGGCGGATAGGGCAGCGTGCGCGGCAAGGTCGAGCCTGCCGCATTGATCGCCGATTGCACGTCCTGGGCGGCGGCATCGATGTCGCGATCGAGATCGAATTGCAGCGTGATCTGGCTGAGCCCGAAGGAGCTCTGCGAATACATTGTCGAGAGCGCCGGGATCTGCCCGAACTGCCGCTCCAGCGGCGCCGTCACCAGCGACGCGATCGTCTCGGGGTTCGCCCCGGGAAGCTGCGTGGTGATCTGGATGGTCGGGAAATCGACCTGCGGCAGGGCCGAGACCGGCAGGCGCAGATAGCCGAGGATGCCGCAGAGCAGTACCGCGACGCCGAGCAGGGAGGTCGCGATCGGCCGGCTGATGAAAGGCGCGGACACGCTCATCGCGGCTGCCCCGTCATGGCTGCGCTTGCGGTCTTTGTGCACCCGATCCGCCGGCCGGGGAACCCTGCCCGCCGGGTGCTGCGCCCTCGCGCGCCCCGCCATTGCGC